>CAWVGT010000281.1:0-16809 GCA_963928645.1 Candidatus Fimadaptatus sp.
GCCGCGCCCGGTATCGCGCTCAGGTCGCGCGTGAGCGGCTTGAAGCTGTCCATGTTGCCGCCCCAGCCGTGCATACACAGTATGTACTTGCCCTCGTTGCCAAATATCTCGTAGTTTATGCCGCACTCAGCTAACATCGCTACCTCCTGAAATGCCGGGCCGCGTGGGCGCGTCGCGCCCGGCCGCCGCCGTTATATGTCAAAATTGCTTCCTTCGGCGCTATGGAGCCGCGCCGCTCGACGACGCACGCTGCGCTTTTGCATTGGTGCGCGGTCAATTGGCCGGGCGGCGCGCGTCATCAGATCAGCCCGCGACGGGCAACACACAGGCTAAGCCGCGCCCTGCCGAAACCGCGCACCTGCAGTCGCTCCCCGCGCCGCCCGCCGACATACACTGCGCCTTTGCGTTGCAATGTGTCCACTTAGCGGGCGTGGACGCACATCATTCATCCAGCCCACAACGAGCGACCGGCAGGCACCGCGCGCCTACACAGCGCCCAGCACCGCGTGGGCAACAGCCGCGCCCTCCCAAAACCTCGCAGCCATCTGTGCCATCAGCGCTTGTCGCCCTTGAC
Source organism: Candidatus Fimadaptatus sp. (assembly GCA_963928645.1). Classification (GTDB taxonomy): domain Bacteria; phylum Bacillota; class Clostridia; order Christensenellales; family Aristaeellaceae; genus Fimadaptatus. The sequence continues at coordinate 575 of CAWVGT010000281.1, forward strand.
GAACTTGTATGAGCGCCGGCTATAGCCCAGCCGCTCGTAAAACGCGTGCGCGCCGGTGCGCGCAAAGCCGCTGGTCAGCGTGATGTACCTTATGCCGGCCGCGCGCGCCACGCCCTCCACATGCTCCATCAGCGCCCGGCCCACGCCGCGCCGGCGCGCCCGCGCGTCCACCGCCAGCCCCAGTATCGTCAGGTACTCGCCCGCGACCTCCAGCGCCAGCGAGAACTGGGCGCTTATCACGCCCACGACCTCGCCGTCCGCCAGCGCCACGCAGTTGACATACCCGCCGCGCGCGGCCATGCCGGCAAGCCCCGCGCGCACCATGTCCCCGGTCATGTAGCCATAGCCCAGCGCCTCGCGGTATATCCGGGCCATGCCGTCGGCGTCGCCCGGCGCCGCGGCGCGTATCTCGATTGCCATATTAACCCTCCAGCCGCTCAGTCGAACACGCCCCTGAGCCGGCGCACGCCCTCGCGTATCTCGTCCGCGCTCAGCCGCGAAAAGCCCAGCCGCATCGAATCGCGGCCGCGCCCGTCCGGGTAGAACACGTCGCCCGGCACGTACATCACGCCCGCCGCGCGCGCCCGCTCCAGCCGCGCCCGCGCGTCCACGCCCCCGCGCAGCGTCACGAACACCGAGAACCCGCCGTCGGTGCGGCGCCAGTCGGCTATGTCGCCAAAGTGCTGATCCAGCGCGTCCAGCAGCGCCGCCATGCGCTCGCGGTACAGCACCCGGCTGGCCTTGAGGTGGCGCTCAAGGCAGCCGCGCCGCAGGAACTCGCTCAGCGCCGCCTGTATCACCGTGGACGTGTGTATGTCCTGGTTGAACTTCTCGTTGAGCAGATAGCGGTACAGCGCCCGCGGCGCGAGCACCCAGCCTATGCGCAGCCCCGGGAACAGCACCTTGGAAAAGCTGCCCGCGTATATGACGACCCCCGCCGTGTCCATCGCCTTGAGCGTGGGATAGCTCTCGCCGCGAAAGCGCAGCTCCTCGTTGAAGCCGTCCTCGAGTATGGGCACGCGGTGGCGCGCGCACACCCTGAGCACCTCGCGCCGGCGCTCCAGCGGCATGTTGATGCCGGTGGGGTTCTGATAGGTCGGCACGCAGTACACCAGCGCCGGGCGCTTTTTGAGTATCTCGCGCTCCAGCAGCACGGGATCCATGCCCTGCGCGTCCATGTCGACCGCGCCTATGTCGGCCATGCGGCTCTTGAGCACGCCTATCACGCCGTTGTACGTGGGCGCTTCGATGAGCACGCGCGCGCCCTCGTCGACCAGCACGCGCGTGACCAGCTCCACGCCCTGGCGAAAGCCGTTCACTATAATCAATTCCTGGCCGTCGGTATTTATGCCTTTGGCGCGCATGTCGCAAAGCAGGTACTGGCGCAGCGGCTCGTACCCGCGCGCATAGCCGTAGTTGAGCAGCCGCCCGTCGTCGGCGGCCAGCACGTCGTTCATGACCTTGCGAAACGCCTGCACCGCGAACGTGTTGTGATCGGGCGCCAGCGACGTGAACGATATCACGTCGTGCCCGCCGTGTTCGAGCGGGGCCTCGTCCTCGCGGTAGTGGGTGAACGCGCGCGCCGCGCGGCTGATGCGCGCGTCCCAGTCCAGCGCGGGGCCGGCCGCCGCAGGTCGCGCGCCCGCGCCGCTGACCACGAACGTGCCCTGGCCCGGCCGCACGCTGACCAGCCCCTCGTCGCGCAGATACGCGTATGCCGCGTCCACGGTGTTGCGGCTGACGTGCTCCAGCCGCGCCATGTCCCGCGCCGAGGGCAGCTTGCCCGGCGGCAGCTCGCCCGAGAGTATCGCGCGCCTCAGCTTGTCGCGCAGCAGCAGGTACAGCGGCTTGCCGCCCTCGCCGTCCGGCCCGAACAGTTGACTCATGCCCGCACCTCCCCTGCGCGCCCCGGCCTCCGCGCGCATATCCGGGCGCGGCGTGAACCGCGCCCGGCCGGAACCGCCGGGTTCGCCCGCACCTAAGCGCAGTCGCGCCGATCCGCACTGCGCCACGCTGTTATTTTATCCCATTTGGCGCAAATAATAAAGTGCCGCCGCGTCGCTTATTTTGCGATTCGGTGGCACCATTGATATATGCCTGTTAAGTGCCGCGCGGGTCGCCCGGCCGTGGGCCAAAGCGCAGGCCGCGCCGGCAAGTCGATCGAACCCGCCACGCCACGCCCGCTCGCACGCATGGGCGCCCCTTCACTCCTCCGCCCCGTCCGGCTCGTGCACCAGGAACGGATCGTCCTCGGGATGCGGCTCGGGCAGGCTCAGCGTGGTCATTATCAGCGCGTCCTCGTGGTTGTCCTCGTAGTAGCGCTTGCGGTAGCCCACGTCCACAAAGCCATGCGCGCGGTAGAGCCGCTGCGCGACCTCGTTGGAGCGCCGCACCTCCAGCGTCATGAACGCCATGCCCGAGTCCGCCGCGAACTGCAGCATGTCCTCAAGCAGCCGCGTGCCCAGCCCCCGGCCGCGCCAGCGCGGCGCGATCGCTATGTTGGTCACGTGCGCCTCGTCGACCACGAACCAGACCCCGCCATAGCCCGCGACCTCGCCGTCCTGCTCTATCACCAGATAGCGCGCGCACCGGTTGCGCGTCAGCTCCTCCTCAAACGACTGGCGCGACCACGGCGTCGCGAACGACTCGCACTCTATCGCGTGCACTGCGTCCAGATCGTCCAGCGTCATCAGCCGGCACGTCATACCTTCAACCCCTTTGCCAGCCGCTCGCGCTCGGCCTGCGGCGCGCGCAGGTACAGCGGCTTGAGCGCCAGATAGTCCACCGCGCGCTCGGGCGCGAGCTGCGCCAGCGCGCACACCGCCGCCGCGCGCGGGTAGTTAAGATGCGCCGGCGCAAACCGCGCGTCCGGCCGCAGCGCCAGCAGCTTATCGCGGCACGCGTCCGCGCCGTCGCCCAGGAACATGACCTCGCCCGCCGGCAGCGCCGAAACGAATTCCTCGACCGGCGCGGCCAGGTCGTCCCGCAGCCGCTCAAACCGCGCGCCGCCGCCAAACGCCGCGGCGTACACCTGGCCGCGCCGCGCGTCGAACATAGGCGCTATCACGCCGCCAAAGCCCGCCGCGCCGTATGCCAGCGCCTCCAGCGCGTCCACGCCCAATGCCCGCGCGCCGGTCGCGTGCGCCAGCGCCTTGACCGTGGTCACGCCTATGCGCACGCCGGTGAACGAGCCCGGCCCCACGGTGCACGCGAATATGTCGACGTCGGCCGCGCGCAGCCCGGCGCTCTCCAGCGCGCGCTGCGCCATGGGCAGCACGGTCTGCGAATGCGTCAGGCCGTGGCGGGCGTTTTCCTCGTGGGTTATCGTGCCGCGCTGCATCAGCGCGACCGATGCGTACGGCCCGGATGTGTCCATCGCCAGTATGTTCATGCTCAAACCTCCCCCGGCGCGGCGATCGTGATCCGGCGCGCGAAGCCGTCGGGCAGCTCGCTGACGTTGTGGTCGCCCGACACCGGCTGTTCGCCCGGCGGCACGTCGCCGATGCTCACGCGCTCCATGCGCACCGTGTACGCGCCTTCCGGATCCAGGTTGGCGTTTTCGGGCCATTCTATCGCCGCAATGCCGTCGCCGCCCATGTACTCGTTGAGCCCGGTTTCGAACAGCTGCTCCGGGTCGTCCATGCGGTACAGGTCGAAGTGATAGAAGTTGCCGCGCGGGCCCGAATACTGCTGCATCGTGGTGAACGTGGGGCTGGTTATGTGGCTGACGATGCCCAGCCCCCGCGCCAGCCCCCGCGCGAACACCGACTTGCCCGCGCCCATATCGCCGCGCAGCAGCACGATGTCGCCCGCGCGCAGCGTCGCGCCCAGCTCGCGCGCTATCCGCAGCGTGCCGGCCTCGTCAGTCGTATAGTATATCTGCATATTGCCTCACACGGCGCGACTTGCGCCAATTTTATTTTCCCGGATATTATACCCCAAGCGCGCGCGCGTGTCAAAGGCGGGCGCGCGTGCGGGCCATGGGCGGCTCAATGCGCAGCGGCGGGCGGAGCCGTCACGGCGCGGCCGGAGGCGCTGCGGCACGACCGCTGGGCCGTATCCCGGACAGTGATATGCACGCACGATCTGCGGCGCAGCCCGGGCCGCGGTTGGCACATGTTGGCCCGCATGCCAGACAGCAGACCCCAATGGCTGGTTCTGCCTCCATCCAAGTGCGACCGCGCGCGTTTAGTGTTTGGCAAACGGCCCACAGTGCGGGCAGGCAACGACGCTGTTGACGACATGATTGGCGCACGCCATATCACGTCGCAAGCGGCGCAATGAAAGGCACGTCCGCCGCTCATTGCCCATGCGCCAGTCAGCCGACTATCCGAGCCGTTCACATCGCGCCCGCCTGCGCGCTCGGGCGCACGCCAGATCACGTGGCAAGCGGCGCAATGAAAGGCAGGTCTACCGCTCGTTGCCCATGCGCCAGTCAGCCGACTATCCGGGCTGTTCACATCGTGCCCGCCTGCGCGCTCGGGCGCACGCCAGATCGCGTGGCAAGCGGCGCAATGAAAGGCACGTCTGCCGCTCATGACCCCGTGCGCCAGTCAGCCGACTATCCGGGCTGTTCACATCGCGCCCGCCTGCGCGCTCGGGCGCACGCCGCCATGCGCGCCGGCAGCGACCTGACAGATAGCCCTCGCAACCAGAGGCATGGCTCGCCGCACATGGCCTTTAAATCAAGCGTCGCCCTGGTCGCCGCGCAAATCGCCCGTGTTCCCACATATGAACGGCAACATGCGCGCATCCGCCGGCGCCGCTGCCGCGCGCTACTCCGCGCTGCCGGGCTCTCCCCGCAGCCTCAGCGCCGTGGGGCTGGCCTGCGCCCAGGCGTAGCCCTTCATGTAGTCGCCCGCCGGCGCGCCCAGCTCGTCGGCGCGCATGAAGTCGAATTCCACCCGCTCGGCCGCTATGCGCCGGCGACCCTTGGCCGCCTCCACTATGTCCTCTATGCCGTGCTCGCGCAGCGCGTTCTTCAGGCGCATCGCGATCTTGCGGCAGCGCGCGAGCGTCAGCGCGTTCACCGGCTCGTCCGGCCACAGCCGCGCTATCAGCTCCTCATAGGTCATAAACCCGCCGCCCCGGTCGACCAGCAGCGCCAGCATCTCGCGCGCCTTGGCGCTGCTGAACAGCACCGCGCGCCCGTCCGCGAACAGCTCAAAGCCGCCCAGCGTGCGCACATACGCGCGCGCCTGGCCGCCCGGCGCCCCGGTCTGCACGCTCAGCGCCGCGTCCGCGCCGCGCGCGTATATCGCATACCGCTCGCGCGAGCGCGCCACCGCCCAGCCCAGCGCGCGCGCCGCCCGCCCGTAGAGCGCGTCCAGGTCGCGCCCGTCGCGCGGCGCTATCGCCGCGCCCAGCCATGCGCCTGCGCGCGGCTCGCGCACCGCCAGCCCGCTCAGCGCCACGCTCATTATCCGCAGCCGCTCGCGCAGCACGCTCTCGCCGCCGCGCACCTCTATCAGCATGCCGAACTCGTCGCGCTCGAACCGGCACAGCAGCTCGCGCTCCTGCCTGAGCGCCCGCAGCGTGTCCGCCGCGGCCAGCAGTAGCCGCCCGCTCGCCTCGCCGCCCGGCTCGGGCCGGTCAATGCGCACCAGCACCAGCGCGCGTTCCACGCCGTCCGGCGCGCCCGCGAACTCCAGCCGCGCGCACGCCTCGCGCATCGCCGCGCCGTTCATCAGCCCGGTCAGGCGCTCCAGGCGCGCCTGACGCTCGTAGTACAGCTCGCGGCGCTTGCGCTCGTCTATGTCAAACGCGCATATGAACGCCCAGCGCCGCCCATGGCCGCTGGTCGCCAGCGCCAGCCGCATCCAGCGATACTCATCCTCCGCCCCGCTCAGCGCCAGCCGGCACTCCAGCTCCACGCGCCTATCCGAACTGCTGTCGTGCGCGCCGGTGCAGTGGCTCCACGCCCGGTTGAGCTCGCGCCGGTCGTCGGGGTGCGTCAGCCGGTCGCGCAGCAGCGTCATGGCGTTGACCAGCGCCTCCCGGCCGCGCAGCGCCTCGGGCACCACATCCGCGCCGGTATCCACGCGCCGGCCGGTCTCAAGGTCGTACGTGAGCGCCAGCGCCGCGCCCTGGCACAGCGCGCGCCGGCACGCGTCGCTGCACTCGACGTCGCGCGTCAGCTCGTCCGCGCGCGCATGCGCGGCCTGCGCGTCGTCCAGCCGGCCCGCAACCCGCACCACCGCGCCCGCCTCGCCCGCCTCGCTGCAGTAGCTCAGCCTTACCCAGCGGTATTCGCCCCGCCACATGTACCTGAACTCCACCTCGCCCCGCCCCGGCGCGGCGCACGCCTGCCTCAGCGCGCGCAGGTACTCGGACACATGGCCGGGATATATGCCCGAATCGCGCACCACGAACTTCAGGTAATTGCCCAACACGCGCCGCGTCAGCCGCCCGGACTCGCGCAGCGAATAGTGCAGCTCGTCCCGCGCCGGATAGTAGTCGAACGTGAACAGCGCCTCGCCCTCTGTCAACAGCCGGCAGCGCTCGGCCAGCTCCGCCTCGGCCGCGGCCTGCGTACCGTCGCGCTCGGCCGGCGGCGCGTCGGGCGCAGGCTGAGCGCTCGACGAGGCGTCCATGCGCGAGGGCCCGTCCAGCGCCGCTGGCTCGCCGGGCGCCATGCGCTCAAGATCCAGGTATGCCGCGTCGTACCTGAGCTCGCGCGCGCCTACGCGCCGCCGCGCACAGAAGTAGACCCGCCTGAACCCGCCGTCGCAGCGCAGCCTGACGCCCAGCGCGACCGACTCGACGCCGGCGCGCAGCTGCGCAAACGCGCGCCTGAACGCCGCAGCGTCGTCGGGATGTATCAGCGCTACGAGCCGGTCTACGTCAGCCAGGCCGTAATCGCACGCGCACAGCCCGCCCAGCCGGCGCGCGCCCGCGCTGGCGTACAGCCGCCGCACCAGTCCGCCCACAAACTCGAATTCGACCTGGCCGCCGCAGCAATCCAGCAGCGCCGCGGCGCGCGGCATGGGCTCGGCGCCCGGGCGCGCGTATACGCCGAGCTGCCCCTGCGCCAGCGGCGTCAGCGCCATGCTGAGCCCGGCGCACTCCAGCGCCGCGCCGCTCGCACCCGCAAGCGCGCGGTTCAGCGCGCGCGGTTCGGCGCGGCTCAGCGCGCGCTCCAGTGCGGTCTCGGCCATGCGGGGCGCGCGCTCCGCGTCGGCGCGGCTCACGCCCAGCAGCTCGCACATGCGCCGGTTGCAGTAAGTCGCGCGGGGCGCACCGCCGCCCTGGTCGACCAGCGCCGCGGCGCACGGCGCGGCGTCTATCAGCCCGCGCCAGTCGTCCGGCTCGTCGGGCGCGGCGTCCACCGCCACGTGCAGCGCGCGCACCAGCCATTCGCCCGCGCGCCGCACCAGCGCCGCGCTCAGCTTGAATCCGCGCCCGGGCCCGCCCTGGCGCGGGCGCAACGCAACCGAGCCCATGACCATGTCGCAATCCGCGCTCAGCGCGCTGCGGCAGAGCGCATCGTCCGCCAACGTAAAGCCGGCGCTGCGCATCGGCCGGCAATGCGCCAGCGCGCGGCACACCGCGTCCCGCCCGCGCACCGGCGCGCGCAGCTCATACGTGACCAGTTCCACGCCCTCGTGCAGGCAGCGCGCCGTCAGTTCCAGGTTCTGCGCCTCAATATACGCGCGCAAGAACCGCCTGCATGCGCCCAGCGCGCCGCGACCATCATCCTGCGCCATCAAACCACCGCCCCGCGCGGCCGAGGCCGCGCCCGTTTTCCACATTATACTACACGGTTCGCCGCGCATTCAACCTCGCGCCGCGCAAAATCGGGCGGCGCGCACGGATCGCTGGCTGGCTGCCGCGGCAGGCCCCCGCGCGATGCGCGAACCTTAAGCGAGCCTGAAGCGTGCGATTCAGACTGATTTAAGTTTCAGGCGGTAAAATACCCATGTCGACAGGGACCGGCGCAAGGGAGGCGACCTACATGACCGGATATCAGGATACTTTTATGCGCATCGAAAAGAAGTATCTGCTCGACTCACGGCAGTACGCCGCGCTGAGCCATGCGCTGGACGCGCGCATGACGCGCGATCAGTTCGGACTGCACACGATATGCAACGTTTACTTCGACACCCCGGATTACGCGCTGATACGGCGCTCGCTGGACAAGCCGCTCTACAAGGAAAAGCTCCGGCTGCGCAGCTACGGCGTGCCGGCGCGCGGCGACACCGTGTTCCTTGAGATCAAGAAGAAGTTCAAGGGCGTGGTATACAAGCGCCGGATAGGCGTCACGCTGGACGAGGCCGACCAGTTCGCCGCGCAGCGCGGGTTCGCGCCCGCGTTCATCGCCAGGCAGCAGGGCGTCGCGCGCCAGATAGCCTGCGAGCTCAACTGGTTCGAGCAGGCGCACCGCGTCCAGCCCATGGCGTTCATAGCCTACGACCGCGAGGCGCTGTACGCGCCCGAGACGCCCGGGCTGCGCATAACGTTTGACCGCGACATACGCTGGCGCGGCGACGCGCTCAGGCTGGACGCGCCGCCGCGGGGCCGGCTGCTGCTGCCCGGCGGCACTACGCTGATGGAGATCAAGATACCCGGCGCGCTGCCGCTCTGGCTCAGCCATGAACTCACCCGCCTGGGCATATACCCCACCTCGTTCTCCAAGTACGGCGAGTGCTTTTTAAACTTCGTGCTGCACGAGGACATGCGCCGCTTGAAAGGAAGTCTTTTCAGTGCTTGACAGCATACTCGCTACCTCGAGCTCGTCGATCGATCCGATCGCGCTGACGCTGTGCACGCTGACCTCGCTTGTCGTCGGCGTGGGCGCGGCGCTGGTCTACATGTACCACAACGAGTACAACCGCCGCTTTGTGATAACGCTGGCGCTGCTGCCCGCGATAGTGCAGCTGGTCATAATGCTTGTCAACGGCAACCTGGGCACGGGCGTGGCGGTTATGGGCGCGTTTTCGCTGATACGGTTCCGCTCGGTGCCCGGCAACGCGCGCGACATAGGCGCGATATTCCTGGCGATGGCGCTGGGACTGGCCACCGGCACCGGCTATATCGCGGTGGCGCTGATATTCCTCGTGGTGATAGGCGGCGCGGCGATCGCGCTGGATCGCACGGGCTTTGGCCGCGCGCGCAATGTGCGCAGCGAGCTCAAGATCACGATACCCGAGGATCTGGACTATGCCGGTCTGTTCGACGACCTGATGAGCGCGTACACCACCTCGTGCGAGCTGGTGCGCGTGCGCACCACCAACATGGGCGCGCTGTATGAATTGCAATACCTGGTCGCGCTGCGCGACCCGCTGCGCCAGAAGGCGTTTATGGACGAGCTGCGCTGCCGCAACGGCAATCTGAACATATCGCTGGGCCGCGTGACCGTCCACGCCGACGAGCTGTGACGCATATTTGCGCGCACGACTCATATCGGCGGCGTCGGCTCATATCATCATTAACGGCAGGCAAACCGGCACGGCGCGCGTCAGTCAGGCGCAGCGCCACGGCGGTGATGCGGCCCCAGGATCCGGCAGGCGCGCACGGCGCGCTGCATGCGCCCGCGCGCGGCGCCCACAGGCGGCGCGGCGCGCGACCACGGCGCAAGGCGCACACAACCGCGCGCGCCCGCCCCGGCTCCCGCCGCCCAACCCGTTGCGCCGCACGGCGCTGCCCGGAACGCCCCCGCACGCACGATGGCCGACGCACTCGCAACGGGCCGAGCGCCCGCTTAATCCCGCTCAGGCGCGGGCGTATGCTCCGCTTGATTATATATCCTCCTCTTATTTATCTCCCCCCAAATCAAGTCCGCCGGCGCTCTCCCCTGCGCCGGCGGACGCTCTTTTGGGCGCGTCAGCGCTCGGGCAGCCAGTCCTCGGGCGGCACGCTCCGGCCGTCGATCAGCACCTCAAAGTGCAGGTGCGGCGCCAGCAGCGACTCGCTCATGGCGCTGGTGCCTATCGCGCCCAGCGCGTCGCCGGCGCTCACGCTCATGCCCTCGCTGACCAGCTCGAGCGAGGCCAGGTTGGCATAGCGCGTCACCACGCCGTCCGCGCCCCGCACCTCGACCACGTTGCCCAGCAGCGACTCGCGCCAGCACTGCGCGACCTCGCCGTCCGCGCACGCGACCACGACCTGGCCCGCGCTGCCGGCGATGTCTATGCCGGAGTGGGTCGCGTATGCGCCCAGCGTGGGCTGATACACCAGCGCGTCCAGCGAGTGCGCGGTCAACACTTCGCCCTCCAGCGGCCAGCAGCTCAGGCTGTGGGGCGCGGCGTCGCCGTCCAGCGCCGCGTTGGCGCTCACGTCCGCGCTCAGCAGCCCGTCGCCTGCGGAGGGCTGTTCGGGCGCCACGTCGCTCACCCGATCGTCCGTCAGCTGGGTGGGCTGCGGCTGAGCGGGCGGCGCATACCCCGACGCGCCCAGCAGCGCGCCCGCGAACACCATAGCCGCGCACACGCCCACCGCCATGTAGTAGCCGTACCTGTCCAGCACGCGCTCCACGCGCCGGCGCACGGCGCGCGCGCGGCCCTGCGGCGCACGTCGCGCGGGCGGGCTGGGCATGACGCGCAGCTCTGCGCGGCGTGCGGGCGCTTCGGGCGCGGGTGAGTTGCATGCGGATTCGGCCGTAGCTGCCTCGGGCGCGGGCGACTCGGACGCGCCCGCCCCGGCTGCGGGCGATTCGGCCAAAGGGCGCGCCCCAGGCTGACGCGGCTTGCATGCCGAGCCGTCGGACGGGCGGCCGTCCAGGCGCGCCGCGATGCCGTCGGGGCGACTGGGCGCGACGTCGGCGTCGGCGTCCAGCGAGAACTGCCGGAATGCCGGCGGTCTGAACCATGTCTGCTTCATGTAAATTCACCTCGCTTCCAGTATGCCCGCGTTCTGTATAAAAGTTGCATTCGATTTCGCGCTGTGCCTGGCCTTGCGCGGCGGCGGGCGGATGGCTGCGCGCGGGCCGTGCTGTTCGGGCGGCTGGTATGTTATTTAGGTTGCATTGTTCACTTTGGCGTTGGTGGGTACTTGGTGGGGAAACCGTAGGAGGTAATGTGAGCCGTCGCACCGCATTCAAGGCACGACTCGGCACTCCACAAAACGAGCAGTGCCCGACAGCGCAACACCGCCGGGCAGCTCATATACCCTGCATTCAGTCTATAATCGTACACCAAATATAATCGCACACAAAGCGCCGCACACAATGCGGGCCGTCGCACCGCATTCAAGGCGCGACGGCTCAATAATCCATAAAGCGAGCAGCACCTCGATAAAGAAAGCCACTGCTGCACAACTTATACAACACCTAAATCGGCGACAATCGCATGTTAACGAGCACTGCATACAATGCGAGCCGTCGCACCGCTGTCTCAGCGCGACGGCTCAACAATCCATAAAGCAAGCAGCGTCCCGACAGCGCACAACATTGCCGCGCAGTTCAAACAACCTTGCAATCAGTCTATAATCGCACACTAAAGAGCGCTGCATACAATGTAGGCCGTCGCACCGCATTCAGGGCGCGACGGCTCGACAATCCCCAAAGCAAGCAGCGCCCTGATAGCGCAAAACTCTTCCGAGCAACTCAAAAGCCTTGCAATCAGTTAATAGTCGTACATCAACCACCATCGTACACTAAAAAGCGAGGCGTGCGATGAGAGCCGCCGCACCGCATTTAGGGCGCGACGGCTCGACAATCCACAAAGCAAGCAGCGCCCTGATAGCGCAAAACATTGCCGCGCAGCTCAAATAACCTGCAATCAGTCAACAATCGCACACTAAAGCGCGCCGCATACAATGCGAGCCATCGCACCGCATTCAAGGCGCAACGGCTAGACAAGCCACAAAGCAAGCAGCGTCCCGGTAACGAAATCACTGCAGCGCAGCTCAAGCAGCCCCACGATCGGCTACAATCGCATGCTACAGCGCCACATACAACGCGAGCCGTCGCACCGCAATCCCAGCGCGACGGCCCGGCAATCCACAAATCAACCAATTCCAAATCAGCACAAACCTGCCCGCGCCCCCGGCGCCGCCCGGTGCGCGCGGCTCTGCGGCCGCGGCGCGCGGCACAAACCTGCCGCGCTGCCCGCTCCGGCGCGCGGCTACTCGTCGTCCGGCTGGTGCATTATGCTGGTCAGGCCGACCACGTTCTCCACCGGCAGCGATATCAGCGCCGTGTGCGCCGCGGAGCGTATGCCCGCCTTCTCCATTATCGCGCGCATTATCGCGTCCTTGTCCTCGTGCGCGACCACTATCAGCAGCACGTCCTTCTCCGAGGCTATCGACACGCCGAAGAACCGCGCCGTGAACTCGGTGCCCGTGCCCTTGGCGTGCATTATCGTGCCGCCGCGCGCCCCCGCCGTGCGCGCCGCGTCCATCACCATGTCAACGCAGCCGCGCTCGGTTATCGCTACTATCATGTCGTACGGAAACACCGGTCGCTCATCCATATTCGACACCCCGCCTATTATAACGTTCTGGTTTTCCATAAGGTACTTCATGCAGCTCGCGCCGCCTATGCTGCCGACCGGTATCGTCAGCGCTATGCCGTTGCCGGGCATGTCTATGCCCAGCTGCGATACCATGCGCCCCATCAGCTTTTCGGCCAGCCGGCGCTCGGCCAGCGCAATCATCAGCGCCTTTTCGGTCTGCTCCAGCCCCATCAGGTTCAGCAGGTTCATGCCGGCCGTGCCCTGGCAGGGCGCGCCGAATATCGCCGCCAGCCCGTCCTTTTTCAGAAACTCGATGTACGCGCCCTCGTATTCGCGCTTGGTGATAATCGTCAATAGCCGAATCCCGTTCATCGACCGCACCTCACTAGAGTTCGATAATATCCTCGACCGGCTCGGCCTGCTCGGGCTTGACCGCCGCAGCGCCGCGCTTGCCGAAGCGATAGTATACGCCCAGCAGCTGTATCGTGATGAGCGGCGTCATGGCGACCATGGCCACCACGCCGAATGCGTCCGCCACCACGTCGCCGCCCAGCGCCGTGCACGCGCCCATCGCAAACGGCAGCAGGAACGTCGCCGTCATCGGGCCCGAGGCCACGCCGCCCGAGTCGAACGCTATCGACGTGAATATCGGCGGCACTATGAACATCAGCAGCAGCGCCAGCGCATAGCCCGGCACCAGCAGCGCCAGTATCGGCAACCCGGTCAGTATCCTGAGCATCGCCAGCCCCACCGACACCGACACGCCTATCGACAGGCTTATGCTCATCGCCCTTTGGGGTATCGCGCCCGCGGTTATCTCGTAGACCTGCTTGTTGAGCACGTGCACCGCCGGCTCGGCCGCGACCACAAAGTAGCCTATCACCATGCCAATCGGCACCAGTATCCAGTTCCAGTCCAGCGCGGCCAGCGCCCGGCCCAGGAAGTCGCCCACCGGCATGAACCCCACGTTCACGCCCAGCAGGAACAGCACCAGCCCCACATACGTGTACACCAGGCCCACGATTATGTGAAACAGCGTCGCGCCCTTTATGTGCAGCGACGTGAACTGCATTATGAAGAAGAACGCCGCAATCGGCGCCAGCGCCAGCGCGACCTCGCCCAGGTACTTGGGCAGCGCGCTCATGAACTGGCCCCACAGCTCGGTCGACGTGCTGGCCGCTATGACCGACGAGGAGGTATACGCGGCCTCGTCCGGCCGGTAGAGCAGTCCCAGCACCATGACCGCCAGTATCGGCCCTATCGAGCACAGCGCGACCAGGCCGAAGCTGTCGTTCTCGGCCGCGGAGTCGTTGCGCATCGCCGACACGCCCACGCCCAGCGCCAGTATGAACGGCACCGTCATCGGCCCGGTCGTCACGCCGCCCGAGTCGAACGCCACCGCCAGGAACGACTTTGGCACGAACAGCGCCAGCACGAACACCAGCGCGTAGCACCCCAGCAGCAGGTACCACATCTTCACCGCTAAAATTATCCTCAAAAGCGCCACTACCAGGAACAGCCCCACGCCTATCGCTACCGCCACCATCAGCACCATGTTGGGCACGCCCGGCACCTGTTCGGCCAGCACCTGCAGGTCCGGCTCGGACAGCGTTATCAGTATGCCCACCACAAAGCCTATCAGCGCTATGAACCAGAGCTTGCGCGAGCGGGTTATCGCGCTGCCGACGTGCTGGCCTATAGGCGTCATCGCCAAGTCGGTGCCCAGCGTGAACAGGCCCATGCCCAGTATCAGCAGCGCCGCGCCTATCACAAAGCCCATCAGCGCGTCGTTTGACACCGGCACGACCGCAAAGCAGAGTAAAAACACCAGTCCGGTTATCGGCAGGACCGACGTCAGCGCCTCCCGCCACTTCTCTCGCAGTATACTGCGACTTCGTTTGGGCATCTCATCCATCCTTTCGCGCGACCGCACGGCACGCGGCCATAGTCATTCATTTTATTTTATCATCCCGCGCGGCGGTATGTCAACCGAGCGCGCGCACAAATGCGCCGGCGGGAACAGACCAATGCCCCGCCGCGCCGAACTGCCCTGCGCGCCGGGGGCTTTGATGTCTCAGCCATATATCCGATGCGTTTACGTCTCACGACTGCCGGCGCGCACATACATCGGCGCAGCCGCGCGCGATCGCCCGGAACCGGAACCGGCACACTTTGCATTAAGCACATAGGCGCACCGCCTAGACAGCGATGCGCTTCAGACAGTTGACAAAGCTCTGACCTCCGCATGCCGCGGGTTTCTCTAAAGCCCGAATTGACTTATACATATTTGATTATACAAACAATGATGAGACGCAGGATGTATGACCACAATGTGCATAAAAAGGCCATGACCATCGCAACAGGCGCTGACCCATCCACGCGAGCGCAGCTTTACCGATAGACTAAGGCGCACCGCCTTGCCAGCGATGCGCCTGCTTATGCCTTAATGGTTTATGCTCTTGCGCCCGGTCTCCAGGCGCACCATCGCGCGCGCGAGCGCGACCTTGTTTATCAGGTACTCGCGCTGGCTGCGCTGGTTCTTCAGATGGCGCTCGGCCAGCTCCTTGGCGGCCAATGCGCGGTTTATGTCTATCTCCTCGGGCCACTCGAACGACTGGGCGAATATAATCGTCTCGTCGCGGCGTATCTCGACAAAGCCATACGACGTGGTGCACTCCATCCACTTGCCGTCGCACAGCAGCTTTATCGTGCCCACGTCCAGCGATATGACCGCGGGCTCGTGGTCGGCCAGTATGCCCATCAGCCCGTCCAGGCACGGCAGCTGCACCGACTCGACCTGCCCGTCGAAGAAGCGCCGCTCGGGTGTTATCATCTCCAGGTGGAACAGCTTGCTCATGCCTTCATCGCCTGCGCCTTCTGCCTGACGTCGTCGATGTCGCCCGCCATGAAGAACGCCGCCTCGGGCAGGTCGTCGACCTCGCCGTCGATTATCGCCTTGAACGAGCGTATCGTGTCGCGCAGCGGCACGTACTTGCCCGGTATGCCCACGAACACCTCGGCCACGCTCATCGGCTGGCTCAGGAACTTCTGCAGCTTGCGCGCGCGGTACACGGTCAGTTTGTCCTCACTGGACAGCTCCTCCATGCCCAGTATCGCGATTATGTCCTGCAGCTCCTTGTAGCGCTGGAGCACGGCCTGCACCGCGCGCGCGACCTGGTAGTGCTCCTCGCCGACTATGCGCGGCTCCAGTATGCGCGAGGACGAGGCCAGCGGGTCGACCGCCGGGTATATGCCCAGCTCGGATATCGCGCGCGACAGCACGGTCGTGGCGTCCAGGTGCGAGAACGTGGTCGCGGGCGCGGGGTCGGTCAGGTCGTCGGCCGGCACGTATATCGCCTGCACCGAGGTTATCGAGCCCGACGCCGTGGACGCTATGCGCTCCTGCAGCTCGCCCAGCTCGTTGGCCAGCGTGGGCTGGTAGCCCACCGCGCTGGGTATGCGCCCCAGCAGCGCCGACACCTCGGAGCCCGCCTGTATGAACCGGTATATGTTGTCTATGAACAGCAGCACGTCCGAGTTCTCGCGGTCGCGCAGGTACTCGGCCATCGTAAGGCCCGCCAGCGCCACGCGCATGCGGCTTCCCGGCGGCTCGTTCATCTGGCCGAACGCCAGCATCGAGTGCTCCAGCACGCCCGACTCGGTCATGTCGCTTATCAGCTCGTTGCCCTCGCGCGAGCGCTCGCCCACGCCGGTGAACACCGCGTGGCCGCCGTGCTCCTGGGTTATGTTGCGCATCAACTGCATTATCAGCACGGTCTTGCCCACGCCCGCGCCGCCGAACAGGCCGATCTTGCCGCCCTTGGGATACGGCGCCAGCAGGTC
>CAWVGT010000282.1:0-3372 GCA_963928645.1 Candidatus Fimadaptatus sp.
ACGGCGGCGGGCAAAGCGTCCGCCAGCCGGGCAACTGCCGCGGGGTTTGAGCGGAGTCGGCCCGCCGCGCGCAGCGATCGGCATAGAAGCGGCCCGGACGCGCGGTATTTCAGGCCGACCGGCTTGAATTGCGCGACATTGCCCGAAACCGCCAGCATCGATGCGCAACGCGATATGACCTCCAGTGCGCGCAGGGCGAGCGCACACAGGCTCCGCCGCTCAAAAGGACGGGCGCTGATGCAGCGCAATCCGGCGGTCTATCGCAGGCGCCGCCACAGCTGAACTCAGTCGCTCCGTGCGCAGGGGCAGGGCCCGTCGAGCGCGCCGGACGGATGGCGCAAAGCGCTTGCGGCGCATGAGTGCCGCGCTCGGCCCGAGGGCGGGCGGCGGCGGGCTCAATGGAATAGCAAAACCTCGACGGGCGCGTGAGCGCTGCGTCGGTCATGTCCCCGCGCGTCTGCGCCCGGGGACGGTCAAATCAAATATATATTGGAGGATGGCAATGGCCAGGGAAGAAAAGGAGAAAAAGCGCGGCTTTTTCAGCAAGCTCAAGGACAGCCTCACGCGCACGCGCGACAACATATCCGGCAAGGTCGACCAGCTCGTCGCCACTTACGAGGAGCTCGACGACGACTTCTACGAGGAGCTGACCGACATACTGATACTGGCCGACGTGGGCGTAAAGACGTCCACGATGGTCGTCGACCGGCTCAAGGCCGACGCGCGCGAAAGGAAGATCGGCGACCCCAAGCAGGTCAGGGACATGCTCAAGGACATACTCGTCGACATAATGAAGGACACCGACCTGCGCTTCCCGTCGCCGACGGTGCTGATGGTGATAGGCGTGAACGGCGTGGGCAAGACCACGACGATAGGCAAGCTCGCGGTGCGGTTCCAGGACATAGGGCGCAAGGTCATAATCTGCGCGGGCGACACGTTCCGCGCGGCGGCGGCCGACCAGCTCGAGATCTGGGCCGAGCGCGCCAACACCACGATAATCCGCCAGCACGAGGGCGCCGACCCGGCCGCGGTGCTCTATGACGCGATACAGGCCTCGCGCGCGCGCAAGGCCGACGTGCTGATTGTCGACACCGCCGGCCGCCTGCACAACAAGACCCATCTGATGGAGGAGCTCAAGAAGATGGCCCGCGTCGTGGCGCGCGAGTGGCCCGAGGCCGAGTTCCGCACGCTGCTGGTCGTGGACGCCACCACCGGCCAGAACGGCGTCGAGCAGGCGCGCGTGTTCAAGGACGTCGCCAAGCTCGACGGCATAATACTCACCAAGATGGACGGCACCGCCAAGGGCGGCATAGCGATAGCGATTCGCCAGGAGCTGGGCCTGCCGGTGCGCTACATAGGCGTGGGCGAGGGCATTGACGACCTGCAGCCGTTTGACCCGCGCGAGTTCATCGAGGCGATATTCTGACGATGGCGCGCAGGACTGAGCGCGGCAGCGACTGGGCGCCGCCGGTCGTGGGCCGCGACTTCGACGATGACGACGGGCTCGACTTTGGCGGCAAGCCCGCGTCCGGGGGCCGCAAGTCGGGCGCGGCCGGGGCGGCGCGCACAAAGGCCGGCTCGGCCGGTTCAGGCGCGGCGGGCGCAGCGAGCGGGGCGTCCGCGCGCGCGGCGCGCAAAGCCGCCGACCCGACCGGCCGGCCGCGCGCGGGCACGACCGCAGCGGGCGCGCGCCGGCGCGGCGACGAGCTGGCGCATGACGACCGGCCGCTGCTGACGGTGCTGGTCAGCGGCGAGGGCGACGAGCAGTTCGACGTGCTGGTGGACGGGCGGGCGTACTGGGGCGGCGACGCGCCGCCGTACCGGTTCGAGATGCGGCTGGACCCGGGCGCGCACGAGCTGCGGGTGCGCCAGCGCCACGCTATGGACAAGCAACCCGGCGAGTTCGTGCCGCTGATACTGGCGGTGCTGCTGGGCGACGGGCGGCGCGGCGAGCAGGGCCCGTACTTCGCGGCGCTGGACGCGCGCATAACGATCAGCGCCGACAGCCGGCTCACGGTAAAATACGCGCTGACCGGCCGCGCGGGCCGCGCAAACGGGCGCGCCGCGTTCAAGTGCAGCGCGGGCCGGGGCCTGGAGTGCGAGGTGCTGGACACGTCGATGAGCAGCACGCCGCGGTTGAGGCGGCGCTGGCGCTTTGCCAACGGCCTGGCGCTGCTGGCGGTAACGCTGCTGGCGCTGTCGATCGTGGGACTGGGCGCGTATCTGTGCGTGCTGCCGGGCGGCTCGCTGGGCGGCGGCATTGTGTCGATGGCGCTGGGCACGCTTATGGCGATGGGCTGCGCGCTGGTGGCCGGCTCGGTGCGCATCGCGCGCGACGGCGGCTATGCGCCCGACATGGATCCGCCGCCGGCGCGCCGGCAGCCCCGCAAGCCGAAGCCGGGCGCCGCCGCGGCCGGCCCGGATCGCGACGCGCTGTACGATGCGCCGCTGGAAGCGGCCGCGGACGAGCCTGCGCCCGAGGCAGCCGGCCCGGCCGGAGCGGGCGCAAAGCCCGGCAGAGCCGTCAAGACCCCGCGCAAGCCGCGCAAACAATCCAAGCCGCGGCGCACAGCGTCGGCCAACGGCGACTACGACGGCGCATACGACGACGCCAACGAGATGGCCGAGTTCGAGGAGG
Organism: Candidatus Fimadaptatus sp.; assembly: GCA_963928645.1. Classification (GTDB taxonomy): domain Bacteria; phylum Bacillota; class Clostridia; order Christensenellales; family Aristaeellaceae; genus Fimadaptatus. Next base: position 2,639 of record CAWVGT010000282.1, read on the forward strand.
CCGGGCTGTCCACGGCCGAGCTCACGCCCGAGCAGCTGCGCGAGGCCAAGCGCCGGCTGCTCAGGAAGTTGGGCGGCGAGGAGGATGACTGATGAGGCTGGAAGGCGAACGCATATACCTGGACATGCTGACGCGCGCGGACTGCCGGGCGCTGTTCGAGCGGACCGAGTTCGATTTGGAAGCGCTGGTCGAGCCGCCGTGCATGGGCTTTGGGCCGGAGCGCGCCGACGAGTGGTACGACGACATACAGCGCCGCCAGTGCGACACGCACGTGCGGCTGGGCATATTCGTGCGCGCGCAGGACGGCGGGCGCGGCGAACTGGTCGGCGACGTGGCGCTGCAGGACATCAACTGGCGCGACCGGAGCTGCAGCGTGGGCATGGGCATGGCGCGGCTGAGCGACCGCGGCCGGGGCTATGGCGCGGAGGCGCTGTACCTGATGCTGGGCTACGGCTTTGACGCGCTGGGCCTGGAGCGCATTGAGGCGCGCACGCTGGACGTCAACGCGCGGGCGCAGCGCTCACTGGAGCGCATGGGCTTTGTCTGCGAGGGCCGCGAGCGCGCGGCGGTGTACCTGGGCGGCGCGCGGCACGACCGGCTCATATACGGCCTGCTGCGCGACGAGTGGGCGCAGGTTAAACTTAGGCGCGCGGGCGGTCGGTAAAGAAAAAATGCTTGACAAATCGCGCGCGTGCGGTATAATATAGCGTGTCAAGTCGGCAGGCTTTACTTTT
>CAWVGT010000283.1:0-9118 GCA_963928645.1 Candidatus Fimadaptatus sp.
GGCGTATGCAACTCATTTCGCCTCAGGCCGCAGCGTCAACTGCGTGCACTTTCGGCATCGAGTGCTAAGGCAACAGGTTCTCCCGCAGCGACTGGTTCGTCGACGATCTGCACGTACCAAGCGACAAAGCGCGCCCCACCTCAAGCCAGTGACGAGCTTTCAACCCAACCAGCCGCCCGGCATGTCCGCTCAAACAAGTCCAATGTCCAAACCGCATCGCGTTCCGCATTCTCCAGCGCCGATGCGCGCTCGCGCGTGGCCGGCAATAGCCGCCCGTGTCGCGGCATGCCCGCGCGCCACCCCGCGCGCTGCCGAAAAGCCAAGGGAGCCGCGCCAAGTCGCAGCTCCCCCTTCGCATTCACCCGTCACGCGGCCCGGTTCACCCGGCGCGTCACATGTCCATCAGCCACTCGCCGTCCTTGTTGGGCGCTACGTCGCGCAGCACCTGCTCCAGCCGCTTGCCGTAGCCCTCGAGGAATATCGCGCACGCGGCGCGGTCGGGCGCATAGATGTTCTTCGGGTCGTCCATAAGCCCGCTGGCGCGGCAGCCGCCGGCGCAGATGTGCGCGTACTTGCACTTGGCGCACTCGGGCGTGTACTCGAAGAACTTCTCGACGCGCGTGTCTATCAGCTCCATGTACTTGGAGTCCGACATGCCCTTGCGCAGGCCGATATCGGTTATCAGCGGATATTCGTTCTGTATGTCCATGCTCGACAGCGACATGCACGGCAGCATGCGCCCCTCCGGCGACAGGTACATCACCATGCGCGCATGGCCGCACACGGTGTGCTTGAGGCACTGGCCGTGCTGTCTGTACTTCTGCAGCGGTATATACCACTTGTCCTTGCCCTTGTCGCACATGAAGAACCCGCCCAGCATCAGCGACAGCGGCATGCCGTCCTCAAAGAAGTGCGGCACGTACTCCAAGTACACCTCCATCGCTTCCTGTACCGATATCGAGTAGTCCTTGCCGTGCCTGGCCCACAGCTCGGTGTCGGCGACCGGGTTGACCTTGCAGCTGCCCACGTTGTGCGCCGCCAGCGTGTTCAGGCTCTGGCGCAGCAGGTGCATGTTGCCCTTGTGCAGGCACAGCTCCGAGCCGGTCGGGAAGCCCTTTTCGTGGCACAGGTCGAACGCGTCCAGCACTATCTGGCCGGCGTTGGGTATGCCGCGCATCCAGTCGTGCCAGCCCTCGTCGCCGTCGTAGGACATGTTGAACTCGGGTATCACGCCGCGCTCGCGCAGCCCGTCCAGCAGCTTCTCGTTGACCAGCTTGCCGTTCGAGTATATCTGGGTTATGCCTATCTTGTGCTTTACCAGCGCGTCCACTATGTCCCAGAAGTCGCGGCGCACCAGCGGCTCGCCGCCGGTCAGCGTCACGTTCATTATGCCGCAGTCGGCCATCTGCTCGATTATATCCATAATCGTCTCGTGCGGCAGCTCGCCCAGCTTGGCGTCGGGCGCGGACATGTAGCAGTGCTTGCAGCGGTAGTTGCACTTGCCGGTTATCGACCAGTGTATCGTGCGGATAAACCGGTTGTCATACAGTCGATACTCCTGGTCGGGGTTCAGCGGCGCGGGCGCGTCCAGCTTCTCGACCCAGCCGTTCTCCACGCCCTCCTTGGCTATGTCGCGCACCTTCTGGGGCACTATGCTCAGCGATACGTCGCACTTGCCGTTGAGCAGCGATACGCAGTTGAACGTGTCCTTGTCCAGGAAGTTCACGGCGCCATACTTGCGATTCACTACTGCATACGGCAACTTCTGCCAGCCGCGCAGCTGTACATCGGGCACGAGACGATAATACTCACTCATAATCATAACTCCTTCAGATTGTATTTGCATTTGTCGAACTAACGGTTTGAACATACCGCATCAAGCGCCCGTTCTGCCGGGCGGCATGCGCAAAGCGCCTTGTATCCGCGCCGCACGCCGCGCTCGTCGGAACCGCCAGGGGCGCCACTGCACGCGCCCGGCGCCGCACATTGGCGCCCCTGGCAATTCCGCTGAACATCCGCCCGCCGACTGGCGTCGCATCCGGGGCCGCGTGATCCATGCCCCGTCGGCACCGCGCCGGCGTCCGCGTTCCAAACGCGCTTGTTTGTTCATCCACATGTATATACGCGCGTAGCGCACATACTGTGAACCGGTTTTTGTTTTTACTGTCAAAATATCCGCATATGCCGGCGCCTCGGTCGCCACGCCAAACTTATTGCGGCAAACCGGGGCGCGCCTTCACAGCTGCAACATTCAGCGGAGCCCGGTTCTGACACCAAGCTCCGCAATCATACCCCTCGCCCCGCGTCCATCGATATCTTCTCGCCACTGTGAGGCGCGCTTACGTCACTCTGTCCATGCAAGCGCGCCTGGCCGCAATGGACTGACCTGGCTCGGAGCACACCCCGCCGCCAATCAAGCGCCGCGATGGCCTGGCCGCGCGCATTCGCAGCAGTTGGTTCATCGCATGCTTGTTTTTGTAGTTGGGCGCATGCCCATTAGCGCGCAGAAACAGGATCAATGCCTGTCCCCGCGCCTGCCGCTGCCGAAGCCCAATCGCGGGCATGCACATGCCTAGTCGTCCAGCATCCGATCGCCGTCCGAACCGACTTCCGCCACGGCGCCGGCCAGCATACATCCGCAGCTCGGCACGAACCTGCCGCCGCAGGCTGCCGCGAGCTCGTCCGTGCTCATCGCCTTCTCTCGGCGCAAGGCCTTGTTCGACGGCTACCGCCATCGCGCCGGCCACGCCCACATTCTCATTGAGCGCATTCAGCTTCCGCTTGAGTTCGGAGTTGCTCTCAGCGACCCCGAGTAGTTCTGGCGCCGGCCAACACTCCTGTGCTATTGGCCCGTCGCCGCCCAGTCGAGCCTCACCGGCGGCGGTCTGCAATCACCGCATGTGTGAAATCTGCCAGCTGTGCACCTGCCTTCCAGTTCTTATGTGGCCCTGCGCGCAGCCCATGCCAAGGCACCCCCCGGCCCACGCATAAAGGCAACGCTATGTGTTATTGTATCACATTTTTCGCATATGCGCAACCATAACTTGTGCAGTTTTTGTGTTATTTGCGGATATGCCGCGCAAACCGCCACGTCAGAGTTGACACAAAGCGCACTACCATGCTATAATTTTACGATTCACCAGCCGCGCACCGCGCTGCCGGACAAACCATCAAGGAGGCTGAATCCACATCATGAAGCGCATCGCCATTGCACTGCTGTGCATAATGCTGTGCCTGCCTGCCGCAGCCGGCGCTCAATCAGAGCTCACGGCTGAGCCCAAGGGCGCGACCGATATAACCGCCGAGCTCAATCAGGCCGTGTACGGCCAGCTCGACTTTGACGATGAACAGGAGTTCGAGTTTGCCACGCGCGGGCTGATAAGCGCGCCCGAGTCGCTCGAGCTGCGCGACGAGAGCGGCAAGCTCATCTGGAGCCAGGACGCGTACGCGTTTCTGGACGAGACCGAGCAGGCGCCCGACACCGTCAACCCCAGCCTGTGGCGCAACACTCAGCTCAACCACATATACGGCCTGTTCGAGGTGTGCGAGGACATATACCAGGTGCGCGGCTATGACATGTCGAACATAACCTTCATAAAGGGCGACACCGGCTGGATAGTGTTCGACCCGCTGATGTCGGTCGAGTGCGCGCAGGCCGCCAAGCAGCTCGTGGACGAACAGCTGGGCGAATACCCGATAATGGGCATAGTCATAAGCCATACCCACGTCGACCACTTCGGCGGCATCGCCGGCATAGTGTCCGCCGAGGAGGTCGAGGCCCGCGACATACCGATAGTCGCGCCCGAGGGCTTCGAGGAGCACGCGATAAGCGAAAACGTGTTCGCCGGCAACGCGATGGCGCTGCGCGCCGTGTATCAGTACGGCAACATGCTCACCCCGGGCGAGCAGGGCGCGCTGTGCATAGGCATAGGCATGGGCCAGTCGCGCGGCACCGTGTCGTACATGTCGCCCACGGTCACGATCGACCACACCGGCCAGCAGCTCGAAATCGACGGCGTCACGTTTGAGTTCCAGCTGACGCCCGGCACCGAGGCGCCCGCCGAGATGAACACGTTCCTGCCCGAGTTCAACGCGCTGTGGCTGGCCGAGAACTGCACCGGCACGCTGCACAACCTGTACACGCTGCGCGGCGCGCAGGTGCGCGACGGCAACGCCTGGGCCGAATACATAATGGAGGCGCTCACGCTCTACGGCGACCAGGCCGAGGTCGTGTTCCAGTCGCACAACTGGCCGCACTGGAGCAACGACGTGATACGCGAGTACATGATTAACACCGCCGCCGTGTACAAATACATAAACGACCAGACGCTCAACTACATCAACCAGGGCTACACCTCCAGCGAGATCGCCGACATGCTCGAGTTGCCCGAGGAGCTGGCCAAGGTCTGGTATACGCGCCAGTACTACGGCACCGTGGCCCACAATTCGCGCGCGGTGTACCAGAAGTACCTGGGCTGGTACGACGCCAACCCCGTGAACCTCGACGCGCTCGCGCCCAGCGAGTATGCGACCAAGCTGGTGGAGTACCTGGGCGACACCGAGCGCGTGCTCGAGCTGGCCCGGCAGGACTTCGAGGCCGGCGAGTACCAGTGGGTCGCCGAGATCACCAACGCCCTGGTGTTCGCCGATCCCGACAACCTGGACGCGCGCTACCTGTGCGCCGACGCGCTCGAGCAGCTGGGCTATCAGGCCGAGTCGGGGCCGTGGCGCAACGCCTATCTCAGCGGCGCGATGGAGCTTCGCGAGGGCTCGTTCAGCCGCCCCGAGGCGCGCGCCAGCGGCATGGGCGCAGTGCTGCAGCAGATGACGACCGACCTGATGCTGGACTACCTGGGCATATGCCTGGACACCGACTCCGCCGGCGACCTCAACGGCACCGTCAACCTGGTCATAACCGATCGCGACGAGCAGTACCTGCTCACGCTGCGCTCGGGCGTGCTGCTCTATCAGCGCGACGCATCGTCCGAAACCGCCGACGCGACCTGGACAATGCCCAGCGCCGGCATGTTCGCGATACTCAGAGGCAACGAGGAGCTGATGGCCAGCGCGATAACGCAGAGCGGCGACACCGAGCTGCTCAGCGAGATGTGCGCGCACGTAACCACGAGCTTCCCCTACTTCAGCATAGTCGAACCCTAACGCACGTCGCACTCGCCGGCGCGCGGCGCCCCGCACGGCAACATGGCCGCTGCGGCGCGCCGTGCGCCGGCTTTTTTGTCAGAGCAACCCGCGCGCCGGCCGATTGGCCTGGGCAGCCATGCGTTGCAAATCGCCGGCAGGCTGTCACAGCGCTGATTTGCAACGCCGCTCAACCGCCCTTGCAGAGCGCCCTATGATATACCGCGCGTCCGACGAGATTGCTATCGCAGGCCCGCCGACGCGGCGCGCGCTGACCCGCTTCGCCTGCGATAAAAGTTAATCAAACCCGTCCAGTTTTGCGGTCGATTCCGAGCGATCGCGCGCGCATAATTAAGTAGGTTATGGTCGCGCTGCGCCGCGGCCCAATGCCGGCCACAAGCCTGCGCAGGCGCTTCGCCCTATACAGTACGCCCGCGCCGACCATGGCATACGCATGTGCAGCTGCGCTCATCGCCGCCACACCGTATACCGGAGGCTTCGGCCAGCGTCACACGCGCGATGCCGTCGCAGGCAACAGCGCTGCAACCGCGCTCAGCGGCAAGCCGTCCAACAAGTGCGCCCTGCCCCGGCAAGCTGCGCCCAGGCGTCGCGCCGCGGGCCGGTTTCCATAAGCGCGGCCCAAACCGCCACGCATCCCGCACGGTACGGCGCGGATGGACAAACGATTCCAGGAGGAATGAACACATGATAACCACGCGCAACGGTGATGAGCTGACGATCGCACTGTCCGGACACATAGATTCGTCCAATGCCGCCGAAATCGAGGCCGAGCTCCAGAGCACGCTGCAGCGCGAACCGCATACAGGCCTGGTGCTGGACATGGGCGCGCTGACATATATATCCAGCGCCGGGCTGCGCATAGTGCTCAGGCTGCTGCGGCGCGAGACCGGGCTGAGCCTGAAGGAGCTGTCCAGCGAGGTCTACGAGATATTCGACATGACCGGCTTTACCGAGATGATGCCGATACGCCGGGCGTTCCGGCGCATATCGATCGACGGCTGCGAGGTGATCGGGCGCGGCGCCAACGGCACGGTGTACCGCATAGACCGCGACACCGTGGTCAAGGTGTACAGCGCGCCTGACTGCCTGCCCGACGTGGAGCGCGAGCGCGAGCTGGCGCGCCGGGCGTTCGTGCTGGGCGTGCCGACCGCTATACCCTACGACGTGGTGCGCGTGGGCGAGCAGTACGGTTCGGTATTCGAGCTGCTGGACGCACAGTCGCTGTCCAGGCTGATCGCAACCCAGCCCGAGCGGTACGGCGAGTGCGTGGAGCTGTTTGCGGCGCTGATGCACCGGCTGCACTCGATACATGTAAAGCCCGGCGAGCTGCCCGACGCAAAGCCGCTGGCGCGCGAGTGCGTAGAGTACGCCGCCACGCTGCTCGCGCCCGAACAGGCCGACAGGCTGCGCGCGCTGGTCGAGGCCGTGCCCGACGTCGACACAATGCTGCATGGCGACTTCCACACCAACAACATAGTGATGCAAAACGGCGAGGCGCTGATAATCGACATGGATACGCTCTGCGTCGGCCATCCGATATTCGAGCTGGCGTGGGCATACCTGACGTTCGTGGGCCGCAGCGAGACTGACCCGCATGTGGTCGAGGCGTTCCTGGGGCTGCCGTACGAGCTGACCAGCCGGTTCTGGCGCGACGCGCTGCGCAGCTACCTGGGCGAGCGCGACGAGGCGCGCCTGGATGAGGTGCAGGACATGGCGCGCACGCTGGCCTATGCGCGGCTGACGCGCTTCGTGCTGCGCTGGGGCAATCAGGACACGCCCGAGGGCCGCCGCACGCTTAAGCACTGCGCCGCGCGGCTGAACGAGCTGCTGGCGCGCGTGGACAGCCTGGACTTCCTGGCGACAAAATGAGCGACCTCGCCCGCGCGCGACATGTGCCGCGCGCGGGCTCAGGCCGAGGCACGGCCTGCGCTGTGCCGCGCGATATACGGATACCTGGGAGGTATTGTAATGAATGGTCTTATCATAACGGCAATCGCACTGGCGATACTGCTGGCCGCGTACCTGATATACGGCCGGTACCTCGCCCGGACCTGGGGCATAGACCCCAAGGCCAAGACGCCCGCCTACGAGATGGAGGACGGCGTGGACTACGTGCCCGCCGACACCAACGTGGTGTTCGGGCACCAGTTCGCGTCCATAGCGGGCGCAGGGCCGATAACCGGGCCGATACAGGCCGCGGTATTCGGCTGGGTGCCGGTGCTGCTGTGGATACTGGTGGGCGGCGTATTCTTTGGCGCGGTGCAGGACTTCGCGGCGATGTACGCCTCGGTCAAGAACAAGGGCCGCACGATTGGCTACATAATCGAGGAGTACATTGGCCGCACCGGCAAGAAGCTGTTCCTGCTGTTCTGCTGGCTGTTCTGCATACTGGTGGTGGCGGCGTTTGCGGACGTGGTGGCCGGCACGTTCAACGGCTTTGCCACGGCGGCCGACGGCGCGGTCAGCACGATCGCCGCGAACGGCTCGGTGGCCACCACGTCGATGATATTCATAGCCGAGGCGGTGGCGCTGGGCCTGCTGCTGCGCTACGGCAAGCTCAACAAGTGGCTCAACACCGCGATAGCGCTGGCGATGCTGGTGGGCGCGATAGCGCTGGGGCTGGCGATGCCCATGTACATGGCGCAGAGCAACTGGCACATACTCGTGTTCATATACGTGCTGATAGCCTCGGTCGCGCCGATATGGGCGCTGCTGCAGCCGCGCGACTACCTGAACAGCTACCTGCTGGTGGCGATGATCGTGGCCGCGGTGATAGGCGTGTTCGTGGCGCAGCCGCCGGTCAACCTGCCGGCGTTTACCGGGTTTGTCGTCAACGGCCAGAGCCTGTTCCCGTTCCTGTTCGTCACGATCGCGTGCGGCGCGGTGTCGGGGTTCCACTCGCTGGTATCCTCGGGCACGGCGTCCAAGCAGATCAAGAATGAGCGCAACATGCTGCCGGTGTCGTTCGGCGCGATGCTGCTCGAGTCGCTGCTGGCGGTGATAGCGCTGGTGGCCGCGGCCTCGTTCAGCTCGCTGGCCGACGCGGCCGCGCAGGGCATGTCCACGCCCACGCAGGTGTTCGCGGGCGGCGTGGCCAACTTCCTGACAATGATAGGGCTGCCCTACGACATTGTGTACACGCTGATAAACCTCGCGGTATCGGCGTTCGCGCTGACGTCGCTGGACTCGGTGGCGCGCGTGGGCCGGCTGGCGTTCCAGGAGTTCTTCCTGGACGAGTCGATCTCCGACGACAAGCTGGGGCCGGTGCGCCGCGTGCTGACCAACAAGTACTTTGCGACTGTCGTCACGCTGTTGCTCTCGTACCTGCTGGCCAAGGCGGGCTACGCGTCGATCTGGCCGCTGTTTGGCGCGTCCAACCAGCTGCTCTCGGCGCTGGCGCTGGTGGCGTGCGCGGTGTTCCTCAAGCGCACCAACCGGCGCAGCATGATGCTGTGGGTGCCCATGTTCGTAATGGCCGCGGTGACGTTCACGGCGCTGGCGGTCACGATCTGCCAGCTGGGCTACGGCATAGCCGTGGGCACCTACCCGATGATCGCGGGCATGACGACGCTGGTGAACGGCGCGAGCGTGCTGACCGCGTGGGGCGCGGGGCTGCAGCTCGTGTTCGCGGCGCTGATACTGGCGCTGGGCGTGGTGGTCGTGGTGCAGGGCATACGCAAGCTGTTCGAGAAGGCGCCTGCGCAGCCGGCCGTGCGCGGATGACGATATAGCGATATGCGCTGACGCGGGGCGCGTCGCCTGTGTGCTCACGGGCGGCGCGCCTCAGTCTATTGACAAAGTATGCCGCGCACTGTCCGCCTGGCCAGACATGCAGCAGCAACCGGCAAAGCATGCAGACCAAAGCGGAACGCTAGAGCCTGTTTTAAAACCCAGGACTTGTGTGCAAAACGCCGATGTAGTAAACTAAGGACATGAAAAGACATGAATTGAAAGAAGA
>CAWVGT010000284.1:0-24291 GCA_963928645.1 Candidatus Fimadaptatus sp.
CGCGCGGCCGCGCCCATATCGATCCGCCCGCTCAAACCACCAGCGTGCATGCCAGCAATATGAACAGGAATGCAAAGTTCAGCACCAGAAACATGCGCATGAACCGCCGCATATCGGAGGTGGGCAGGCACATGTAGTACTTCAGCGCGATCAGGCTCGCCAGCGAAGCCACCGGCGTGCCCAGCCCGCCCAGGTTGACGCCGCGCATCAGCGCGGGTATGTCGCTGGCAAACGGCGCCAGCATGAACGTGGCGGGCACGTTGCTGATGAACTGCGACAGCGCGGCGCCCAGCGCCAGCTCGCGGCCCGATATCGCGCGCCCCAGCAGCTCGCTGACCGCGGGTATCGCGCCCACGTTGCCCACGAATATGAAGAAGAACGCAAATGTCGCCAGCAGCGCATAGTCGATCCGGCGCAGCACTCCCGGCGATACGAGCGCCAGCGCGAGCAGCACCGCGATGCAGCACGCGTACTTGGGCAGTACCCGCATCAGCGCCAGCAGGCATACCGCAGCCAGCAGCGCGTACGCGCCCATCAGCGCGCGACGGTTCAGCTGCAGCAGCGCGCGCGGGCCCGTCGCCGGGCGAGCCGCCCCGTCCGCGCGCAGATGCTCGGGCACGCTCAGCGGCTGGCGCTTGAGCAGCAGGCAGCAAAGCGCCAGCAGCGCGTAGCTTATCGCGGTCAGCGGCAGCATTATGCGCACGAACTCGGCGCCGCTCAGGCCGTAGGCGGTGTATATGTACAGGTTCTGGGGATTGCCTATCGGAGTCGCCATGCTGCCCAGGTTGGCGGCGATCGTCTCCAGCGTGACTATCGGTATTATCGCGCCGGGCGCGGTCAGCGATATCGCGCTGAGCGTCAGCGGCACCAGCGTTATCAGCGCCACGTCGTTGGTGACCAGCATCGACAGAAAGAAGCACAGCGACATCATAATGAACGCAAATCGGCGCACATTGTGCGCGCGCGCCAGCAGCGCCCGCGCCAGCGCGTCGAACGCGCCGGTGGCGCCAAAGCCCGCCACCACGCCCATCAGCGAGAACAGCAGCATTATCACGTCGCCGTCTATGTAGCCCACATAGGGGAAGCCCGCCAGGTTGAGCGGCAACGATGCCAGCGCCAGCGCCAGTGAAATCGTAAACACCTTTTCGCGCCTTAAAAAGCCAATCACGCGGCTCATATAGCTCGCCTCCGTTTACTGGACGCTGAAGAGCATCTCGCCGTACGTCGGATAGGGCCAGTACTTGGACGCGGTGTTTACCTCCAGCGTGTCAGCAGTGCGGCGCAGCGCCTCCATCGCGGTGCATACGCTATCGCGCGCGTACTGGGCGCACTCCAGCACGCCCGCGCAGTTGTTCATGCCGCGCACGGCGCCGTCCAGCGCGTCTATGCGCTCGGTAAGCTCGGTGGCCAGTCCGCGCAGCCGGGCGATCAGCCTGGCCTCGGCGTCCACATCCAGTCCCAGCTGCCTGAGCTCCAGCGCGGTGCCGGTCAGCTCGCGTATGTAGGCGTAGGCGGCGGGAAGTATGTCGCGGCGCGCCATCTCTAGCATCGTCAGCGCCTCAATGTGGATCGTCTTGTGGTAGTTCTCCAGCAGTATGTCGGTGCGGGCGCGCAGCTCGTCGGCTGAGAACACGCGATGTGTCTTGAACAGCTCCACGTTTTCGGGCGTGGCCAGGCGCACCAGCGCCTCGGGCGTGGAGCGCAGGTTCAACAGGCCGCGGCGCTCGGCCTCGCGCACCCATTCGGGCGAGTAGTTGTTGCCGTTGAATATTATGCGCTTGTGCTGCATAATCGTGTCGCGGATCAGCTGATTGAGGTCGTGGGTAAAGTCGGTGCTGTTTTCGAGCAGGTCGGCGAACTGCCGGAACGACTCGGCCACGATAGTGTTGAGCACTATGTTGGGCCCCGCGATCGACTTGGACGAGCCCAGCATGCGGAACTCGAACTTGTTGCCGGTGAACGCGAACGGCGAGGTGCGGTTGCGGTCGGTGGTGTCGCGGGTGAAGCGCGGCAGCGTGTGCACGCCTATCTTCATTATCGTCTGATCCTTGTGATCATAGAGCGTGTCGTTCTCGATGGATTCGAGTATGCCGGTCAGCTCGTCGCCCAGGAAGATCGATATTATCGCGGGCGGGGCTTCGCTGGCGCCCAGCCGGTGATCGTTGCCGGCGCTGGCGGCCGACAGCCTGAGCAGATCCTGATGCTCGTCCACGGCCTTTATTATCGCGGCCAGCACCAGCAGGAACTGGGCGTTCTCGCGCGGCGAATCGCCCGGGTCGAGCAGGTTCACGCCGGTGTTGGTCGATATCGACCAGTTGTTGTGCTTGCCCGAGCCGTTGACGCCGGCGAAGGGCTTTTCGTGCAGCAGGCAGGTCAGGCCGTGCCGGGCGGCCACGCGCTTCATCATCTCCATCGTCAGCTGATTGTGGTCGCAGGCGATGTTGTTGGTCGTGAATATGGGCGCGAGCTCGTGCTGCGCGGGCGCGGCCTCGTTGTGGCGCGTCTTGGCCAGCACGCCCAGCTTCCAGAGCTGCTCGTCCAGGTCGGACATGTATTCGAGTATGCGGGGCTTGAGCGCGCCGAAGTAGTGGTCGTCCATCTCCTGCCCCTTGGGCGGGCGCGCGCCAAACAGCGTCCGGCCGCAGTATATCAGATCGGGCCGGCGCGAATACACCTCGTTGCTGATTATGAAGTACTCCTGTTCGGGCCCCACGGTCACGCGCACGCTGGTGACATCCTGATAGCCAAACAGTCGCAGTATGCGCAGCGCCTGGCGGTTTATAGCCTCCATCGAGCGCAGCAGCGGCGTCTTTTCATCCAGCGCATGGCCGCTGTACGAGCAAAACGCCGTGGGTATGCACAGCGTTCCATCCTTTATAAAGGCATATGAGGTGGGATCCCAGGCGGTATAGCCGCGCGCCTCAAACGTGTTGCGCAGCCCGCCGGACGGGAAGCTGGACGCGTCGGGTTCGCCCTTTACCAGCTCCTTGCCGGAGAACTCCATTATCACGCCGCCCTCGGGCGTGGGGGATATGAAGCTGTCGTGCTTTTCGGCGGTTATGCCGGTCATCGGCTGGAACCAGTGGGTAAAGTGGGTCGCGCCCTTTTCGATGGCCCAGTCCTTCATCGCGTTGGCCACCACGTTGGCCACCGTCGGATCCAGGCTCTTGCCGTCCTGCATGGTCTTGCGCAGCGCGCGATAGGTGTCCTTGGGTAGCCTTTCGCGCATAAGCGCGTCGTTAAATACCATCGAACCAAACAGCTCGGAAACCCTGCTCATATATACACACACCTCGCCAGTCGTTAAAGGCTTCGCACCTGCAACAAAAGGCGCAGCGGACTAAATCCACGGCGCCTCTGCTCATCTGCGCTCGAGTATATGTCATTTTTCGAGCTTTGTCAATACGCGCTCGCGTTAACTAATTGCTAGTATTTTCACTGCCGCGCGCTCTGAATCTTCATACGTTAAAAGCCCGCAAATATACCGATATCTCCCGCCAATTTACGGTTTAGTTGCTTGACAGCGCCCGCGCGCTGGACTATACTATGGGGTAGTGCAAATGTAGAACCCCGCATTGGTGTGCATGAAAATTCATCTGCCGGGCTGCCTGATGAATATTCACTGCATATCGGGCGCAAGCGCGGCATAGATCCCGCATTGTGCGCGCAGCAGCGCGCGCGGCGCAAACGCGAACGAAGCTGCGAAAGCGTACAAGATTGTTCGCATGGGGGGCGCGTCGGCGCGCGGGGTTCGTACTGCCTCACTTACCCGCTGGACAAATCTGCGGACGGAGGGATAGAATGGACAATCGTATTTATCTGCTGCTTGAAAACGGTCAGGTGTTCGAGGGCAGGTCGTTCGGCGCCGAGGGGCGCGCCGAGGGCGAGGCCGTCTTTACGACCGGCATGACCGGGTATCTGGAGACGCTGACCGATCCCAGCTATTGCGGGCAGATGGTCGTGCAGACGTTCCCGCTGATGGGCAATTACGGCGACATACCCGAGGATTATGAGAGCGCGCGGCTGTGGCCGTCGGCGTACATAGTGCGCGACTATGCCGAGCTTCCGTCCAATTTCCGCTGCCAGGGCACGCTGGATGCGATGCTCAAGGCGCACGGCGTCGTGGGCATGTACGATCTGGATACCCGGCGGCTGACCAAGACGCTGCGCGAAAACGGCACGATGAACGCCGTGGTGCTCACGACGCTGGCCAACGTGCCGGCCGAGATAGAGGCGCTCAAGCAGCTGCGCAACGTAAAGCCGGTCGACAAGGTGACCTGCAGCGCGCCGATATATGACGAGGTCAATCCCGGCGGCAAGCGCGTCGTGGTGTGGGACTTCGGCGTCAAAAACTCAATGCTCTATAAACTGCACACCAGAGGGCTCAACACGGTGCGCGTTCCGGCGAGTTACAGCTGTGAACAGGTGCTGTCGTTCAAGCCTGACGGCGTGCTTTTGTCAAATGGCCCGGGAGATCCGAACGACAATCTCGAGATAGTGGCCGAGATAGGCAAGCTGTTTGAGACCGGAGTGCCGATAATGGGCATATGCCTGGGCCACCAGCTGATGGCGCTGAGCCAGGGCGCGAAGTCGACGCGCCTGCTGTACGGCCATCACGGCGCGAACCAGCCGGTGATGGATCTGACGACCGGCCGCGCGTATTCGTCCAGCCAGAACCACAACTATTCGGTGGTCACTTCGTCGCTGCCGCGGCACGCAAAGCTGATGTTCACCAACCTCAATGACGACTCCTGCGAGGGCGTGGACTATCCTGGCCACAACGCGTTCTCGGTGCAGTTCCACCCCGAAGCCGCGTCCGGCCCGATGGACACGGGGTATCTGTTCGATAGGTTTGTTGATATGATGGGAGGTGCCCACAATGCCTAAGAATCCGCAGATACACAAGGTGCTGGTCATAGGCTCCGGCCCGATAGTGATAGGCCAGGCGGCCGAGTTCGACTACGCGGGCACGCAGGCCTGCCGCGCGCTGCGCGAGGAGGGCCTGGAGGTCGTGCTCGTGAACTCCAACCCCGCAACCATCATGACCGATACCGCGATGGCCGACGAGATATACATGGAGCCGCTCAAGCTCGAGACGCTGGAGCGCATAATACTCGAGGCCAAGCCCGACAGCATACTGCCCACGCTGGGCGGCCAGACCGGCCTTACGCTGGCGATGCAGCTGGCGCGCAGCGGCTTCCTCGAAAAGCACAACGTAAAGCTGCTGGGCACCAACCCGCTGACGATTGACAAGGCCGAGGACCGGCAGATGTTCAAGGACACGATGCTGTCGATCAACCAGCCGTGCGTGCCGTCCAAGGTCGTCACGACGACGCGCGACGCGCTCGATTACGCGCAGGAGATAGGCTATCCGGTCATAGTGCGGCCGGCGTTCACGCTGGGCGGCACCGGCGGCGGCATAGCGTCCACGCCCGAGGAGCTCGACGAGATCGCCACCGGCGGATTGCGCCTGTCCCCGATAACCCAGGTGCTGATAGAGAAGTGCATCGCGGGCTGGAAGGAGATAGAGTTCGAGGTCATGCGCGACTCCAAGGGCAACGCGATCGCGATCTGCTCTATGGAGAACTTCGACCCGGTGGGCGTGCATACCGGCGACAGCATAGTCATAGCGCCCTGCGTCACGCTGGCCGACAAGGAATACCAGATGCTGCGCACCGCGGCGCTGAACATAATCCACGCGCTGGGCGTGGAGGGCGGCTGCAACGTGCAGTTCGCGCTCAAGCCGGACTCGTTCGAGTACGCGGTCATAGAGGTCAACCCGCGCGTGAGCCGCTCCTCGGCGCTGGCGTCCAAGGCCACCGGCTACCCGATAGCCAAGGTCGCGGCCAAGATAGCGATAGGCTATACGCTCGACGAGCTGCGCAACGCGATAACCCACAAGACCAGCGCGCTGTTCGAGCCGTCGATAGACTACGTGGCGGTCAAGTTCCCCAAGTGGCCGTTCGACAAGTTCGTTTACGCCAAGCGCACGCTGGGCACGCAGATGAAGGCTACCGGCGAGGTCATGGCGCTGGGCTCGCGCTTTGAAGAGGCCATAATGAAGGCCGTGCGCGGCGCCGAGATATCCCAGGACACGCTGCGCATGAAGAAGTTCGTACAGATGAGCGACGAGGAGGTCGCGCAGCACCTGCACGACTGCACCGACGAGCGCGTGTTCTGCGTGTACGAGGCGCTGTATCGCGGCATCTCGATGGACGTGATACACGAGATAACCATGATCGACAAGTGGTTCCTGGGCAAGCTCCAGCGGCTGGTCGACATGGAGCGCACGCTGGAGAGCTCCGCGGTCGACAACGAGCTGTACATGAAGGCCAAGAAGCTGGGCTTCCTCGACCGCACGATAGAGGCGCTGTCGGGCCAGAAGCTGCAAAAGAAGCTCAGTGCGGGCTACGCTATGGTCGACACCTGCGCGGCCGAGTTTGCGGCGCAGACGCCGTACTTCTACGCGACCTACGACGGCGTGAACGAGGCCGATGAGTTCATACGCTCGCATCCGACCGGCAAAAAGACGATAATCGTGTTGGGCAGCGGCCCGATACGCATCGGCCAGGGCATAGAGTTCGACTACGCCTCGGTGCACTGCGTGTGGGCGCTCAAGCGCGCGGGCTTTGAGACGGTCATAATCAACAACAACCCCGAGACCGTGTCGACCGACTTCGACACCGCCGACCGGCTGTACTTCGAGCCGCTCACGCCCGAGGATGTGATGAGCGTGATAAACACCGAGCGCCCGTACGGCGTGGTCGTGGCGTTCGGCGGCGGCACCGCGATAAAGCTGACCAAGTTCCTGGAGAGCCAGGGCGTGCGCATACTGGGCACCAGCGCCGACTCGATCGACCGGGCCGAGGATCGCGAGCGCTTCGACGAGCTGCTGGAGGAGCTGCACATAAAGCGGCCCAAGGGCGCGGGCGTAATGACCGAGGACGAGGCGATAGAGGCCGCGCACCGGCTGGACTACCCGGTGCTGCTGCGCCCGAGCTACGTGCTGGGCGGCCAGAACATGATAATCGCGTTCTCCGACGAGGACGTGCATGAGTATATGAAGATCATACTCAGCCACAAGCAGGACAACCCCGTGCTCATCGACAAGTACCTGATGGGCATAGAGGTCGAGGTCGACGCGATATCCGACGGCAAGGACATACTGATACCCGGCATAATGGAGCACATAGAGCGCGCGGGCATACACTCGGGCGACTCGATAGCGGTGTACCCGCCCTGCAACCTGAACGGCGACATAACCGACAGGATAATCGAGCACAGCCGCAAGCTGGCGCTGGCGCTGGATACTCACGGCCTGATAAACATTCAGTACGTAATCTATGACCATGAGATATACGTAATCGAGGTCAACCCGCGCTCCTCGCGCACGGTGCCGTACCTGAGCAAGGTCACGGGCGTGCCGATGGTCGACCTGGCCACGCGCTGCATGCTGGGCGAGTCGCTCGCCGATATGGGCTACGGCACGGGGCTGTACAAGGCGCCGCCGTACATCGCGGTCAAGGTGCCGGTGTTCTCGTTTGAGAAGCTGATGGACCTGGACACTCAGCTCGGGCCGGAGATGAAATCGACCGGCGAGGTGCTGGGCGTGGGCAAGTCACTGGAGGAGGCGCTGTTCAAGGGCCTGACCGCGGCGGGCTACAACATGCAAAAGCACGGCGGCGTGTTCATATCGGTGCGCGACACCGACAAGTTCGAGATACCCGACATCGCGCGCAAGTACGCCGAGCTGGGCTTTGAGCTGTACGCGACCGAGGGCACCGCGCGCGCGCTGGCCGAGGCGGGCATAAAGTCGACCGTGATAGGCAAGATACACCAGAGTGACTTTAACACGATGACGCTGCTTGAGAGCGGCAAGGTGCAGTACGTTATATCGACGTCGGCCAAGGGCCGGCTGCCCAACCGCGACTCGGTCAAGATACGCCGCAAGGCGGTCGAGCGCGCGATACCGTGCCTGACCTCGCTGGATACCGCGGTGGCGCTGGCCAACTCGCTCCGGTCGCGCTACTCGCTGATATCGACCGAGCTGGTCGACATAGGCCACCTGCGCACCGAAAAGGCGCGGCTCGCGTTCACCAAGATGCAGGGCTGCGGCAACGACTACATCTACTTCGACGGGTTCAAGCAGAGCATAATCAGCCCCGAGTCGCTGGCGGTGCTGCTGTCCGACCGGCACTTCGGCATAGGCGGCGACGGCGTGATAGCGATGCTGCCCTCGGACGTGGCCGACGCGCAGATGCGCATGTTCAACCTGGACGGCTCGGAGGGTATGATGTGCGGCAACGCGATACGCTGCATGGCCAAGTACCTCTACGAGAGCGGCACGGTGCCCAAGACCGAGATGGACATAGACACGCGCAGCGGCATAAAGCACATTGAGCTGTTCCTGCCGGCGGGCAAGGTCACGGCGGCGCGCGTGGACATGGGCCCGGCGATACTGGAGGCCGAGCGCGTGCCGGTAAAGCTCGAGGGCAACCCGGTAATCGACGCGCCGATAGAGGTCGACGGCCAGGAGTACCGGATAACCTGCCTGTCGATGGGCAATCCGCACTGCGTGATATTCGTGCCGCAGATAAACGCGGTCGACATAGAGCGCATAGGGCCGCTTCTGGAGTACAACCCGATATTCCCGGAGCGCGCCAACATAGAGTTCGTGACGGTCGTAAGCCGCACGCACATCAAGATGCGCGTGTGGGAGCGCGGCTCGGGCGAGACCTGGGCGTGCGGCACGGGCGCGTGCGCGGCGGCGGTGGCGTCGGTGTTGCATGGCTACTGCCCCAAGGGCGAGGACATAAGCGTGGACGTAAAGGGCGGCCGGCTGGACGTAAAGTACACCGACGAGACCGTGTACCTGACCGGCGATTGCGTGAAGGTATTTGAAGGAGTTGTCGAGATCTGATGCTTAACAAGGAATACTCGAACCTCAAACCGAGCTACCTGTTCCGGGACGTGGCGCAGCGGCGCAAGGCGTACCAGCAGGCGCATCCGGACAACAGGGTGATAAGCCTGGGCATAGGGGACGTGACGCGTCCCCTGCCCGCGGCGGTGGTGGCGGCGGCCAAGAGCGCCGCCGAGGAGCTGGCGCATGTCGAGACCTTCCGCGGCTACAGCCCGGATCAGGGCTACGACTTCCTGCGCGAGGCGATACAGCGCTACTATGCGGGCCACGGCGTCGAGCTCAAGCTGGACGAGATATTCGTGTCCGACGGCGCCAAGTCGGACGTGGGCAACCTGAGCGAGCTGTTCGACTCGTCGATAACCGCGCTGGTGCCCGACCCGGTGTACCCGGTGTACGTGGACTCGAACATCATGTCGGGGCGCAAGGTGATATACGCGCCCGCGAACGCCGGCAACGGCTTCCTGCCCGCGCCGCCCGAGGGCGAACACGCCGACCTCATATACATGTGCTCGCCCAACAACCCGACCGGCGCGGCGTATGACTTCGACGGGCTCAGGGCGTGGGTCGACTATGCCAACGCGCATAACGCGGTCATAATCTACGACGCAGCGTATGAGGCGTTCATAACCGGCGACGAGCTGCCGCACTCGATATACCAGATACCCGGCGCGCGCACCTGCGCGATAGAGGTGTGCTCGCTGTCCAAGACGGCGGGCTTCACCGGCGTGCGCTGCGGCTACACGATAGTGCCGCTGGAGCTGGAGCGCGACGGCGTGACGCTGCACTCGATGTGGCTGCGCCGGCAGTCGACCAAGTTCAACGGCGTGTGCTACATAGTGCAGCGCATGGCCGAGGCGGCGTTCTCGAGCGAGGGCATGGCGCAGGCGCGCGCCAACCTGGAGTACTACGCCGAGAATGCGCGCATACTGGGCGAGGTGCTGACGCGGCATGGCATAACCTACTTTGGCGGCAAGTGCTCGCCGTACCTGTGGATGCGCTGCCCGAACGGCATGGGCAGCTGGGAGTTCTTCGACGCGCTGCTGAGCGGCTGCGAGATAGTGGGCACGCCGGGCGCGGGCTTCGGCACCCAGGGCGAGGGCTGGTTCAGGCTGACGGCGTTCGGCGAGCGCGAGAGCGTGCAGGAAGCGGCGCGGCGGCTGGATAAGTGGCTGGATTGATATACAGAAGATATGTGGGCAGCGGAGCGCATCCGCTGCCCCATGCTTTTGGCGCATAAAGCGGGCGTGAGGTCAGTTGTCCTATCCATTGGATATAATTCTGTTTTGCAGGCTTTTATGATGCTTGTAAAGCGGTATTTATGAATCATGTCTGGAGAGAGTTATGATGGAGATTTGGGATCTGTATACGCAAAACCGGGCAAAGACGGGCCGGACTCATATCAGAGGAGCACAAATTCCAGAGGGCTATTATCATATCGTCGTTCATGTGTGGATCAGAAACAGTAAAGGCGAATATATGATATCGCAAAGAGCTGCAAACCGGCCAACCTTTCCCTTGATGTGGGAATGTGTCGGCGGCTCGGTGCTGGCAGGCGAAGAGAGCATCGACGGTGCGATAAGAGAAGCGCATGAGGAAGTGGGGATTGATCTAAAACCTGATAAGGGAGAACTGCTGTTTTCAAAAATCAGGCGAGCATTCCAGGATATTGTGGATGTTTGGATGTTTGAATATAATGGAGAACTGCTGCTTGAGCGAGCAACAACTGACGAGGTGGCAGACTCCAAATGGATGACGGCCGCCGATATAAGGGCGCTATATGACGCGGGGAAACTGGTTAATACGTTGGGTTATATTTTCCGCTTTTTTGCTGAAGATGCGGATAATGGCGACTTGAATGCCGATTGATAATGCCCATAGGGAACCTGTTGAATAAAACCGGAGCTGAAAGCGGATGATTTCAGCCCCGGTTCAGTTACTGCCAGAGCTGCGCCTGCGCAGATGGCTCGGTATCATATACGTTGACTATGACATTTTTGCACACTGTGCTCACATAGCCTAAGTTGCGGCATTGTTTTGCATAACCCAATATACATAAGTCAGATCGAGCGCTAGATGAACCCGCGACATGCGGCAGTCAGAGCCTCGCCAACGGTCTGCGACAGCCAGGCGCACGCCGCCTTTTTGCGCGCCTGAGCGGGGGGACGCGCTCTGCCCATCCGGCGAATTAGATTACGATTAGAGCCGGATTAGCAAATGCCGCCGCGCGTTGACGGCATGAATCGCCGCTGCTAAAATGGCATTGCGAGCCGAAATAAGCGGGGCGGCCGAGTGCCGCAGGGGGAGGGCTTATGGTCACAGCCGAACAGCGCGCGCTGCGCAGGCGGTATGTGCGCGAATTCTATCGGGGCAATCGGGCGCGGTATTCAGTCGTGCTGGCGGCGGCGATGCTGGAGGCGCCGATGATGCTGGCGGTGTCGGCGCTGCTGCAGCAGATAATCGACCTGATGACCGGCGCGGGCGCGGGCTACAGCTTCGGCCAGCTGCTTGCGCTCACGCTGGGGCTGCTTGCCGGCATAGCGCTGCTCTCAACCGTGGGCATATGCGCGTCGCCCGGCTTTTATGCGCGTGCGATGCGCCAGTACCGCGACTACGCGTTTGGGCGCATGCTCGAAAAGAGCATATCCGCGTTCGTGCGCGAGGACACGTCGACATACGTATCGGCGCTGACAAACGACGCGACCGGCATCGAGCAGGACTACCTCGAGGGCCAGATCTCGCTGGTGTGCCAGATACTGATGTTCGTGAGCGCGTTTGCGATGATGAAATGGTACAGCCCGCTGCTGTCGCTGGCGGCGGTGGGGCTGTCGCTGCTGCCGGTGGCGGCGCTGCTGCTGGCGGGCGACCGGCAGGCGATCGCCGAGAAGCGCGTGTCCGACTGCAACGGCGGCTTTGTGGCGACCGTGCGGGATGTGCTCAACGGGTTTTCGGTGATAAAGAGCTTCAAGGCCGAGCGCGCGGTGTGCGAGCAGTTCGGGCGCAGCAACGGTGAGCTGGCCTCGGCGCGGCGCGACCGGCGGCGCGTGGCGCTCGTGATATCGTCGGTGGGCGAGCTGGCGGGCATTGCGGCGCAGTTCGGCGTGTTCCTGATAGGCGCGTATCTGGCGCTGAACGGGTATGGCGTGACGCCGGGCATAGTGGCGGCGTTCATAAACCTGATGAACCTGGTGGTGCAGCCGATAGGCCAGGTGCCGGCCTGCTGGCGCGGCGGCGGGCCGCGGTGGCGCTGATAGACAAGCTGGCAGGCGCGACCGCCGACAATGTGCGTGCCGCAAGCGGCGCGGCGCCGGCCGAGTGGGTGGGCCGGATAGAGCTGCGGGACGTGACGTTTGGCTACGCGCCGGGCAGCGAGGTGCTGCACGGCGTGAGCGCGGAGTTTGACGCGGGCGGGTGCTACGCGGTCGTGGGCGCGTCGGGCAGCGGCAAGTCGACGCTGCTGACGCTGCTTATGGGCGGATACGCCGACTATACGGGCGACATATTCATTGACGGCAGGGAGCTGCGCGGCATAAGCAGCGAGCAGCTCTACGGCGCGATCTCGCTGATACAGCAGAACGTGTTCGTGTTCAACGCGAGCATACTCAACAACATAACGCTGTTCAATGAATTTGACGCGGCGCAGCTTGAGCGCGCGATAGCGCAGTCGGGGCTCGACGAGCTGATCGCGCGGCGGGGCGCGGACTACCTGTGCGGCGAGAACGGCGCGGCGCTGTCGGGCGGCGAGCGTCAGCGCATATCGATAGCGCGCTGCCTGCTCCGCCGCAACCGGGTGCTGCTGGTCGACGAGGCGACGGCGGCGCTGGACGCCGAGACGGCGCATCGGGTGGTGGACTCGATATTGAACCTGGACGGCCTGACGCGCATAGTGGTCACGCACGCGCTGGACGCGGCGCTGCTGAGGCGCTATGACGGCATACTGGCGCTCAAGAACGGCGCGATAGTCGAACGCGGCACATTCGACGAGCTAATGGAGCGCAAAGGTTACTTCTACTCGCTGTACACCGTGTCGCAATAGCGCCGCGGCGAATGCCGTATCGCCGGCCGACATGACTCGCGCCGGCGCTGCAGCTGCGTTTAGCCGCGAATGGCGCACGAATGCCAGATGAGAGGCGTTTGCCTAATGAAACACCGAGTCCCATGGCGCCATGAGATGGCCATGGGACTCAGGCTGTAGACACCCCCCAGCGGCTGGACAGATGCTTTAATTAATCCTAACGGCTTTTTGAAACGGCCTGTGGACAGTGTTGCAAAACCAGTTTGATGCAACCAGCTTTCCGGTTTTACGTGCATGCGTTGCCGGTTGATTTTACGCGGTTGGTTAAGCAAACCGTGTGAGGCATACTTCGTCAATATGCTGAGGCCCATGGCGCTGTCAGGTTGCCATGGGCCTCGCTTTGCAGATAAAACTGTGCCCGCGCTGACGGCTCAGTGAGTGTTACAATGATTATGGTCTTTTCTGCACATTGTGGTCATATAGCCTGCGCCACAACATTTGGCTTGCATAATCTAATATAAGTATAAATCAAATCGAGTTTTAGAAAAACCGGCGGCATACGGCGGCAATGGCTTTGTCAACGGTCTGAGTCCCATGGCGCTGTGAGATTGCCATGGGACTTGCGTTGTCATTAAGTTGATTTGCGTGTAGACAGTTCTACCCGGCCTGCAATCGCCATGGTCAACATCCGGCTCGGCGCGCGCCTTGTAGCGGCTTAAGCTTGCATGCCTGAACAGTGTATCGAGAGAACCGCGTCGTCAACCGGTTGTGGAATAGCGCATGGTATTAGTCCGACCGCGCACTGGATTTGCCAGGGGACAAGCGCCTGTTGACAGGGCGAACCATACGTCGGATTGATGCGCCGGTCGAGTGCGCAATGCCTGCGCGTTGAGCGGACTGCTGCGCAGGGCGATACGCCTGCCAGTTTGGGACTCATGCCAGCGTTGGCGCAAGCGAGGGCTCAAGCGCATTGACGACGGATTCGCGCCATATCCCCAAACCGCATATGCCGGCTGCTCTTGCGATTTACGCGACTCGACTGCGCGCACAGGCCGCGCCACGCGATAACAGCATCCGCAACAACTGCCTGAGCCACGCCATATTGCATTACTCTCCGCGCTTTGCAAGCCCGCCGGCCCGTCGCACTTCACACCCCTAATTCCCGCCGCGGGCCAGCTTCAATGCGAACTCAGCTATGCTCGCGCTGGAGTCAGCGTGGATGTTGCGTCGCTGTGCGTCGCGCATGCGCGCCCGGGCGTCGGCGTCCTCGAGCAGGCGGCGCGCGTGCGCGCGCATGTCGGCCGCGTCGCGCGCGTAAAGCGCCACGCCCAGCCGCTCAAAGAACTCCGCGTTGCGCGTCTCCACGCCCACGATCGGGTTGACGACCACGTACGGCAGGCGCTTGGTCATTATCTCGGTGGACGTGAGCCCGCCCGACTTGGACAGCACCACGTCTGCGGCGTCCATCAGCGGGAACAGCGGCTTTACATAGCCCTCGATGCGCCAGCCGTCGCGCCCGGCGTAGCGCGCGGCGAGCTCTGCGCGCAGCCCGTCGTTGTTGCCGCACACGCACGTGAGCTGCACGTCCATGCCGTCCAGCGCGGCCAGCACCTGGCCCAGGTTGCCCGCGCCCATGCTGCCGCCTATCACCAGCAGGTGCCCACGCTCCGGCTCAAGCCCCAGCGCGGCCTTGGCGCGCGCCGCGTCGCTCGCGGGCGCGCAGTCCGGGCTCACCGGTATGCCCAGCGGATGGAGTTTGGCGGCGGGCATACGGCGCGCCTCGAACTCGGCGTTGAGCGCCGGATGGGGCGTGATGTAGGCGTCCAGCTCGGTCTCCTCCCAGAACGGCGCGCAGGTGTAATCGGTCATAATGCCTACCGTCGGCGGCAGGCTCACGCCGCAGCGGCGCAGGTGGGTCAGCGCCTGCGCCGCGAATATGTGGCTGGTCAGCAGCACATCGGGCGAGCGCTGCGCAATATACTCGCTCAGCTCCGACGCGTACAGCGTGTTGGCCAGGTATACCACCGACTTGATGTGCGGCGAGCTTATCAGCTGGCCGGCGCGGTATATGCGCCCGAACGCCGCAGGCGAGCGCTGCACCAGCTTCACGTATGCGCCGCCCACTATGTCCGAGGTGCGCCGGCCCGCCAGCGTCAGAAAGTCGCAGACCTGCGCCTCGCAGCCCAGCTGCGTGAGCGCGTCGGCCGCGGCCCGCGCCGCGCTCATGTGCCCGCCGCCCATGTTGGTTGCAAATACGATAGCCCTCATGTCAAATCCCCCCTGCCGGGCATGCGCCCGGATATGACAAGCATACGCGCCTTTGGGCGCGCGCGCAATAGACAAAACGCCTTGTTTGTAGCATAACTTCAAAGTCGGGCTGCAAGTGGAGCCAAATGTGGCAGTGGCGCGGCATGTTTTGGGTTAATGTACATTTAACTATGTGTATGCGCGCCCGGCGATGTATAATCAATGCACAGGAAGGAGGAAACCGACATGAAGCGAATTATCATGCTGCTGTGCGCGCTGCTGTTGATCGCGCCGCTGGGCGCGCGCGGCGACGGGTATGGCGCGAGCCCGTATACCGAATTTGACGGAATCAACCTGACCAGCGAACTCAGCGGCGAGGAGATTGAGATGACGCTGGTGTATCAAAACGAGGATGGCACCAACTTCGCCGAATACCTGGTCGATTCGCTGATGGTGGTCTCGTATGAGCGGCTGCAGCCCACCGTGGGCGCGGACGCGGCGCTGAGCGCGGTGAGCGCGCTGCTTGAGGCGCAGGGGCTGGAGCCGCTGGATATGGCGATAGCCGAGGATGCCGACGTGACGGCGCGGCTGGGCTATCCGGCGTATCGCGTGACCTATCGCATCGGCGCGGGCGCCGACGAGTGCAGCGCCGTGGACGTGTACATAGAGGCCGAGCAGTGGGCGTACAGGTATCACTCGCTGACGCCGCAGACCAACGCGGCCGAGTGCGCGGCGCGGATAGAGGAGTGCATATCGACGCTGGCGCTGGAGGAGATAACCGGACCCCGAACCTACGCGGAGGACTCGCTGACCGGCTACCCGAGGTTTGACATGCCGCTGGCGGCCGACCGCATTGAGCTGACCGACTTTGAGCAGTACTCCGAGGTGGAGTACGAGCAGTGGTATTCGTACGACGACGGCGCGGCGCTGTTCTCATATGAGCGCTACCCGGCGTGTGATGACGACGTGGACGCGGTCGTGGAGCTGACGACCGGCATGTACGAGAGCGTCGACGAGCTGTCGGCGCGCCGGGACGATGCGCTCACGGCGCAGCTGGGCTGCCCGGCGTACCGCGTGGAGTACCTGACCGGCGAGGAGGACAGCCGCATGCAGAACGTGGATGTGATAGCGCTGCAGGCCGATTGCGCGCTGTGCTTCCACGTCGAGGTCGCGGCCGACGGCTACGACGCGCTCCAGCAGACGGTGGAGAGCTGGCTGTCGGCGCTGAGCGTGGCGCCCGCGACCGAGGCCGAAGGCGACGCAGCGGCGTGACGCGCCGGGGAGGAGGGGCTAAGTGAGGTTCATAGTGACGGGTTCGGGCGGCTGCGTGTGCACGCCCAAGCCGCTGTGCCAGTGCGCAGTGTGCACGCAGGCGCGCCGGCTGGGCTATCCGTACCGGCGCTGCGGGTGCAGCCTGTACCTGGAGGACATAGCGCTGCTGATCGACACGCCCGAGGACATATCAGTCGCGCTCAACAACGCCGACATACGGCGCGTGGACAGCATAATGTACAGCCACTGGGATCCGGATCACACGCTGGGCATGCGGGTAATGGAGCAGCTGCGGCTGGAATGGCTGGACGCATACGAGGGCAGGCGCCCCGCCAACCCTATAGACGTATACGCGCGGCCCGAAGTCATGGCCGACGTGAGCGCGATAAGCAGCCGATTCGGCTCGCTGCTGGGCTACTATGAGCACATGGGCCTGATGCGGCGCAGGGCGGTAGAGGGCGCGCTGCGGCTGGGCGGGGTGCGCGTGGAGCTCACTCCGGTGCCCACGCGCAAGGCGGTTACGGTGTTTACGTTCGACGCGGGTGGGCGGAGGCTGGTGTATGCGCCGTGCGACTGCCTGCCATTCCCGCGCGTGGATGCGGTGCGCGCCGCCGACGTGCTGGTGCTGGGCAATACGTTCATAGGCGACACGCTCAAGAACGGCCGGACGCTACCGCCGGACAGCCCGCTCCGGCGCGAGCTGTACAGCTTTGAAGCGGCGCGCGAGCTGGCGCGGGAGCTGGGCGCGCGCCGGCTGATACTGACGCATCTGGAGGAGGACTGGGGCAAGTCCTACGACGACTATCTCGCGCTGCAGCGGGAGTATGCGGGCGTGGAATTTGCGTACGACGGCATGGTGGTGGAGCTGTGAGCGGGCGGGGCTGTTCTGGCGGGAGATGAATGTAGCGCGGCGTAAATGCGACTTTGTGTGGACGACTCAAATCATTGGCAAAGCCCATAATGCGGCACTGCATATACCGTTGCCGGTATTTCAGCTGGCGGTCAGTGTTTTGAACATTCAAACGCTGCAACTGTTTATTGAGCCGAACTGCGAGAGCAAAGGCCGCTTTGTCAATAATTTGCGGCGACTGTGCGATGTGGCGTGTTCGCTGCATAACATTGACAGAGCCCATCATGGGGCAGCGTGTTTCGTCTCAGTACTTATATTTCGGTACATATACACAATTGACACTGCAATGCTATGTCGCCGTTTCAGATTCCGGCCAGCGTTTTTAAAACTCAAACGCAACAACTACATGCCGGGCCGAACTGCGAGAGCAAAGGCCGCTTAGCCATCAAACTGAGGCGTCCATGCGATTTTGCGTGGACGCCGCTTCATAATGCCGTAAAGCGCATATAGCGCGCCACTTCCTTTCTCAATTGTGTACTGCGCGCTCGCCACTGCCGCGCAACGCCTGCCTTCAGCAAAAGCTCAACAATTCGTCGATGTGCGCCCGCACCGCGGCGTGGCCGGTGCGCATGCGTTCGCGCACGCCGTCGCGCCGCCCTGGCGCCGGCAGCGCGATTCGCATGCCATGCTGCGCGGGCGCGTCGCCCTCGTCGGCGGGGCCGATCGATATGAGCGGCGCGCCGCCGCCCAATTGACGCCAGGCCGCTAGCTCGCCGCGCGCGTCGGGCCATTGTGTAAGCAGCGCGTCGCGTACCCGGGGCGCGCCGGCCAGCTCGGGCGCGAACGCGGCGCAGCGCAGCGCGGTCGCCAGCGACACCGCATAGCGCGCGCCGCTGCCCGTGGCGAGCAGCCGCGGCTCGGGTTCGGGCAGGTATCCGTCCACGCCGCGCCGGTACGCGCGCACGGGTAGCGCTAGCGGCATGCGCAGCGCACGCAGCTCGACGCCCCGCGTCAGCTCGCCAAGCAGCGCTTCCAGCGCATCGCCGGGCGCGGTGGGGCAGGGCGGCCCGCCGTCCGACGGTGCTTCACCCAGCGCCAGCGCGCTCAGCTCGCGCGGCGAAAGCGCGGTCGCGCGCTCACTCAGCGCGGGCAGCAGCTGGCCCAGCAGCGCGAGCCGGTTGCGCTCCAGCGCCTGCGCCAGCCGCGCCAGCTCGCCCGCGCGCCAGCCGCAGGCGTACAGCCCCGCCGCCAGCGCGCCTCCGCCGCGCGCAATGGTCAGCGCGGGCGCGATGTCGCGCTCCTCGAGCGCCATGAGCGCGCCCACCGCTGCCGGCGCGCTGCCGGATAACGCAATCACTATGCCCATAATATGCCCCCTCGTCCATTGATACGCGTGGGCGCGGCGCGTTATGCGGCGCTGGGCGGGCGGCCATATGCGACAAAGCGCCGCGTCCGATCTGCGGACGCGGCGCGCTGCCGAGCTCAGGCCTTCTTCATGTCCTCGAGGAACCGGTTCATGTCCTCGATGTAGGAAGTCTCGGTCGAGTTGTTGATTATGTGGAGGTTTTCGATATCCGGAGCCTTGAAGCTGCGGGTCTTGATGTACTCATCCCAGTGCTCAAGCTTCCAGTAGTCGCGGCTGGAGTTGCGCGCCAGCATGCGCTGGTGGCACACTTCCTCGTCGGCCATGACCCATACCACCTCAAGCACGGTGTCGAGCGCGGCGAGCTTGGCGCGCAACTCGGCGATGTACTTCGCGTCGTTGATCTCGCGCGTGAACGGCGCGTTTATCAGCACGTAATCGTTATACTTGAGCGCTTCGAAGGCGACTTCAAGTATGGCGTCGTACTCATAATTGCGCACGTTTTCCTCGAAAAACTGGGAGGAACGGTTGTTGGGCTGATTGGCGACCTTGAAGATCTGCGCGGACAGCACCAACAGCGAGTCCTTGTCGAGGTAAACACAGTTCTTGAGTGCGCGCGCGATCTTATCGGTGACGAAGGATTTGCCGCACGCGGGTGGTGAGGTGACGAGTATCATGTGTTTCATACAGTCCCAAGCCTCTCTTTGACCCGATAAGGGCGAATAGTGAATCGATATGGTTTTGTCGAAACCACGCATAGTTGAGTATAGTCCCGCAAGGTAAAGTTGTCAATCACATAAAACAGTAAAAAAGGAGCATTTGAGCGCATTTGGGCAGAGAATGCAAGCATTTTACAATGGGTGGGCTGTATTTGAACAACGATGGCAACATCTGGAGGAATGTGAAAACTGTTTGAGCAACCGGGACGCGGCGGCAAGGGGCGGGGCGCCGCTCAATGCCGTTGCGGCGCATTGATAAGGCCCAAAAGGTCGCAGTGCGACGGACAAATCGCCTCCAGCTCATGCCGACATTTCGACACGACCCGCCCGCCCAGCGCCCCATGAGCGCACGCGCGCACGCCGCTTGCCAGCCCGACCGCCAATGCTGTCGAAACCGACGCGAAACGGCCCGCGTGGCCGACCGCGCAGCGACAACAACCGCGCAGCCGATAAAGTATAATCAGTACCGTAAGCGATGGATGCGAGGGGTGCTGTCGAATATGTCAAACCGATCGACTCTGAAACTGAGCGAGGCCGCGCGCGGGCTGTGTGCGCGACCGGCGGCGCGCATGGCGCTGCAGGCGCTGGCCATGTTCGCGTGCGCGCGCTGCGGGCTGTTTGGGGGCATGCAGGCCGCGGGCGCGGCGCTGTTTGCGGCGGGCATGTGCGCCGGGTGGCACTGCGGGGCCATGCTGGCGGGCTGCGCGTTGGGCTGTGCGTCGCTGGGCGGCGTGGAGGCCGTCTGGCCGGTGTTTGCCTGCCTGAGCGTGTGGCTGACGCTGTGCGTGCTGGGCAGCGTGGAGCTTGCTCCGTATCCGTCGCGCAGTCCATTGGCGCGCGGCATGCGTCGGGCTTGTCTGGCGGCGCGCGGCGAGGGCGACGACGTGGCGCGCGTGGCGCTGGCGGCGGGCGCGGCGGGGCTTGCGAATCTGCTTATGACGCTCGCGCTGGCCGGCGGGGGCTGTGCGGGCGCGATTGGCTGCGCGGTGTGCGCGCTGTTGGGGTTTGGGCTTGCGCCGGTGTTTGCGGCAGGGCTGGACGGCCTTGACGTGCCGGCACAGTGGCGCGCCGGCGCGCGGGCGCTGCTGGCGGGCGCATGCGCGGCGGGCTTGAAGGGGTTGGAATGGGGCGCGCTGGCGCCGGATGCGATCGCCGGCGCATGGGCGCTGGCGGCGCTGGTCGGGCGCGCGCGCGGCGGGACGCGGCTGCGCGCGGGGCTGCGCGGGCTGTGCACGGGCGGACTGCTGGGCGCGTGCCTGTGGGCGGCGGGCTGCGACTGGAGCGCGGCGCTGGGCTATCCGCTTGCGGGCGGGTTGCTGGGCGGGCTCGGCGGTGCGCCGGGGCTGGCGGCGGGTTGGGCCGCGCTGGCGCTGACCGGCGCGCTCGGGCAGGCGCCTGAGGGCCATATGCCGGCGCTGATGGAAGGGCTGAGCGCGCTTATCGGCATTGCCTGCGGCGCGGCGTTGAGGCCGGACAGCTCGGAGGCGGCGGTTCAGGCGCGTGCGCTGATGCAGCGCTGCCTGGCCTGGGAACGCGCGCGCATCGACTCGGCCGCGGCGCGGCTGGTGACCGACGTAAGTGAGCTGGTCGCGGACGGAGGCGCGAATTGCGCCGAAAGCGCCGAGGTGTTGCGGCGCATGGGCCGGCTGGCCGAAGCCGCGGCACAGCGCCGGCGCGCCGGGCTTGCGCGGCTGCGCGTCGATGCGGACGCGTCGAAGCGCGTTGCGGCGCGGCTGGCAGGTTACGGCGTGGAGTGCGCGGGGGTGTGCGTCACGGCCGACGCGCCGCGCCGGGCGTATATAGAGCTGCCCGAGTGGGCGCGGCTGGGCGAGGCCCCGGAGAGCGTGGAGCGCGCGCTGACGTATGTTACCGGCGTGCGGTTTGAATTTGAGGCAAATGCGCGCGACGGCATGCTGGTGCTCAGGCAGTGCGGCGCGCTGGCGGTGCGCGGCGCGGTGCGGCGCAGCGCGTGCGGACGGGAGGAGTGCGGCGACTACGCACTGCTCAAGCGGCTCAGCGACGGTCGGTATCTGGCGGGGCTGTCGGATGGCATGGGCCGGGGCAGGCTGGCGGCGCGCGAGAGCTATGCGGCGCTGGCGGCGGTGGAGCGGCTGCTGGACTGCGGCATAGCGCCCGGGCCGGCGCTGGACGCGGTCAACGACCTGCTCCGGCTCAGCGGCGGCGCCGAGATGTATGCCACGCTCGACATTGCGCTCGTCGATCCGGCTACCGGCGGCGCGCAGCTGTTCAAGCTCGGCGCGCTGCCGTCGGTGCTGCTGGGCGGGGGCCGCGTGCGGCTGCTGGGGGCATATGCGCCGCCATTGGGCATACTGGACAGGGTGCGCGCGGCGCGCCGCAGCGTAAAACTGCGCGCGGGCGACCGGTTGATGCTGCTCAGCGACGGCGTATGCGACTTCAGCAATGATGCGCAGCTGCGCGCGCTGGCCGGGGCAGTGCGCGCGCAGGCATCGAGCGCGCCCGGAGCCGCAGCCGAGGCCGCCATGGCGCACATGCGGCGCAGGTTTGGCGCGACCGACGACGCGGCGGTGGTGCTGTTGGACGCCGTGCGGCGCGATGCGGCGTGGCAGGGCGCGCTGCGCGGCCGGACGCGGGGCAGCGCGGCGCGCGTCGCAAGGGCGCATATATAAATGAAACTACTCGCCCCGTTAGGTCTTGCACGCGGGCACAGGTGGTATATATTAACGCTAATGACGGTGAAAAGCCATAATCTGAGTTGTGCGCGCGCCGCGGTAGTGGTAAAATAAACATACAGAAGGTCATGGAGGCACAGATGAAGCTTGAGGATGCGATAGCAGCGCTGGAGCGCGGCGATATGGCGCGCGCGGGGGAGCGCGTGCTGTGCGCGGTGTCGGGCGGCGCGGATTCGGTGGCGCTGTTGGCGATACTGCGCGACGCGGCCGGTGCGGCGGGGTATGAGCTGCACGCGGCGCACGTGCACCACGGCATACGCGCGGAGTCGGACGAGGAGCTGGAGTTCGTGCGCGGGCTGTGCGAGCGGCTGGGCGTGCCGCTGCACCTGTGCCGCGCGGATGTGCCGGCGCTGGCGCGGCTGAGCGGCGAGGGCATCGAGAGCGCGGCGCGGCGCGTGCGCTACGACTTTTTTTATTCCACGGCGCGCGAGCACGGCTGCAGCGTGATAGCGCTGGCGCACCACAGCCGCGATCAGGCCGAGACGGTGCTGATGCACGCGCTGCGCGGCGCGTCGGTCAGCGGGCTGTGCGGTATGCGGCCGCGCGTGGGCATGCTGGCGCGGCCGCTGCTGGACGTGGCGCCCGAGGAGCTGCGCAAGTACCTGGCGGCGCGCGGCTTGGAGTTCCGCGAGGACGCGTCCAACGCCGATACGCGCTATACGCGCAACTACGTGCGGCATGTGATACTGCCGGCGTGCGAGCAGGCGTATCCGGGCAGCCGGGAGGGGCTGTGCCGGCTGGCGCGCGCGGCGGCGCTGGACGACGACTTCATCGAGCGCGCGGTCGACGCGGCGGCGCGCGAATGCCTTGGCGAGTATCCTGGCGGGCTGTACCTGTGGGTGGAGCCGACGCGCGCGCTGCACCCGGCGCTGCAGGCGCGGCTGGCGGCGCGGGCGATGCGCGCGACCGGCCAGGACGCCGAGAGCGCCGGCATATGGCGCATACTCGAGGCGCTGGACGGCGCAGCGGCGACGCTGCCGGGCGGCGTGCGCGTGAGCCGGGGCGCGCGCCGGGTGTACCTGGAGCTGCCGGGGCGCGCCTCGCCCGAGTACGAGCTGGCGCTGCCCGACTGGGACGCGCTGCCCGCGCAGCTGAGCGTGCCGGGCGGCACGGTAGCGCTTGAGCGCGCGGCGCGCGCGGCGGACGGCGGCTTTGAGCGCGGCGACGGCCGGTATGTGCAGACGCTGGATGCGGACGCGCTGGCGGGCGCGGTGCTGCGCGGGCGGCGCGCGGGCGACGAGATATACCCGCTCGGCGCGCCGGGCGGCAAAAAGTTCAAGGACTATCTGATAGATCACAAGGTCGATCGGCAGGTGCGGGGCTATCTGCCGGTGCTGGCGCGCGGCGGGCGCGTGCTGTGGGCGCCGGGCGTGGGCGTGGCGCGCGACGCCGCGCTGAGCGGGCGCACGCGCGCGGCGGTCATGCTGCGCTGGGACGGCCGGGGCATATGGTAAAATAGATGAGATTATGGAGGCACACAGGATGAACATGAATCCCGATAACATGCTGGCGGACATAGACCACTGGCTGCTCACGCGCGAGCAGATCGCCGCGCGCGTCCGGGAGCTGGGCGCGCAGATAACGCGCGACTACCGCGGCAGCGAGCTGTTGATGGTGGGCATACTCAAGGGCGCGGTGGTGTTCTTTTCGGATCTGATACGCTGCATAGACCTGCCCATGGCGCTGGACTTCATGGCGATATCGAGCTACGGCAGCGCGACCAAGTCCTCGGGCGTGGTGCGCATACTCAAGGATCTGGACAACGCGATCGAGCATCGCCACGTGATAATCGTCGAGGACATTGTGGATTCCGGCAAGACGCTCGCGTTTTTGAAGGACAACCTGCTGGCGCGCGGCGCGGCCAGCCTCAGGATATGCACGCTGCTTGACAAGCCCGAGCGCCGCCAGGTCGATATAAAGGCCGATTACAGCGGCTTTGTGATACCCAACGAGTTCGTCGTGGGCTATGGGCTGGACTATGCCGAGCGGTATCGCAACCTGGACGCGATAGGCGTGCTCAAGCCCGAGGTGTATTCCTGAGCGGCCCGTATGTAAATTTGACAGCCCGTCCGATAAACAATAATGGCATTTTAGGTAATTTAAAGAGTTTGGGTTTGCAATCGGAGCATTATAATGGTACAATATAGTCTGCCGGATGAGAATAATTTCCGTTCTCGTCGCGCATAGAGCTTCACGG
>CAWVGT010000285.1:0-5144 GCA_963928645.1 Candidatus Fimadaptatus sp.
AGAGGCGGGCCTGATTGCGTAAAAGAGGCGGGCCTGATTGCGTAAAAGAGGCGGGCCTGATTGCGTAAAAGAGGGGGGCCTGATTGCGTAAAAGAGGCGGGCCTGATTGCGTAAAAGAGGCGGGCCTGATTGCGTAAAAGAGGCGGGCCGGATTGCGCGAAAGAGGCGGGCTTGATTGCGCGAAAGAGGCGGGCCCGCTTGCACAAAAGCGGCGTGCCCGCTTGTGCAAATGGAACTGGCCCGTTTGCGCAAACGGAGCGGGCCTGATTGCGCAAACGGAGCGGGCCATTCATACAAGCGCCGCGCGGGCGCGCCGGTTCAAGGCAGGTACGGCGAGTCGGGCAGCGGCTCGCGCGCCAGCCACTTGCCGTTGGTGAAGTCCGGGAAGGGCTGCGGAACGCCGCCCATGGCAATCGAGTTCTCCGACAGCACGGTCACCGCCATCCAGCACGCCGCGTCGTATGCGTCCAGCGGGAAGCCCACGCGGTGCGCCACCGAGTAGGCGAACGCCTTGAGCTCGAGGTAATCCGTGCCGTCGTGGCCGCCCTGCACGCCGTCGCTCAGGAACTGCTTCCAGATCGGGTGGTCGTACTTGGCGAGATACTCGGAGATGTCGACCCACTGCTCGTCGGGCGACTCGCCTTCTATGTATATGGACTTGTTTATCTCCATCCAGATGCCCCTGGTGCCGTGCACCACGTTGCCGCGGCTGTACGGGCGCGGCAGCGATGTGTCGTGCGCGATCGTCACGGTCTCGCCGTTGGCGCATTTGAGCACGGTCGTCACGAAGTCGCCCAGCGCGAAATGCGGGTGATCCGGTCCCAACTCGGCGCGCGCTATCGCGTTTAGCGACACCGCCTTGGACGCAAACGACGCCAGCGACACGTAGCGATTGCCCCGGTTTATGTCCAGGTACTTGCTTATCGGCCCGATCTCGTGCGTCGGATACAGCTCGCCGTTGCGCCGCATGTGGTGCGCCGAGCGCTGATGCTGCCCGGGCGCGCTGCGCTGAACTATGTACTTGCCCAGAAAGTGTTGATATCCGCCCTCGCAGTGCACAACCTGGCCGAACACGCCGGCCCGTATCATGCGCAGCACGGCCAGCTCATACCGGCCAAAGCAGCAGTTCTCCAGCATCATGCAGGGCGTGCGCGTGCGCTCGTATGCGCGCACCAGATCCCAGCACTGCTCCAGCGAGGACGCGCCGGCCACCTCAAAGCCCACCGGTATGCCGGCCTCCATCGCGGCGATGGCTATCTCGACGTGCTCGTTCCAGGACGTCGCGACAATGACCGCGTCCACGCGGGTGCGGTCCAGCAGCTGGCGGTAGTCGGTGCACACAAACGGCACGCTGGCATAGCCATGCTCGCGCAGCCACGCCAGCCCGGCCTCGTTGCGCTCGGGTTTCAAGTCGCACAGGGCCGTGATCCTCAGCTCGTCTATCGCTATAATAGAATCCATGAGCCCCAAAGCCCGTCCGCCAATTCCAATAATGCCCAGTCTGACCGCATCGCTCCTTGGCAAGCAGCTCACTCCCCTTCGAATATATGTACGCCGCAGGTCAACTGCAGTATAGCACACCGCGCAGCGCGCCGCAATACGCAGTTCGCGATTTGGCATGCGGCGCACGCTGGCACGCCCGGGCAGAGCGCGTCGCCAGATTGCCGCGCCGGTTGAGGATGGGCCTGCGCTTTGTGCCGCGTGGGCCGGGCGCGGCGCTGCCTTTGCGCCGGACAGCAGATGACGCGATGCGCGGCTCATGCCCGGCTGGTCGCGCGCGTCGCCATTCCCGCCGGGAACATGCGCGTCAGCCGGCCGCCGTGTTGCCTGCGCAGCTGCTCGACGCCTTACAGGCGCGCCGCGTGCTCGTGTGCGCTTGACATGCGCGGTATCAGATGCTATGCTGAAGCCATGTGCAATGGTTGGGGCGCGGTCAGCGTGCGCTCCGGCGGCGCTGCGGGGCTCATGGGCGGATCGGGCAGAGCGGCCCTGCATTGCCTGCGGCGCCGGGTCGCTGTGCGGCGACCGTTTGGCGCCGATACGCCGCGCAACAAGCCCGTAAGAGGAGGTAGTCAGATGCCGTTTACGATAGTTAGACAGGATATAACCCGCATGAACGTGGATGCGATAGTCAATGCCGCAAACACCGAGCTGGCGATGGGCGGGGGCGTGTGCGGCGCGATATTCCGGGCGGCCGGAGCGGCGCAGCTGCAGGCCGCCTGCCGCCGGGTCGCGCCGATACGTACCGGCGAGGCCGCGATTACGCCCGGCTTCGGGCTCCCGGCGCGGTACGTCATACACGCCGCAGGGCCGGTGTACAGCGCGCAGGAGTCGCAACACTGCGCGCAGCTGCTGCGCTCGGCGTACACGAGCTCGCTCGAGCTGGCGCAGCGGCACGGCTGCGAGAGCGTCGCGTTTCCGCTGATATCCAGCGGCATATACGGCTATCCCCGGCGCGAGGCGCTGCGCGTGGCCACGGCCGCGATTGCGGACTTCCTGACGGCGCACGACATGGACGTGTACCTGGCGATATTCGACAGGGCGTCGTTCGAGGTCGGCGCGGAGCTGATCGGCGCGATTGACAGCTATATCGACGAGAACTACGTGCGCCAGCATGAGGTGGCCCGGTTTGAGCGGGCGGGCGAGCTCAACGCCGCGCCTATGTGCGCGGCGCAGCCGGCGCCGCTGGACGAGCTGGTGAACGAGCTGGACGAGCCGTTTCATGTGACGCTGCTCAGGCTCATAGACGCGCGCGGCCGCACCGACGCCGAGGTGTACAAGCGCGCCAACATCGATCGCAAGCTGTTCTCCAAGATAC
This sequence comes from Candidatus Fimadaptatus sp., assembly GCA_963928645.1. Lineage (GTDB taxonomy): Bacteria > Bacillota > Clostridia > Christensenellales > Aristaeellaceae > Fimadaptatus. Next base: position 2,819 of record CAWVGT010000285.1, read on the forward strand.
GCAAGGGCCGGGGCTACATGCCCAGCAAGCGCACCGCGCTGGCGCTGGCGATAGCGCTGGAGCTGGATCTGGCGCAGACGCGCGAGCTGCTTGCGCGCGCGGGCTACGCGCTCTCGCACAGCCAGAAGTTCGACGTGATAGTGGAGTACTTCATAGTCAACGGCAGGTACGACATATTCGAGATCAACGAGGCGCTGTTCGAGTACGACCAGCCGCTGCTGGGCTCGAACTGATGTCGCCCTGAAAGCGACCATGCGCGCGCCCGGCCGCGGTATAATCCAATCGACAAATCGAACGGAGGGCATGCGCTATGGCAAGGGATTTGACGGAACTGGTATTCGTGCTGGACAGGAGCGGCTCCATGAGCGGGCTGGAGCGGGATACGATCGGCGGGTTCAACTCCATGCTGGCTCGGCAGCGGGAGCTACCCGGGGCGTGCGTGGTCACGACAGTGCTGTTTGACAACCGCTGCGAGCTGCTTCACGACCGCATAGACCTGCGTGCGGTGCGGCCCATGAGCGCCCGGGAGTACCGCGTGGGCGGCTCCACCGCGCTGCTGGACGCGATGGGCATGGCGATAGACAAGGCGGTTGCGGCGCAGCGCAACACCGCGGAGGAATATCGCGCCGCCAGGGTGGTGTTCGTGATAATAACCGACGGCGAGGAGAACGCGAGCCGCGAATATACGCTTGCGCAGGTGAAGGGGCTGATCGAGCGGCAGAAGTCCAAGTACGGCTGGGAGTTCATATTCCTGGGCGCGAACATCGACGCGGTGGCCAGCGCGGCGCGCTTTGGCATAGACGCCCGGCGCGCGGCCGACTATGTGCCCGACAGTCAGGGCACGCAGCTCAATTTCTCGGCGATGAGCGACGCGCTGACCGCGTTCCGAACCGAAGGCGCGCTGCCGGACGCGTGCCTGGACGGCGTGCGCAGCGACATGAAGCGGCGCGGTCGGCGCAGGTGAGCGCGGCGGCCTGCAGCCTGGGCGGGCATTGGGGCAGGGTGAGCCGTATGTCGCCGCAAAGCGGATTTGCGGATTGAATGCTGCTTGTTCGCAATGCGCGGCCGTATATCGGCAATGGAGCGCGCCAAGCGATATGGCTGCAATGTGAGGATAATAGCGCAGCTGATTGAGGTGTGGGCTAATGTCAAATGACGATACGGGCGGGACGCAGCTGGCGGCGTTCCGCCCCAGTTTTTTGACAGAGAATGTCGCATACTGTCCGCCAGACTGAATGCGCAATATCAACCTGCAGAACATACGAATCAAAGGAATATGCCGCTTATATCAGACCGGTTTTGCAACATCGCCCATATGCGTTTCAAAACGTTGCACATCAAACCTGCTGTCCATCTGCTGAATTTTGTGAACGGCTTGGGGCGGGATGCGGCTGATGGAATTCTGTCTCTGTCTTTTGACAGAGTATGCCAAACATTGCTGGCAAGACCGAATGTGCAAAAACAACATGCAGAACACGCAAATCAAAGGAATATGCTGCTTATATCAGACCGGTTTTGCAACATCGCCAATATATCGTTTCAAAACGTTGTGAATAAAACCGTTGCCCATCTGCTGGATTTTGTAAACGGCTTAGGGTGGATTGCGGATTATCGCGTCACGACTTAGGCTTTTGACAAAGTAAGCGTACACTGTCAGCTGGACTGAGTGCGCAAAAGCAACCTGCAAAACATGTAAATCAAAGCGATACGCCGCTTATATCAGATCGGTTTTGCAACATCGCTAATGTGCCGTTTCAAAAACGTTGGGCATAAAACCGCTATCCACCTGCCGGTATTTGTCAACGGTTTGGGATAAGACGCAGATTACGGTGTTTCACTTCAGACTTCTGACAAAGTCATCTGTACACTGTCCGCCTGAACGAATATGCAAAATTGGCCAATAGAACATGCAAATTTGTGTGGAATACCGCTCATGTCAAATGAAATCTGCTACATCGTCAATGTGTAGTTACAAGAACGTTGGGTTTAAACCCACTGTCCAGCTGCCAGTATTTGTCAAGAATTTGGGTCGGGACGTGGCTGACGGCGTCATGTCTCAGCTTTTTGACAAAGTATGCTGTACAACGTCAGCCTGACCGAATGTGCAAAAGCAACCGGCTGAACATGCAAATCAAAGCGAAACGCCGCTATATCAGACTGATTCTACAATATTGCCCATATGACGTTTCAAGACGTTGGGCGTAAAACCCGCCGTCCAGCCGCGGGATTTTGTCAACAACCTAGAGCCTGTTTTAAAACCCAGGACTTGTGCGCAAAACGCCGATGTAGTAAACTAAGGACATGAAAAGACATGAATTGAAAGAAG
>CAWVGT010000286.1:0-8395 GCA_963928645.1 Candidatus Fimadaptatus sp.
GGATCTGATCGACTTGGTGCGCACCAAGGTGCGGCTGTCGACCGGCGTGGAGCTGGAGCCGGAGGTGCGGATAATCGGCCGCGCCTGACGCGGCGCGCCGGGCGGCCGGGGAGAGTGTATGAGAGTCGTAATACTGACGGGGCTGTCGGGCGCGGGCAAGACCAGCGCGCTGCACAGCCTGGAGGACATGGGTTATTTCTGCGTGGACAACCTGCCCACGCAGTTGCTGGATCCGTTCATAGAGCTGTGCACGCGCTCGCGCCACAGCATACAGCTGGCGGCGATAGCGGTCGACGTGCGCGGGGGCCAGTTCTTTGACACGCAGATGGTGCGCCATTCGCTGTCCAACCCGCGCTGGCAGGACATAGCCTTTGAGGTGCTGTTCCTGGACGCCTCGGACGAAAAGCTGATAGAGCGCTACAAGGAGACGCGCCGCGACCATCCGCTGGCGCGCGACAGCTCGCTGGAGGACGGCATACTGCGCGAGCGCGAGGCGCTGCAGCCGCTGCGCGACTGCGCGACGCACGTGCTGGACACGAGCCTGATGACGCCGCGCGCGCTGCGCGACACTATGGGCCGCATGTTCGGCCAGGCGACCGGGCGCGCGGGCTGGCTGCGCGTGGAGGTGCTCAGCTTCGGGTTCAAGCGGGGCGTGCCGCGCGACGCGGACATGGTGCTGGACGTGAGATTCCTGCCCAATCCGTTCTACATACCGTCGATGCGCGCGCACACCGGGCGCGACGAGGACGTGCGCGACTACGTTATGAACAGCGACGACACGCGCGAGTTCATGGCCAAGCTCGTGGACATGGTGGGCTTCCTGCTGCCGCGCTACGTGGCCGAGGGCAAGAACCGGCTGGTAATAGCGGTGGGCTGCACCGGCGGCCAGCATCGCTCGGTGGCGATAGCCGAGGCGCTGGGCGAGTTCATACGCGGCCAGGGCTATCAGACCGCCGTGATGCACCGCGACATGCCCGGGCAGGGCGCTGCGGCCGGGGCGAAGGAGGGGTGAGGCGCACATGAGCTTTTCGTCCGACGTGCGGCTGGAGCTGGCGCATGTGCGGCTCGATAAGCAGTGCTGCATGCGCTCGGAGCTGGCCGGCATGCTGCTGTCCAGCGGCAATCTGCTGATAAGCGGCGGGGGCGTGGCGCTGGCGCTGTCCAGCGAGCTGGCGGCGATAGCGCGGCATGCGTATCTGCTGGTGCGCGACTCGTTCGGAGAGCGGTGCGAGATAGCGGTGGCGCGGCGCGAGTACCCGCGGGTGCGCAATGTGTATACGCTCACGCTGCGCGGCGAGGCGGCCGAGCGCGTGCTGGTCGAGTGCGGCGCGGTGCATCGCGCGTGCGTGTTCGCACTCAGAAACGGGCTGCCCGAGCGGCTGCTGGGCAAGCAGTGCTGCCAGCGCGCGTTCATGCGCGGCGCGTTCCTGGGCTGCGGTTCGGTCGCCGATCCGGCCAGCAAGTACCATCTGGAGTTTGCGGCGGGGCGCGAGAGCTTTGCGCAGGCGTTCAGCGCGTTTCTGGGCCGGTTAGGGCTCAACGCGCGCACGGTGCGGCGCAAGAGCGCGCACGTGGTCTACATAAAGGGTTGCGAGCAGATTATCGAGCTGCTGGGCCTGATGGGCGCGCACGAGGGCCTGCTCAAAATGGAGAGCGCGCGCGTCGTCAAGGAGGTGCGCAACCGCGCCAACCGCGCCGCGAATTGCGACAACGCCAACCTGGACAAGGCGATAGACGCCGGCATGCGCCAGACCGAGGCGATAATCTGGCTCGAGGAGAACCTGGGGCTTGACAGGCTCACGCCGGCGCTGCAGCAGGTCGCGCGGGCGCGGCTGGACAACCGCGACGCGACACTGGAGGCGCTGGGCGCGCTGATGGAGCCGCCGCTGGGCAAGTCGGCGATCAACCACAGGCTGCGCCGCATAGAGGAGCTGGCGGACAGGCTCAGGGCAGAGCGGGGAGGGGTACCCGATGATATCCAGGACGTTTAAGATAGACATAGCCAAGCTCAGCTCGCGCCCGGCCGAACTGATGGTGCGCACGGCGGGCAAGTACCCGTGCCGCATAACGGTGGAGCGCGGCGCGAGCCGGATAAACGCCAAGTCGATGATGGGCGTGTTCTCGCTGGAGCTGGCGGCGGGCGACGAGCTGACGATCGTCGCCGACGGCGAGGGCGAGCGCGCGGCCATGGCCGACATAGCGGCGCTGATAGAGTCTAACTTTCAATTACCTGCGGACAAGTTGAGCGGAGGTGTTACGATGAATCGCATAGGCGTGATGGCGGAATCGTTTGGCGTGGGCGTGCCGCGCGGCATGGAGCTGGCGGCGCAGCTGGGCGCGGCGGCGGTGCAGGTGTACGTGGGCGGCCGTGGCGCGTCGCAGGACGTGTGGACGCCCGAGTACCGGCGTCAGATGCGCGACAAGGCGCGCGATTGCGGCCTGGTGATAAGCGCGATGTGCGGCGACCTGGGCGGGCACTCGTTTGAGGGGCGCCAGGAGAACGACGAGTGGCGCATCGCCGAGGTTGAGCGCATGTTCGAGCTGTGCGTCGAGATGGACTGCAGCATACTGACCAACCACATCGGCCGTGTGCCGGCGGATCGCTCGCACCCGCGCTACGCGGTCATGGTCGACGCGATGCAGCGCATAGACCGGCTGGGCCAAAAGACCGGCTGCCGCCTGGCGATAGAGACCGGCCCCGAGACGCCCGAGACGCTCAAGGGCTTCCTGGACGACATAGGCGGCCGCAACATAGGCATAAACTTCGACCCGGCCAACCTGAAGATGGTGATGGATGTGGACGCGGCGCAGGGCGTGCGCACGCTAAAGGGCCATATACTCCACACCCACGCCAAGGACGGGCGCATATACAAGTTCATGGGCGGCGAAAAGGTGTACGGCATATTCTGCGACGGCGGCATAGAGGATCTGCAGAAGCTGGGCGAGTACTTCGAGGAGGTGCCGCTGGGCGAGGGCGACGTCGACTGGGATTCGTACATCGCGGCGCTGGACGAGACCGGCTACAAGGGCTACTTCACGATAGAGCGCGAGTGCGGCGCGAACCCGACCGCCGACATACGGCTGGCGGTGGAGTTCCTGCGCAAGCGACTGGGCTGACGGCAGCGCGGGCCGCGGACCGCGCAAAAGTTATATTAGGAAAGAGGGGCTGCTCATGTTGGTGGAGCAGATATACAGGCGCAAATCGGTGCGCAAGTTCAAGGACGGCCCCATACCGCGCGACGCGGCGCAGGCGCTGATAACCTGGCGCGAGTGGGTGCACCCGCTGCGCGATCGGCTGACGATAGACAACCACATACGCCGGCTGCCGGGCGACGCGCACATAAAGGGCGTGTTCGTGGCCAACGCGCCGGCCTACATGCTCTACACCTCGCAGCAGGCGCCGCTGGCGCGCGTGAACGCGGGCTTCATACTTGAGCAGATCTCGCTGGGGCTGTACATATACGAGGTGGGCTCGTGCTACCAGGGGGGCGCGCGGTTCGCGCCGGAGCACCTGCGCGCGCTCAGGTTCGATCCGATGATGATAATGGCGTACGGCGTGCCGGCCGAGCCGCTCACGCGCGAGCTGTCGGCGTTCAAGCGGCGCGAGATAGGGCAGATATGCCAGAGCGAGCTCACCGACGACATGCGGCGCGTGATCGACGCGGCGCGGCTGGCGCCCTCGGCGATGAACCGCCAGCCGTGGCGCTTTGTGGTGCGCGGCGACGAGGTGCACTGCTATGTCGCGCACAGCGCGATAAACCACGTGCGCGCGCTGAGCGAGATCGACCTGGGCATAGCGCTGTCGCACATGTACCTGGTCGTGACCGAGGGCGGCGGCAAGGCCAGCTTCACGCATCGCGCGCCCGGACTGAAGCTGGCGCCGCGCGGCGCGGATTACGTGATTACTATGAGCATCAGCTAGGAGATGGTGGGCATGAAGCTGCTGATAGTGCGCCATGGCCAGACGGTGTGGAATACCCAGCACCGCATGCAGGGCCAGCAGGATTCGCCGCTGACCGAGCTGGGTCGGGAACTCGCGCGCCGGCTGGCGGTGCGGCTGGAGGGCGTGCATATCGACGGCATATTGACCAGCCCGCTGCCGCGCGCGCAGGACACCGCGCGCATACTCGCCGGCGCATGCCGGGCGCCGGTCAGCGTGGACGACCGGCTCATGGAGCTCGGCCTGGGCCGCTGGGAGGGCGAGGACATGCGCACCATGGAGGCGCGCTATCCGATACACTTCGACTGGTTCTGGCAGAACCCCAACCGCTATATGGAGCTGCGCGGCGGCGAGACATACGAGGCGCTGCTCTCGCGCACCGCGGGCTTCCTGCGCGACATGCGCGCGCGCGAGGGCACATACCTGGCGGTGACGCATGCGGTGGCGCTGCGCGCGCTCAGGCAGAACGCGCTGGGCATACCCACCGAGCGCTCGCAGATGAGCATGCCGTCGTGCTGCCTGTGCCAGTTCAACTCAACGGCGCGGGGCTGGGACATAATGCTGTTCGGCGACCACTATCACCACGACGAGTCGGTGCTGAGCTGGTGGCATGGCTCGACGGAGCGGCTGGATGTACTGCGGGCTGGCTCGAGCATAACGCGCGTGCGCGCGCTGGCCGAGGCGTTTGCGCACCGGCCTGCGTGGGTGAGCATAGCCACGGACGGCACGATAACGCATGGCGGGACTCGGCCGGGCTACCTGTGCCGCGTGGCCGAGCCGGTCGGCCTGGGCGATGCGATACCGCATCCGCGCACCACGATGCCGCTGAGTTATGAGTTTGTGACCCAACGCGAACTGCGCCTGGAGCTGGTATGCGCGCTGGAGTCGGACGCGCCGGTTAAGCAGCCCGCGCAGGATCCGGGGCTCACGCTCAACGTCTGATTGCAATAAGGCGCGCCGGCGCGTATACGTCGGCGCGCGATACATGAGGAGGATATAGATATGAACATACCTCGCGCGGAACATCCGCGCACGCAAATGCGGCGCGACAAGTGGATAAACCTGAACGGCGTATGGCAGTTTGAGATCGACTACGGCGACAGCGGGCGCGCGCAGGGCATACTCGAGCGCGAGCTCAAGCGGCGCATAACGGTGCCGTTCTGCCCGGAAAGCGAGCTCAGCGGCATAGGCGAGCGCGACTTCATGCCGTCGGTGTGGTACAGGTGCGCGTTCACGCTGCCGGACGACTGGCAGGGCCAGCGGGTGCTGCTGCACTTCGGCGCGGTGGACTACCTGTGCGAGGCGTTCGTAAACGGCGTCAGCGCGGGCACGCATCGCGGCGGATACAGCTCGTTTGAGTTCGAGCTGACCGGGCTCATCAGGCCGGGCGAAAACATACTCGTCGTCAACGCGCGCGACGACCTGCGCTCGGGCAGGCAGCCGGCGGGCAAGCAGTCGACCGAATACGCGTCGCACGGCTGCCTGTATACGCGCACGACCGGCATCTGGCAGACGGTGTGGCTGGAGTGCCTGCCGACGACGGCGCTGCGCGACGTGGCTTATGAGCCGGATGTGGACAACGGCTGCGTGTACGTGCGCGCGCTGCTGGACGGCGACACGCGCGGCGTGGACATGCGCGTGGAGACGTTCTACGAGGGCCGGCCCACCGGCGCGGTCACGGTTAGGGCATCGAGCGTGGCGCGCGCGTGCGTCAAGCTGGACGTGCTCAAGCTGTGGGAGCTGGGCCGGGGCAGGCTGTACGATACGCGCATCACGCTCATGCGCGGCGGCGAGAAGCTGGACTGCGTGGACGGCTACTTCGGCATGCGCAAGCTGGAGCTCAGGCGCGACGGGCTGTACATAAACGACCGTCCGGTGTTCATGCGGCTGGTGCTGGACCAGGGGTTCTACCCGGACGGCATATACACCGCGCCGGGCGATGCGGCGCTGCTGGGCGACATACAGCTGTCCATGGCGATGGGCTTCAACGGCGCGCGGCTGCACGAGAAGGTGTTCGAGCCGCGGTACCTGTACTGGGCGGATCGCATGGGCTATATGGTGTGGGGTGAGTTCCCGAACTGGGGCGTGGACATATCGGATCCCGCGGTGCTGGCGGCGTATCAGGACGAGTGGCTGGAGGCGGTGCGGCGCGACATGAGCCACCCGTCGATAGTGGGCTGGTGCCCGTTCAACGAGACCTGGGACTGCCGCGGGCGCAGGCAGTGCGACGACACGCTGCGCAGCGTGTACCTGGCGACCAAGGCGGTCGACCCGACGCGGCCGGTGATAGACACCAGCGGCAATTACCACGTCATGACCGACATCTACGACGTGCACGACTACGAGCAGCGCGCCGACGTGTTCGCGCAGCACTACGCGCCGATGGCGGCGGGCGGCGAGCCGTATGAGCCGCATCAGGGCCGGCAGCGCTACGGCGGCCAGCCGTACTTCGTCAGTGAATACGGCGGCATATGGGCGCCGGGCGACGGCCAGTGGCAGCGCGACGACGGCGCGAGCTGGGGCTATGGCCAGCGCCCGGGCTCCGAGGAGGAGTTCATAGCGCGCTATGACGCGCTGACCACGGCGCTGCTTGACAATCCGAATATCTGCGGCTTCTGCTACACGCAGCTCTACGACGTCGAGCAGGAGCAGAACGGCCTGTACACATACGAGCGCAAGCCCAAGTTCGACGCGGGCATAATCCGGGGTATAAACGCGCGGCCCGCCGCGATGGAGCGGCAGTGAGCGGAGGGCATGCGGCGGACAGCGGGGCACAGCGGCGCGCGTCAGGCACGCACGCGCCCCCGTCCGACGAACTCGCGGGGCGCATGATGGGCCTGGCGCTCGACGAGGCGCGCCGGGCGCTTGCCGAGGGCGAGGTGCCGGTGGGCGCGGTGCTGGCGCGGGGCGACGAGGTGCTCGCGCGGGCGCACAACCTGCGCGAACAGACCGGCGACCCCACGGCGCACGCCGAGATGCTGGCGCTGCGCGCGGCGGCGCGGCAGACGGGCGACTGGCGGCTGAGCGAATGCACGCTGTATGTGACGCTGGAGCCGTGCGCGATGTGCGCGGGCGCGATACTCAACGCACGGCTGGCGCGGGTCGTGTTCGGCGCTTACGACGCGCAGCGCGGCTGCTGCGCCAGCGTGTACCGGCTCACCGAGGACCCGGCGTTCAACGCGTTCGTGCCCAGCACCGGCGGCGTGCGGGAGCGCGAGTGCGCGGCGGTTATGGGCGAATTTCTGAGCAGGCACAGATGATGCGCGCTGCTGGCGCCGGTTTGGCGCGGCAGGCGGATCTGTTCGACAGCCCGAGGTCGGCATTTAGCGGCTGTCTCCGCATGAGCGGGGCGCAGTCGTAGCCGGCGCCGGGCGTCTTGATATCGCGCTGCCAGATAGCATGCGGTGCGCGAGGGGGATGAATGTATGATGTACATAAGTCGATACGCCTCGCCGCTGGGCGAAATAACGCTGGCTGGGGCGGGGCGCGCGCTGACCGGGCTGTGGTTCAAGGGTCAGGCGCATTACGGCGCGACGCTTACGGGCTGTGAACGCGAGAGCGCGGAGGAATGCTTTGCCCAAGCGCGGGCGTGGCTGGACGCGTACTTTGCGGGCGGCGCGCCGGCGGCACTGCCCGAGCTGAAGCCGCAGGGCAGCGCGTACTGCCGGCAGGTATGGGCGCTGCTTTGCGGGATAGAGCGCGGCGACACCGTGACATACGGCGAACTGGCGCGCAGATACGAGGCGCGCACCGGCCGGCGCACGTGCGCGCGCGCGATAGGCATGGCGGTGGGGCGCAACCCGATATCGATAATGATACCCTGCCACCGCGTGCTGGGCGCGGACGGGCGGCTGACCGGGTACGCGGGCGGCCTGGAGCGCAAGCGCGCGCTGCTCATGCTGGAGCGGGGAACAGGTCGGGGCGGTTCGCCGGGGCATATGCCCTAGCGCATCCGCGGGCGATTCAACCATGCCGCGGTGAGGTTGCTTTGCTGCGGGCCTGTCCGCTTGCGAGGCATGGAGTGCGCGGCGGCAACGCCGAATCCGGTTGCGCCCAGGCCGGTCGTGCAGGCCATTTGTACGGACTGGCATAGCGGCGCCGGCAGGTTGAGGCGTCATGCGGCGACATCGCGTATGGCCCAGTGCGCTTTGCGGCATAATAGAATGTGCCCGGCGCGAACGGTCACGCAGGCTAAGTGCGCGCCTTAGGACGTCGCCTGTGCGCTGAGCGGCGGTATTGGTGCGACACGACAGCCGGCTGCAAACGCCTTCAAAAAAATCTCAAAAAAAGATGAAAAAGGGTATTGACAACTCCGCCAGGACGTGCTATAATATTTCTCGTCAGGTCGCTCCGATGGAGCCCCGGGCAAGAAAAACTGAATGATGCCGAATGGTGTAACGGTAACACTAACGACTCTGACTCGTTCATTCTAGGTTCGAATCCTAGTTCGGCAGC
>CAWVGT010000287.1:0-25312 GCA_963928645.1 Candidatus Fimadaptatus sp.
GGGCTTTACGGTCATGGAGACGCTGATGGACACGGTCGAGGTGACCTCGGAGCGCGGCCGGGGCACCAGGGTGCGAATGCTCAAGCGATTGGACGCGCCCGATGCTGAGCCATGAGCGCACGCTTGAGTACATCCGCCGCGCGCAGGCGGGCGATAAGGCGGCGCGCGACGCGCTGACGGATGAGAACATTGCGCTGGTCAAGTCGGTGGCGGCGCGCTTTGGTGGGCGGGGCGTGGAGTGGGACGACCTGTTCCAGCTGGGCTGCGTGGGGCTGATAAAGGCGATAGACGGCTTCGACGTGGAGCGGGGCGTGCGGTTTTCGACCTACGCGGTGCCCCTGATAATGGGCGAGATACGCCGCTACCTGCGCGACGACGGCCAGCTGCGCGTGTCGCGGCAGCTGCGCGAGCGCGCGCGGGACTGCCTGCGCGCGCGCTCCGAGCTGGAGGCCGAGCTCGCCGCCGAACCCACGCTCGAGCAGATCGCGGCGCGCGCCGGGCTGGAGCTGAGCGCCGCGGTCGAGGCGCTGGCCTCGACGCAGCAGGTGCGCTCGCTGAGCGAGCCTGTCGGCCCGGGCGGCGATTGCGTGCTGGCCGACACGCTGGGCGCGGACGACACCGAGCGCCGCATAGACAGGCTCGAGCTGGAGCGCGCATTGGCGGGGCTGGAGGCGCGCGAGGCCGAGCTGATGCGGCTGAGGTACTTCAATCAGCTCACGCAGGTGCAGATAGGCGCGCGGCTGGGCATATCGCAGGTGCAGGTGTCCCGGCTGGAGAGCCGCATAATCGGCAAGCTGCGCGGCAGCCTGGGCGTGTGACGCGCCCCGGCCAAAAAGCACATTAGGTTAACTCGCCGATTTTGATTGACCTGGAGGGGGCTTTCGTGCTATGCTATAAGGTACTATTGGGCAAAAACTGGAGGCATGGCAATTGGCGCTTGACGATATGACGCTGTCGCAGCGCATAGAGCGCGTGCTGCCGCGCGTGCAGAAGGCCACGCGCTACATGGGCGGCGAGATGGGCAGCGTGATGAAGGACCCCGCGCAGGTGCGGGTCAGGTATGCGTTCCTGTTCCCGGACGTATACGAGGTGGGCATGTCCCATCTGGGCATGAAGATACTGTACCACACGATAAATAGGCGCGCGGACGCGTGGTGCGAGCGCGTGTTTTCGCCGTGGCTGGACATGGCCGAGGAGATGCGGCGCGAGGGCATACCGCTGTTTTCGCTGGAGAGCCGCACGCCGGTGCGCGAGTTTGACATGCTGGGCGTGACGCTGCAGTATGAGATGAGCTATACGAACATACTGGACGCGCTGGCGATGGCGGGCATACCGCTGCGCGCCGCGGAGCGCACGGACGGGCCGTTCGTGATAGCGGGCGGGCCGTGCGCGTTCAATCCGGAGCCGCTGGCGGACTTCTTCGACATATTCGTGCTGGGCGACGGCGAGCAGTCCACGCACGACACGATAGACGCCTACATCAAATGGAAGGAATCCGGCCTGCCGCGCGCGGAGTACCTGAGGATGTGCGCCCGGATACCGGGCGTGTACGTGCCCTCGCTGTACGACGTTGAGTACAATACCGACGGCACGGTGCGCTCGGTTGCGCCCAAGCCGGGCTCGGGCGCGCCGGAGCGCGTGTTCAAGGCGCTGGTTAACGACCTGACCGCGGCCGACTTTCCGGATCAGATGATAGTGCCTTTCGGCGAGATAGTGCACGACCGGATAATGCTGGAGCTGTTCCGGGGCTGCACGCGCGGCTGCCGGTTCTGCCAGGCGGGCATGATATACCGCCCGGTGCGCGAGCGCTCTATGGAGCGGCTGCTTGAGCTGGCCGACAAGCTGATCGACTCGACCGGCTATGAGGAGATATCGCTGTCCAGCCTGTCCAGCGGCGACTACTCGTGCCTGCCCGAGCTGGCGACCGAGCTGATGCGCCGGTTCGAGCAGCGCCGGGTGTCGGTCACGCTGCCGTCGCTGCGCGTGGACACGTTCGTCAAGGACACGCTCGCCCAGGCGCAGCGCGTCAAAAAGACCACGCTGACGTTCGCGCCCGAGGCGGGCTCGCAACGGCTGCGCGACGTAATCAACAAGGGCGTGACCGAGGCGGATCTGCTGCACAGCGTGCGCGACGCGTTCGAGAGCGGCTGGAGCGGCATAAAGCTGTACACGATGCTGGGCCTGCCGACCGAGTGCGACGCCGATCTGGACGGGCTGGTGCAGCTGACGCGCGACGTGATCGCGCAGTACTTTGCGGTGCCCAAGGAGCAGCGCGCGCGCGGGCTGCGCGTGGCGGTGTCCACGTCCACGTTCGTGCCCAAGCCGCACACGCCGTTCCAGTGGGAGCCGCAGGACGCGCTGGACGAGATAGAGCGCAAGCAGCGCTATCTGGTGAGCCAGTTCCGCGGCATGAAGTCGGTCGACTACAAGTACCACGAGAGCGAGATCAGCTTCATGGAGGCGTGCTTTGCGCGCGGCGATCGGCGGCTGTGCGCGGTGCTGGAGAACGCGCACCAGCTGGGCTGCCGGTTCGACGGCTGGCACGAGCAGTTCAGGTACGACCTGTGGCTCAAGGCGTTTGAGCAGGCGGGGCTGGATCCGCACTTCTACGCCAACCGCCGGCGCGCCGAGGACGAGGTGCTGCCCTGGGACCACATAGACGCGGGCGTGACCAAGGAGTTCCTGCTGCGCGAGAAGCACCGGGCCGAGCGCGGCGAGACCACGCCCGACTGCCGCGGCGGCTGCCAGGGCTGCGGCCTTATGCGATATGAGGGGGCGTGCCGCGGATGAGACTGCTGTTTGAATTTGAAAAGGGCGCGCGGCTCAGGTTCGTGTCGCTGCTGGACATGCAGCGGCTGATGCAGCGCGCGCTGCGGCGCTCGGGGCTGCCGATCAGGTATTCGGGCGGGTACTCGCCGCATGCGGCGATGTCGTTCGCGTCTGCGCTGGGCATAGGCGTCAGCAGTACCTGCGAGATACTGGACGTGAAGATGGAATCGGAGTGTCCGCTTGAGGAGGCGTATGCGCGCATGAACGCGGCGCTGCCCGCCGACATGCGCATAACCCGCGTCTCGGCGGTCGAGGACGGCCACCCGGCGTCGATGGCCCGGCTGAGCTGGGCGGATTACGAGATAGTATTCTCGCCCGAACAGGCGCGCCTCGCGAGCGACGCGCTGGAGCTGCTGAGCGAGCGCGAGATAATCGCGCTGCGCAAGACCAAGTCGGGCGAGAAGGAGGCCGACGTGCGCCCGCTGATAGCGACGCTTTCGGCCGAGGCGCTGGAGGACGGCCGGGCGGCGCTGCGCGCGCGGCTGCGGCTGTGCGAGCAGGGCACGCTCAAGCCCGAGCTGCTGATTCAACTCGCAGCGGCGCGGCATGGCGTCGCGTATCAGCCCGGCGACGCCCAGATAATCCGCCGCGCCCTGCTGACCGGGGACGATGCGCGCACGGCGCGGCCGATAATCACCGACGGCGTGCGGGCGACGTATCCGGGTTAGCGGGCGTGGAGGGAGCAATGGCGAGCGATATATTGGTCGAATCGATGTACGGGCGCACGCGGGTGGCGGTCGTGGAGGACGGCCGCCTGCGCGAGCTGTACAGCGAGCAGGCCGGCAGCGAAAAGCTGGTTGGCAACATATACATGGGCCGCGTCGAAAACGTGCTGCCGGGCATGCAGGCGGCGTTTGTGGACATAGGGCTCGACCGGAACGCGTTTTTGTACGCGGGCGACCTGAAGCCCGGCCCGGACTGCCAGTTCTCGGGCAGCGAGCTGCGCGCGGCGCAGATACCGATACAGAAGCTGGTCAAGCGCGGCCAGGAGATAATGGTGCAGGTGATAAAGGAGCCGGGCGGGGCCAAGGGCCCGCGCGTGTCGACGCACATCACGCTGCCGGGGCATGTGGCGGTGCTGCTGCCCACGGTCGAGTACGTGGGCGTGTCGCGGCGCATAGCCAGCGAGGACAGGCGCGAGGAGCTGCGCCAGCGCATGCTGGCGCTCAAGCCCGAGGGCATGGGCGTGATAGTGCGCACGGCGGGCGAGGACGCGGGCGACGCCGAGTTCGACGCGGACATGGGCCAGCTGGTCGAGCTGTGGCGGCAGATCTGCGCGCGCGCGCGCCACGTGAAGGCGCCCCGGCTGATACATGCCGACGAGACGCTGGTGGTGCGCGCGGTGCGCGACCGGCTGGCGCTGGGCGGGAGCCGGATGCTGATAGAGGACGCGCGCTGCTACGACGAGGCGCTCGGCGCGGCGCAGGAGCTGTCGCCGGCGCTGGCGGCGCGGATAGAGCGCTACGCCGCGCCGCGGCCACTGTTTAGGCTCTACGGCGTGGACGAGCAGGCCGAGCGCGCGCTGGCGCGCCGGGTGTGGCTAAAGAGCGGCGGCTACATAGTGATCGACTACGCCGAGGCGATGACGGTGATAGACGTCAACACCGGCAAGTACGTGGGCAGCCGGGGCCTGCAGGACACCGTGGTGCGCGTGAACCTGGAGGCGGCCGAGGAGATCGCCGACCAGCTCCGGCTGCGCGACATCGGCGGCATAGTGGTGATAGACTTCATAGACATGGAGTCGCCCGACAGCCGCGAGCAGGTGATACAGGCGCTCAGGACGGCGCTCAAGCGCGACCACACGCGCACCAACGTGATAGGCATAACCGGCCTGGGCATGCTCGAGATGACGCGCAAAAAGGTGCACCATCCGATACGCGCGGCGCTCACGCAGCCGTGCCGGGCGTGCGGCGGCGAGGGCTGGGTGTACTCGGCGGACGCGCTGGCGCGGCGCGCGCTGCTGGACGTGCGCGAGCGCGACAGCGCCGGCGCGCCGGCGCCGCTTGTGATACGCGCGGGCGAGGGCGTGGTGCGGGCGCTTGCGGACATAGGCGTCGCGCGCGCGCAGCCGGTCTACGCCGCCGTGGACGAGCGCATAAAGGGCTATGAGATCGAGCCGGCCGAGGGCGAAGTGAGCGCCGCGCTCCGGCTCAGGCCCTATCGGGAGGACGAAAGATGAACGACACGCCCCGCATAACGATGGACGAGGTGCAGCCCGAGCCGCGGCTGGCCGGCCGTGCGTACCACATAGTGACCTACGGCTGCCAGATGAACGCGCACGACAGCGAACAGATCGCGGGCATACTGGAGCGCATGGGCATGCGCGAGGCGGCCGCGCGCGACGAGGCCGACCTGGTGATATACAACACATGCTGCGTGCGCGACAACGCCGAGCGGCGCGCGCTGGGCAACGTGGGCTGGCTCAAGGAGCTCAAGAAGGCAAAGCCCGAGCTGATGACCGGCGTGTGCGGCTGCATGGTGCAGCAGCCCGGCATGGCGCAGCGGCTGGTAAAGCGCTATCCGTTTCTGGACATGGCGTTTGGCACGCACGAGCTGCACCGGCTGCCCGAGCTGCTGCGCCAGCTGCTGGACAGCCGCGCGCGCGTGGTGTGCGTAAGCGACGAGGATCTGGTGGCCGAGGGGCTGCCGGTCAAGCGCGTCAGCCGCATACAGGCGTATGTCAACATAATGTACGGCTGCGACAACTTCTGCTCGTACTGCATAGTGCCGTATGTGCGCGGGCGCGAGCGCTCGCGGCTGCCGGGCGACATACTGCGCGAGCTGGAGCAGCTGGCGCGCGACGGCGTGCGCGAGGTCATGCTGCTGGGCCAGAACGTCAACTCGTATTCGGGCGGCGGGCTGGACTTTGCGGGGCTGCTGCGCGCGGCCGACGGCATAGGCATAGAGCGCATCAGGTTCATGACCTCGCACCCCAAGGACCTGTCCGAGGCGCTGATAGACGTCATGGCCAACTCGCGCCACATCTGCCATCAGCTGCACCTGCCGGTACAGCACTTTAGCGACCGCATACTGGCGGCTATGAACCGAAAGTACACCTCGGCGCACTACCTGGAGCTGGTCGACAGGCTGCGCGGCGTGATGCCCGAGATAGGGCTCACGACCGACCTGATAGTGGGCTTCCCGGGCGAGACCGAGGACGACTTTGAGCGCACGCTCGAACTGGTAGAGCGCGTGCGCTACGACTCGGCGTATACGTTCATATACTCGCCGCGCCAGGGCACGGTCGCCGCGTCGATGCCCGATCAGGTGGACGCGGACACCGCGCGCCGGCGCATACACGAGCTGATAGCGGTGCAGGAGCGCATAACGGGCGAGATATACGCGTCCCAGCTCGGGCGCGTACAGCGCGTGCTGGTCGAGGGACCGGCGGCGCGCGGCGAGGGCCGGCTGGCGGGGCGCACCGAGCGCGGCATAACGGTCAACTTCACCGGCGCGGCGCGCGAGGGCGAGCTGGTCGACGTGCGGATAACCGGCGCGGGCCACAACACGCTCAAGGGCGAGCAGGCGCAATAGCGTGGACGGCGCACCGGCGGCGGGCCGGGCGCTTACATGATAATACGATTTGAAGGGCGGAGGACATCACTATGGAACAGATGAATCAGGACGTGAAGGAAGTATTCGAAAAGACGCATGCGCTGGCGCACGCGCTGCTGGACAGCGAGATATACCGCCAGATGCGCCAGGCCGAGGCCGAGGCGATGGCCGACGCCGACGCGGCGAGCGCCATGAGCGAGTACCTCGAGCACAAGAACGCGCTGGAGGAGCTGCTCTCCCAGGACGACCCCGACGCCGCCAAGATGGCCGAGCATTCCGCCGCCATGGACGAGATACAGACCCGCATGCAGAGCATACCGTCGATACTGCAGATGACGCAGGCGCGCGGCGAGTTCTCCAACCTCATAAGCCAGGTCAACCAGATAATCTCCTTTGTGATAACCGGCGAGACCGGCGGGGACGAGGAGGGCGGCTGCTCGGGCCACTGCGAGGGCTGCGCGGGCGGCTGCGGCCAGCTGCACTGAGGCTAACTGCGCCGCGGCCGATCCGCGGCGCCGTGCGCCGGGCGTCCGCGCGAGGGCGCCCGGCGCGTTGACGCGTGCTTTGATTACGGAGGTTAATGGCAATGGGCGTGACGCCTATGATGCAGCAATACCTGAAGATAAAGAAGCAGTACGGCGACGCGCTGCTGCTGTTCAGGCTGGGCGACTTCTACGAGCTGTTCTACGACGACGCGTACACGGCCTCGCGCGAGCTGGATCTGACGCTGACCGGCAAGGACTGCGGGCTCAAGGAGCGCGCGCCCATGTGCGGCGTGCCGTATCACGCGGTCGAGAGCTACGTGGCTCGGCTGATAAAGAAGGGCTATCGCGTGGCGATCTGCGAGCAGCTGGAGGATCCCAAGCTGGCCAAGGGGCTGGTCGAGCGCGACGTGATACGCGTTATTACGCCGGGCACGGTGATAGAGCAGGCCATGCTGGACGACCGCTCGAACAACTACCTGGTCAGCCTGTGCCTGGACGGCGACACGGCCGGGTTGGCGCTGGCGGACGTGTCCACGGGCGAGTTCAGCATATACCAGTTCGACGACGCGCTGGCGCAGCTGATGCCCGAGTTCAGCCGCATAAATCCGTCCGAGATAATCGCCAACGCCCAGGCGCGGCGGTTCCAGACGGCGATAGGCGCGCCGGTGCGGCTGGGCGAGTTCGACGAGGCCGCGTATGACCCCGACGCGGCCGAGGCGGCGCTGCGCGGCCATTTTGCGCCCGCGGAGCTGAGCCGCCCCGACATACGCGGACTGGACGTGGCGCGGCGGGCGGCGGGCGCGCTGATCGCGTACCTGACCCAGACGCAGAAGAACGGCCTGGCGCATATCGACCACATCGCGCTGTACACGCGCGGCGCGTACATGCTGCTGGACCCGTTCGCGCGGCGCAACCTGGAGCTGACCGAGTCGCTGCGCGACCGCAAGCGGTTGGGCTCGCTGCTGTGGCTGCTGGACAAGACCTGTACCGCGATGGGCTCGCGGCTGCTCAAGGCGTGGATCGAGCAGCCGCTGCTGAGCGAAGCGGACATAACCGCGCGCCAGGACGCCATAGAGTACATGCTGGGCCAGCCGATGGTGGCCGACGAGCTGCGCGAGGGCCTCAAGCAGATCTGCGACCTGGAGCGCATGCTGTCGCGGCTGGCGTACGGCACGATCAACGCGCGCGACTGCCTGGCATTGCGGCGCTCGCTGGAGGTGCTGCCGGAAATCGCGCGGGTGCTGGACGACGCCGGCGCGACCGGGCTGCTGGGCCATGTGCGCGCCATGATCTGTGACATGGACAAGCTCTGCCGGCTGCTGACCGACGCAATCAGCGAGGACGCGCCGCTGACTCTGCGCGAGGGCGGCATATTCAAGGACGGGTTCAACGAGCAGCTGGACAAGTATCGCACGGCTTCGCGCGAGGGCAAGGGCTGGCTGAGCCGGCTGGAGGCGCAGGAGCGCGAAAAGACCGGCATAAAGACGCTCAAGATAGGCTTTAACCGCGTGTTTGGCTACTATCTGGAGGTCAGCAAGAGCTATCAGGACAAGGTGCCGTACCGCTACGTGCGCAAGCAGACGCTCGCAAACGGCGAGCGCTATACGACCCAGGAGCTCAAGGAGATAGAAAACAGCGTGCTGGGCGCCGAGGAAAAGGCGGTGCAGCACGAGTACAACCTGTTCACGCAGCTGCGCGAGGTCATGCTGACGCAGATAGACAGCATCAAGTCGACCGCCAGCGCGCTCAAGCAGCTGGACTGCATACTCTCGCTGGCGCAGGCGGCGTCGGAGTACGACTACGTGCGGCCCAGGCTCAACCGCGAGCGGCGGCTGCACATAGTAAACGGCCGGCATCCGGTCGTGGAGCAGGCGATGCGCTCGGGCGAGGGCTTCGTGCCCAACGACACCGAGCTCGACCCCGCGCGCCGCATGATGATAATAACCGGCCCCAACATGGCCGGCAAGAGCACCTATATGCGCCAGGTCGCGCTGATAGTGCTGATGGCGCAGCTGGGCAGCTTCGTGCCCGCGGACGAGGCCGACATCTGCCTGACCGACCGGATATTCACGCGCATAGGCGCCAGCGACGACCTGTACGGCGGCAAGTCGACGTTCATGGTCGAGATGAGCGAGCTGAGTCAGATACTGGCCAACGCGACCGCGGATTCGCTGATAATACTCGACGAGATCGGCCGGGGCACTTCGACATTCGACGGGCTGTCGATAGCGTGGGCCACCGTGGAGCACATTGCCGATCCCAAGCGCTGCGGCGCGCTGTGCCTGTTCGCCACGCACTATCACGAGCTGGGCGAGCTGGAGGGCAAGCTGGAAGGCGTGGTGGGCTGCTGCATAACGGCCAAGGAGCGCGGCGACGACATAATCTTCCTGCGCAAGCTGCAGCCCGGCGGCGCGGACCGGTCGTACGGCGTGGCGGTGGCGGCGCTGGCGGGGCTGCCCGCCGACGTGACCGCGCGCGCGCGGGAGATAATGGCCAAGCTCGAGGTCGCCGAGATAAACAAGACCTCGATCAGCGCCAACATACTCTCCGACGGCGCGCATGGCCGCACCCAGCTGGACATAACCAACTTCGAGTCTATGGAGATAGTAAACGAACTGTGCGAGCTGGACGTGATGAGCATGTCGCCGATCGACGCGCTCAACCGGCTCTACCTGCTGCGCGAAAAGGCGCGCAACACGCTCAAGTAAGCGCAGACGTACGCAAAGGAGGCGAGTGCCATGCCCATCCGGGTGCTGGACGCCGTTACGATAAGCAAGATAGCCGCGGGCGAGGTCGTGGAGCGGCCCGCTTCGGTGCTCAAGGAGCTGGTCGAGAACGCGCTGGACGCGGGCGCGCGCCACATCACGGTCGAGCTGCGCGCCGGCGGCACGGAGCTGATACGCGTGACCGACGACGGCTGCGGCATACCGCCCGAACAGGTGCGCATGGCGTTTGAGAACCACGCCACCAGCAAGCTGCGCGAGGTCAGGGATCTGGTGGACGTTGCGACGCTGGGCTTCAGGGGCGAGGCGCTGCCCTCGATCGCCGCGGTCAGCAAGCTCGAGATGACCACGCGCGCGCGCGGCATGGACAGCGGCATGCGCATAGTGCTGGAGGCCGGAGACGTGCTGACGCTCGAGCCCGCGGGCTGCCCGGACGGCACGACGGTGCGCGTGCGCGAGCTGTTTTACAACCTGCCGGCGCGCCGGGCGTTCCTCAAGCGGCCCACGAGTGAGGCGGGCGCGTGCCAGGACGCGCTGGCGCGGCTGGCGCTGGGCAACCCGGGCGTGGCGTTCCGGCTGACCAGCAACGGCAAGGCGGTGCTGCGCACGCAGGGCGACGGCGTGCTGCGCCACGCGGTGATGGCGGTGTATGACCGCGCTACCGCCGAGAACATGTACGCGGTCGAAGGCGAGCTGGGCGCGCTGCGCATAAGCGGGCTGATAGGCGTGGGCTCGAGCGCTCGCGCCAGCCGCGCGCATCAGCACTTCTTTGTCAACGGCCGCGCGATACGCTGTGCGATGCTGTCGCAGGCGCTGGAGCAGGCGTGCCGCGGCCGGGTGCTGATAGGGCGCTACCCGATGTGCGCGCTGAACATCGAGCTGCCGCCGGGCGCGGTCGACGTGAACGTGCACCCGGGCAAGCTGGAGGTGCGCTTCCGCGACGAGTCGGGCGTGTATACCGCAGCGAGCGTGCTGATGGAGCGCGCGTTTGGCGGCGAGAACATGCTCACGCCCGAACAGCCTGCATCCGAGCCCGCGCGGCCCGGCATACTCATAGCCTCTGACGCGGCGGCGCCGGCCGGCGCGGTGGCCGAGGCGCAGCCCGACGCGCTGTTGGGCGTGGTGCGCATAGCGGGCGGCGCGCCTCAGGTCGACGGCGCGGCTGTGGATAAACCCGCGTCAACGGCGGACTCCGCGCAGTCCGGCGGTTCTGGCGGGCTGGGCTCGGGCGCTGCTTCTGACCCGGCGCAGCCGGGCGGCACGGACGCGGCTGTAGATAAGCCCGCGTCGGCAACGGACTCCGCGCAGCCAGGCGGTGCGGGCAGGTTCAGCGTGGGAGCTGCTGAGCCGGCGCGGCCGAGCGGCACGGGCGCGGCTGTGGATAAACCCGCGGATGAGCTGGATCGCTTCATGGCGGCGCAGCGCGGCACGGCGGCACAGCGCGCGCCGGTCGAGCGGCGCGGCGCGCTGCGCATGAGCGAAACGCCGACCAGCGCGCCGGCGCACGCCGCGCCCGAGCCGCCGCGCACGCTGATGGAGGCCGCGGGCCTGGACGCGCCCGACGCGACGCCGAGCTGGCGCGTGGTGGGCACGGCGTTCAACACCTACATATTCGTGCAGAGCGGCGACACGCTCTATATGATCGACCAGCACGCCGCGCACGAGCGCATACTCTACGAGCGGTACATGCGCCAGTGGCTCAGCGGCGCGGCCAGCCAGCTGCTGCTCACGCCGTACACGGTCAGCGTGTCGGCGGCCGAGAAGGCGCAGATAATGGAGAACCGCGAGCTGCTGCGCGACATAGGCTTCGACGTGGAGGACTTCGGCGACCGCGACATACAGGTGCGCGCGGTGCCGCAGATAATGGGCGAGCCCGAGCTGCGGCCGTTCTTCCTGCTGAGCGCGGCGGAGCTCAGGCGGCTCAGGAGCGCGCCGCTGGAGGCGCGGCGTGAGGCGGTGATGCAGGCGGCGTGCAAGCACGCGGTCAAGGGCGGCGACGCGCTGAGCCCGGCCGAGATAGACTCGCTGCTCAGCCAGATGAGCCGCACCGACGCGCCCGCCAACTGCCCGCACGGCCGGCCCGTGATAGTGGCGGTGCCGCGCGCCGAGCTGGAGAGGCGCTTTTCGCGGATAGTGTAGCGGGGGATGGAGTATGTCAAAGCAGAAGCTCATAGCGATAGCCGGCCCCACGGCGTCGGGCAAGACGGCGCTGTCGATAGCGCTGTGCCGGCGCATAGGCGGCGAGGTGGTGTCGTGCGACTCGATGATGGTGTACAGGGGCATGGACATAGGCACCGCCAAGCCCACGCCCGCGGAGATGGCGGGCATACCGCACCATATGCTGGACGTGGCCGAGCCGGGCGAGAACTACTCGGCGGCGCAGTTCCGGGACGCGGCGCGCGCGGTCATAGCCGACATAGCCGCGCGGGGCGCGTGGCCGGTGCTGTGCGGGGGCACGGGGCTGTACATTGACGCGGTCACGCGCGACATGTCGTTTGCGAGCGCGCCGTCGGAAGCCGGGGTGCGCGCGCGGCTGGAGGCCGAGCTGGGCGAGCGCGGCGCGGCGGCAATGCACGCGCGGCTGGCCCAGGTCGACCCGGCCACGGCGGCGCGGCTGCACGTCAACGACACGCGCCGCGTGCTGCGCGCGCTGGAGATATTCGAGACCACGGGCACGCCCATGTCAGAGAGCGCCGCGCGCGCGGGCGAGAACCGCGAGCTGTACGACCTGAAGCTGCTGGCGCTGGACATGCCCCGCGAGCGGCTGTACGCGCGCATAAACCGGCGCGTGGACGAGATGTGCGCGCAGGGGCTGTTTGAGGAGGTCGCGGGGCTGCTGGCGGGCGGGCTGCGCGCCGACTGCACCGCGATGCAGGCGCTGGGCTACAAGGAGATCGCCGCGGCGCTCAGAGGCGAGGTCACGCGCGAGGCGGCGCTGGACACGCTCAAGCAGCGCACGCGCAACTACGCCAAGCGCCAGCTGTCCTGGCTCAGGCGGGACGGGCGGATCATATGGTTGAGCGTGGGCGAGGGCGATACGGCGGACACGCTGTGCGAGCGCGCACTTGCGCTGCTGGGCGGCTGGCTGGACTGAGGCGCGATGCGCCGGGAGGTAACGGGTGAACTATACTGATGCGGCTATGCCCGAGATAAGCGCGGGCGTAAGGGACTACGTCGCGGCGTGCGAGCGCGAGTGCGCGCCGGTGTTCGCGGCGCTGGACGAGATAGAGTACTATAACACCCAGAAGGTGCTGCTGGCGTTTCAGCGCCATCGGATAGCGCTGCGCCACTTCGCGCCGAGCAACGGCTATGGCTACGACGACATAGGCCGCGACACGCTTGACAGGCTGTACGCGGACGTGTTTGGCGCGGAGGACGCGCTGGTGCGGCCGCAGATAGCCTCGGGCACGCACGCGCTGGCGCTGTGTCTGCAGGGGCTGACGCGGCCGGGCGGCAAGCTGCTGGCGGCGTCGGGTCGGCCGTATGACACGCTGGAGCAGGTGATAGGCATATCGGGCGAGCCGGGCATGGGCTCGCTGAAGGACTTCGGCGTGGGCTACGACGAGGTCGAGCTGACGCCGGACGGGCATATGGACATACCGGGCATTCTGGGCAAGCTGGACGCGCGCACGCAGCTGGTTACGATACAGCGCTCGCGGGGCTACGCGTGGCGGCCGTGCCTGTCGGTGGACGAGATAGGCGAGGTCGCGCGGGCGATACACTCGCGCCGACCGGACGTGTGCGTGATGGTGGACAACTGCTACGGCGAGTTCACGCGCAAAGTCGAGCCGACCGAGCTGGATGCGGACGTGATCGCCGGATCGCTGATAAAGAACCCGGGCGGCGGCATGGCGCCCACGGGAGGGTACATCGCGGGTAAGCGCAAGTACGTGGAGCTGATCTCGTACCGGCTCACGTCGCCGGGCATAGGGCGCGAGGTCGGCTCGTACGGCGCGAGCTACCGGCCGTTTTACCAGGGGCTGTTTCTGGCGCCGCACGTGACGATGCAGGCGGTCAAGACCTCAGCGCTGGCGGCGCGGGTGTTCGGGGGGCTGGGCTACGACGTGAACCCGGACTACGACGCGCCGCGCGAGGACATAATCCAGGCGATACGCTTTGGCGACGCCGACAGGCTGATACACTTCGTGCAGGCGATACAGCTGGCCTCGCCCGTTGACTCGGAGGCGCTGCCCGAGCCGTGGGACATGCCGGGCTATCAGGACCAGGTCATAATGGCGGCGGGCACGTTCGTGGGCGGCGCGTCGATAGAGCTGTCGGCGGACTCGCCGATACGGCCGCCGTACATTGCGTACATGCAGGGCGCGCTGACGTATGCGCATGGCCGGCTGGGCATAATGTGCGCACTGGAGCGGCTGGGCGGCGTGAGCGGCGCGCGGGCGTGAGGTGCGGCGGCGAGGGCTGCGCATGGACGGGCAACGCGTGGTATTGTCACAATATCGAGCTATGATGCGGCGTGCGCTGCGCGTGCGATAATGCGCTGAATGGCCTGGATAGCGCTGCTCGCATTGAGCTGCGCATGCACCAGAGTGTTATGAAGCCATACTGTGCGCTGGCCGGACATGCCGGCAGGTTCGAATACGCCAGAATACATATAATCGCATTAGCTAAACGAGCCGCCACGTGCAGTTGACGGCTCGATCTCAGTCTATTGACAAAGCATGCTGCACACGGCCTGCTTTGCCAAGCGCGCAAAAGCAACCGGCAAAACATGCCTATAAAGCGGGATGCCGCTTACATTATACTTATTTTACAATAACACCAACAGAATGCTGCAAAAGTTACTTAGAGTAAAACTGGCCGTCCAGCTGCCGTGGGGGTGTCAGCAGTCTGAGATCGAGCCGCCACGTGCAGTTGACGGCTTGATCTCAGTCTATTGACAAAGCATGCTGCACACGGCCTGCTTTGCCAAACGCGCAAAAGCAACTGGCAAGACATGCCTATAAAGCGGAATACCGCTTACATTATACTTATTTTACAATAACACCAACAGAATGCTGCAAAAGACTGTTTAGAGTAAAACTGGCCGTTCAGCTGCCAGGGTTTGTCAGCAGACTGAGATTGAGCCGCCACATGCAGTTGACGGCTCGATCTCAGTCTATTGACAAAGCATGCTGTACACGGCCTGCTTTGCCAAACGCGCAACAGCAACCTGTAAGACATGCCTATAAAGCGGAATACCGCTTGCATAAACATATTTCACAATAACGCCAACAGAATGCTGTAAAAAGCTGCTTAGAGTAAAACTGGCCGTCCAGCTGCCGTGGGGGTGTCAGCAGCCTGTGATCGAGCCGCCACATGCAGTTGGCGGCTCGATCTGGCTCCGGGGATGTGCAGCGCACTCAACCAGCGCACTGCCAAAGCGCCCTACGTGCGAGCTGCTAACCTGATCCGCGACCGTGAGCGCCAAATCGTGGAGCTGCGGGCCATGGCCGAATACGTGCGTGCCTTGCGGCGAAGTCCGCGTACAGCGCGTCAAGTGGCGCGCACCAATCGAGCTGCGTTACCGGTCTGCCGACGCGTCAGGCCAGCATACCACCCGTTCTGCATAAATATACAGCGACAACCGCCACGATTGTTAAGCCGCACGCGGTTGACAGCCGGGCGGCGAATGGGGTAAAATGAATCGTTATGACAATTACTTCCTTATATATGCGAGGTGTGGGCGGTGCTGGATCAACTGCTGCGGGAGTTCGTGGACGGCGGCCGGGCGGCGGGCGTGTCGGCGCTGGTGTGCGACTATGGGCGCGAGAGCGCGTTTGCTGCGCGCGGCCATGCCGACATGGCGGCGCGCCGGCCGTTTGAGCGCGACACGCTGTGCCGGATATACTCGATGAGCAAGATATTCACGGTGGTCGCATTCATGACGCTGGTGGATGCGGGCGCGGTGCGGCTGGATCAGCCGGTCGCGGATTTCTGTCCGGAGTACCGCTACATGCGCCGCGCCCAACGCGACCCGCGCAGCGACGCGGTGGAGTTCGTGGACGCGCGCACGCCGCTGACGTTCAGGCATCTGCTGACCATGACCTCGGGCATGCCGTACGAAAACGACGCGGCCGACCCGGTCGAGCGCGCGGTGCACGCGCAGCTGGCGCCGCTGACCGCGCGCATGAACGCGGCCGAGGCGTCGGATCGGCCGTACACGGCGGCGCAGCTGGCGCGCGAGCTGGCGGCGGTGCCGCTGATGTTCGAGCCGGGCGAGATGTGGCATTATGGGCTGTCGCTGGACGTGTTGGGCGGGCTGATCGAGATCATGACCGGCATGACGCTTGAAAGGTACATGCAGCGCGCGATATTTGATAAACTCAGCCTGAAAAACACATACTTCCATGTGCCGGACGCGGAGCGCGCGCGGCTGGCGCGGATATACACGCTGGCGGGCGGCGCGCTCGCGCCGTGGCAGCGCGGCGAGGGCATGCCGTTTGTGGACGCGCGGGCGCTGTGCTCGGGCGGCGCGGGGCTGGTCAGCACGATAGACGACTGCGCCAGGCTGGGCAGCATGCTGGCGCAGGGCGGCGCGCTGGACGGCGAGCGCGTGCTCAGCGCCAGGTCGGTCGAGCTTATGCGCACCGACATGCTGGGCGAGGCGCGGCTGCGCTCGTACAACTGGCTGGACGAGCGGGGCTATACGTATGGGCTGGGCGTGCGGGTGATGCGCGCGCCGGGCGAGTCGGAGTACGCCGAGCCGCGCGGCGCGTTCGGCTGGAATGGCATGGCGGGCACGTCGCTGCGGATATACCCGGCGGAGGGGCGCGCGGCGGTGTTCTTCATACAGCTGGTGCCGGCGCTGCACAGCCGGTATCTGCCGGCGTTCGTGCGCGCGGTCAACGCGGTGCGGCGGGGCGCCTAAACAGTGCTGCGCGCAGGCGCGGCTTGAATCGGAGGAGTTAGATGCAACACTATAACGCGGGCGATCTGCAGGTGCTGGAGGGGCTGGACGCAGTGCGCATGCGGCCGGGCATGTACATAGGCTCGACCGGTTCGCGCGGGCTGCACCACATGCTCTGGGAGATAGTGGATAACGCGATGGACGAGGCGGCCAACGGCTTTGGCGCGAACGTCGACGTAACGCTCAACAAGGACGGCTCAGCCGAGGTGACCGACGACGGGCGCGGCGTGCCGGTCGACATACACCCCACGCTGGGCATATCGGGCGTGGAGGTCGTGTACACCGTGCTGCACGCGGGCGGCAAGTTCAACCACGACAACTACAAGTACTCGGGTGGACTGCACGGCGTGGGCGCGTCGGTCGTAAACGCGCTGAGCGAGTGGATGACCGTGGACGTGTACAAGGACTATCAGCACTACCGCCAGCGGTTCCACAGCTACTTTGACGCAAAGCAGAACAAGATAATCTCGGGCCGGCCTGAGGGCCCGCTGGAGAAGCTGGGCGCGACGCGCAAGCACGGCACGGTGGTCCGGTTCCTGCCCGACCGGCGGGTGTTCGAGGACACGCGCTTCAACGCCGACACGATAGCGCGGCGCATGCGCGAGCTGGCGTTTCTGAACCGGGGCATACACTTCCGCTTCCACGACCTGCGCGCCAACCCGGCGCGCGAGGAGGACTACTGCTTCGAGGGCGGACTGGCGGACTTCGTGCGCTACATAAACGCCGACCGCACGCCGCTGAACGAGGAGCCGATACTGCTGGAGGGCGAGCGCGACAACACGCTGATACGCGTGGCGCTGCAGTACACCGATACCGACACCGAGGGCGTGTTCTCGTTCGTCAACAACATACCCACCGGTGAGGGCGGTACCCACGAGACCGGGTTCAAGACGGCGCTGACGCGGGTGTTCAACGACTACGCGCGGCGCATAGGCGCGCTCAAGGAGAAGGACTCCAACCTCACCGGCGAGGACCTGCGCGAGGGGCTGACGGCGGTGCTGGCGGTGGGCGTGAGCAACCCGCAGTTCGAGGGCCAGACCAAGGGCCGGCTGGGCAACACCGAGGTGCGGCCGATAGTCGAGGCGTTCGTAAGCGAGCAGCTGAGCATATACCTGGACGACTTAAAGCACCAGGACGCGGCGCAGGCGATAGTATCCAAGGCGATGCAGGCGGCGCGGGTGCGCGAGGCGGTGCGCAAGGCGCGCGACGTGGCGCGCAAGCGCAACGAGCTGGAGGCGGCGCCGCTGGTGGGCAAGCTGTCGGCGTGCACCGGGCGGGACTTCAAGCGCAACGAGCTGTTCATAGTCGAGGGCGACTCGGCGGGCGGCTCGGCCAAGCAGGGCCGCGACCGGCGGTTCCAGGCGATACTGCCGCTGAGGGGCAAACCGCTCAACGTCGAAAAGAAGAAGCTGGCGCAGGTGCTGGAGAACGAGGAGTTCCGCTCTATGATAACCGCGCTGGCCACCGGCATAGGCGAGGAGTTCACGCTGTCCTCGCTCAAGTACAACCGGGTCATAATACTGGCCGACGCCGACCAGGACGGCGCGCATATACGCGCGATACTGCTGACGTTTTTCTACCGGTACATGCGCGAGCTGATAACCGACGGGCATGTGTTCATTGGCATGCCGCCGCTTTACAAGGCGTCCAAGGGCGACAAGGTGATGTACTGCTACGACGACCGCGAGCTGGCCAGCGCGACGCGCAAGCTGGGCAAGGGCTACTCGCTGCAGCGCTACAAGGGCCTGGGCGAAATGAACCCCGAACAGCTCTGGGAGACCACTATGAACCCCGAGCGCCGCAAGCTGATGCAGGTAACTATCGAGGACGGCGCCGAGGCCGAGAAGATGGTAAGCGTGCTGATGGGCGACAAGGTCGAGCCGCGGCGCGACTACATCGCCCAGTACGCCAACTTCAACCGCGAGGACAACTTCGAGGGCCGCATCGAGAACGGCTGAGCGCCGGCGACGGCAGCGCGCCAATATCCGCAACTGAGGTGAGAAGATGGCAAGGAAACCGGATCTGCCGGACATGTCAAATGAAGTCATAATACAGCAGCCGATGGAAGAGGTCATGCACGACAGCATGTTGCCGTATTCGGAATACGTAATACTCGAGCGCGCGCTGCCGCGCGTGGAGGACGGCTTGAAGCCGGTGCAGCGCCGCATACTCTACACGATGCTGGAGCTGGGCCTCAGCCCCGACAAGCCGCACCGCAAGTGCGCGCGCATAGTCGGCGACTGCCTGGGCAAATACCACCCGCACGGCGATACTTCGGTGTACGACGCGCTGGCGCGCATGGCGCAGCCGTTCGTGATGCGGGGGCTGCTGGTGGACGGCCACGGCAACTTCGGCTCGATAGACGGCGACAGCCCGGCGGCGATGCGATACACCGAGGCGCGCATGACGCCGCTGGCGCTGGAGCTGCTGCGCGACATAGACAAGGAGACCGTGCCGTTCAGGCTGAACTTCGACGACTCGCTCAAGGAGCCGGACATGCTGCCGGGGCGGTTCCCGAACCTGCTGGTCAACGGCGCGTCGGGCATAGCGGTGGGTCTGGCGACTAACATACCTCCGCACAACCTGCGCGAGGTGATCTCGGCCACGATAGCGCAGATAGACCGGCCCGACATAACCACGCTCGAGCTGATGCAGTACGTCAAGGGCCCGGACTTCCCGACGGGCGGGCTGCTGATAGACAACGGCGAGCTGGAGCGCGCGTATGAGACCGGGCGGGGCAAGCTGCAGGTGCGCGCGCGCATGAGCGTGGAGGACGGCCCGGCGGGGCGCAAGCTGCTGGTGCTGACCGAGATGCCGTACCAGGTGTCCAAGTCGGCGCTGCTGGAGCGCATACTCAAGCTGTCCGAGGACAAGAAGGTAAACGGCATATACGACATACGCGACGAGTCCGATCGCACCGGCATGCGCGCGGTGATAGAGCTAAAGCGCGACGTCGACCCGGAGCGCACATTGCGGCTGCTGTACAGGTACTCGGATCTGCAGACCACGTTCGGCGTGAACATCGTGGCGATAGCCGACGGCAAGCCGCGCCAGCTGGGGCTCAAGGACGTGATACACTACTTCATACGGCACCAGCAGGACGTGGTGCGCCGGCGCACGCAGTTCGACCTCGACAAGGCGCGCGCGCGCGAGCACATATTGCAGGGCCTGATAATCGCGGTCGACCGGCTGGACTTCGTGATAGCGCTGATACGCGGCAGCAAGAACCCCAAGGCGGCGCGCGAGGCGCTGATGCGCGAGCTGGAGCTGACCGAGGTACAGGCGCAGGCGATACTGGACATGCGGCTGCAGCGGCTGACCAACCTGGAGATACTCGAGCTCAGGCGCGAGTACAAGGAGATCGAGGCGCTGATAAGCCGGCTGGAGGGCATATTAAAGAGCGAAAAGAAGCTGCTCAAGGTCATAAAGGACGAGCTGAGCGCGATAGCCGATAAGTACGGCGACGAGCGCCGCACGCAGCTGGTAAAGCCCGACGCCGAGCTGCCCGAGCCCGAGGAAGAGGCGCCCGCGCCCGACCCGACGACGGCGATGCTGACGCGCGGCGGGTTCTTCAAGCGCATGCCGCGCCGGCAGTACGAAAAGCTGATGGCGCAGGACGACGCCGACCGGCCCGCGTTCGTGTTCGACACCGACACGGCGCGGCGGCTGCTGTGCTTTACCGACAAGGGCAACTGCTTCACGCTGCCGGTCAGCGCGGTGCCCGACGTCAAGCCCAGCCAACGCGGCAGCACGCCGGGCGGCTTGCTGGCGGGGCTGGAGCAGGACGAGAACATAGTGTCGATAATCGAACTGGCCGACGCGAACCCGCCGGGCATGCTGATGCTGGCCACGCGCCAGGGCATGATAAAGCAGACCGAGTTCGCGCAGTTCGTGGTGCGCGGGGCCAAGTTCGCGGCGCTAAAGCTCAGGCCGGGCGACGCGCTGCTGACGGTGCGCGAGCTGCGCGGCGAGAGCCGGGCGCTGATGGTGACGGCCGCGGGCATGGCGATAGCGTTCGGCCTGGACGAGGTCAGCGCGACCGGGCGCGTGGGGCTGGGCGTGCGCGGCATCAACCTGGGCGCGGGCGACGAGTGCATCGCGGCGCTGCCGTTCGAGCCGGAGGGCGAGCTGCTGCTGGCCAGCGACCGGGGCTATATGAAGCGCTGCCTGCTGGTGGACTTCGAGCCGCAGGCGCGCGGCGGCAAGGGCGCCAAGTGCTTCGGGCTGCTCAAGAGCGGCGCGAACGGCACGCAGCTGGTGGGCGCGCTGAGCGTGCGGCTGCCGTACGACGTGACGGTCGTGCAGCGCTCGGGCGAGACGCGGCT
This sequence comes from Candidatus Fimadaptatus sp., assembly GCA_963928645.1. Classification (GTDB taxonomy): domain Bacteria; phylum Bacillota; class Clostridia; order Christensenellales; family Aristaeellaceae; genus Fimadaptatus. Next base: position 20,825 of record CAWVGT010000287.1, read on the forward strand.
CAACACCGAGGAGATCAAGATAGAGAGCAGGGCCTCGCGCGGCGCACCGTACGTCGCGGCGACGGCGCTGGATCCGGTTACGGAGCTGCGCGCCGAGCTTTGAGGTTGGGTCGGTTGCGTTGGAGAGCGCGCCCGGCGGGCATTGGCCTGCGGGCGCGCTTTTGCGTGCGGGGGCAGGTGGAGGCGGTGCGGGCTGTGTGGCGCACGGACGCGACGTGGGAAGGCACGTGCAAATGCGGCATGCACAGTTCGATGCACAGGCGTGGAGTATGGGCGCGAGATGTGGATGCGATGGGCAGGAAGTGATATGCGGGTACGACGCGCGGATGGGGTCGGGCTGGTGAGGTGGACAGGTGCAGCGTGCGGAGGCAGTGCTCATGCTGTGGCGTGCGGGCGCTGAGCTCAGACGCCATGCAGTAGAGGTGATATCATGTAAAGCGGCACAGCCGGTAAGATATTACGCTTCTAAAATCGCATAAGGTGAGCGAACTGATTATGAACAGGAGTATGAGCTTGCATGCGGGTTGCAGAATGTGGATCATACAAGGTGCTCATGCTGGTGAGCTGAGCGCCAACCTGAATAAATGGCTTGATTGGTCAAACGAACCGGAAGGTTTCATAAGGAAAACCCGCGATAGCTGTGCTACTCAACGCCGTAAAGGTCAAACCGCGCACCTGCCGCCGCGCAGCAGCCAAGTCGATAACCGCAGCGCACAGGCGCGTCCGGCAAGCGATACCAGGTGGATTGGCCACATTAGACGCAGGCGAACAAGCTCGCACACAGGCCGCGAAACGTGAACCGTGCAAAGATACCCATGCTTCTGAGCTTTGCGTTTACCCGAACAAGTTGATTGATTGGCCAGGTGAACCGGAATCGTTTAAGGATAGACTGACGTTCGCTACGCCCTCAATGCCATACAAAGGTCAAACCGGCGTGTGTTGCCGCACGGTAGCCAAGCCGATAAACTGCGGTGCATAGGCATGTCTGGCAAGCAACATCCAAGCGAATTGGTTAAATCAGACCAAGGCGATAAGCTCGCACACAGGCCGCAAAACGCGAACCGTGCAAAGATACCCATGCTGTTGAGTTGTGCGTTTGCCCGAGTAAGTTGATTGATTGGCCAGGTGAACCGGAAGCGTTTAAGGGTAGACCGGCGTTCACTGCGCTCTTAACGCCACACGATGGTTAAACTGGCGTGTGTTGCCGCATAGTAGCCAAGCCGAAAAACCGCGGTGCACAGGCATGTCCGGCAAGAAAAATATAGCGAAATGGTCATATAAATCCAAGGCGCACAAGATCGCGCAAGGGTCAATAAAGCGTGAACCGTGCGAAGGTACCCAAGCTGTTGAGCCAAGTGCTAACTCGAATAAGTGACTCGATTGGTCAAGCGAACCTGAAGCGTTCAGAAAAGGCAGAGTTGCGTTCGCTGCGCCCTCAACGAAGCACAAAGGTCAAACCAGCATACCTGCCATCGCATAGCAACAAACCCGATAAACCGCAGCACACAGGCGCGTCCGGCAAACTATACCCAAGCCGATTGGTCAAAACAAAAATCAGAATAGGTCAAAGTTTATACGAAATCCAGAGATAGTATTCGAAATTTGAAGAACAAGTGAGAGCGAATGATCTAACATCGAATAATTCCCGAATTTCACGGAAACACGTCAAACCATCCGCCTATTGCCTTTGACTTTCTTTGACCAATGAGGTATAATAAACACGTCGAAAGGGAAGAGCAAAGGAACCGGACAGCAAGCCCGGGAACCGAGCGAAGCCCCCGGGCCGCCGGTGCGCAAGGCGCAGCGGAGCCCGAACCGCCCCCACCCCGACCGGGGCGCGGCGGCGCGCAGGGCGAGCGCCCCGATCGGCAATTCAACTGACTTTGACTTACATAAACTAAGCGGTCAAGGTCAATACTAAGCAGACAAATCGATTTCAAGGAGGAATAGATTATGTATACTCTGATACCGTACCGCAACAACAATGAGCTTTCCCGCAGGAACAATGGCTGGTTCTCCGACTCGCTGTTTGACAGGTTCTTCGACATGGGCGACTGGTTTGGCTCGTCGGCGTTCCGGGTGGACGTCAAGGATCTGGGCGACAAGTTCGAGCTGCAGGCGGAGCTGCCGGGCGTGAAGCAGGACGACATCGACCTGTCGATCAAGGACGACACGCTCACCATCAGCGCCGAGTTCAAGAACGAGAACAAGGACGAGCGCCACAACTACGTGTACTCCGAGCGCCGCAGCGGCAAGTTCATGAGGTCGTTCGACGTCAGCGGCATCGACCAGCAGGCGATCAGTGCCGATTACACCGACGGCGTGCTGAGCGTGATGCTGCCTAAGGTAAAGCCGCAGGAGCCGGTCGACAATTCGCGCAAGATAACGATAGGCAACCGCAACGCGCAAAAGGCTGAATGACGCTGCGCTACCTCCATCAGGCGCGCCTCAGTGGCGCGCCGCCTCCTTACCGCCCGCCGCGCCGCATGCGCGGCGGGCGCTGTCTATAGATAATGTATGCCTCACACGGTCTGCTTGGCCAGACGTGCAAAACAACCGGCAGAACATGCAAATGAAAGCGGATTGCTGCTCGCATTGGTTCAGCCTTGCAACATCAACAATTGGATATTGCAAATGAATGTTTGGAGTAAACCGGCTCTCCAGCCGCCGGGCGTTGTCAGCGGTTTGTGCGCCCGCCGCGTGCGCGACGGGCACTTTTGCGTGCCGGGGCCCAAAGCGCGCATTCCGGCTTGACGCCGCGACGCCGGCATGTTAATATGTGATCAGTTGACGCAGAAAGGAGATGCTGAACATGAAGCATGCCACGGAGGGCGCGCGCCGCTAAATACGCCGAATCGGGCGGCGCGCCGGGTTGAACGGTGAAAGGATGAGCTCATGCCGCTTAACTGGATGAAGGACATACGCGAGCAATCGATAGATTCGCTGCTGCTGCTGGAGGAGTGCCAGCTGAACTGGATACCCGAGGATTATTTGCGCCGCCAGTGGGCGCTGGTGCTGCGCGCGCGGCCGCACATCGCCTGGTTCATAGCGCACAAGTGCCTGGGCAAGGCGCGCTGGGTGGACGGGCTGACCGCCGAAGCCGCCGCGCTGCCCGAGCCGGATGCCGAGCAGCTGCGCGCCGCGTGCGGCGACATACTGCAGGCGTTTGAGGACTGGATGATATACGCGTTGGAACCCCAGACATACGCCGACCGCCCCCACAACGGCTGGGACGAGCGCGAGCTGACGGAGCTGTGCGACTTTGCCGGTCGGCGCGTCGTCGATATCGGCCCGGGCACCGGCAAGCAGACGTTCGCGCTGGCGGGCCTGGCGCGCGAGGTGTACGGCGTCGAGCCGGTCGGCAACCTCCGGCGCTACCTGCGCTGCGAGGCCGAGCGGCGGGGCTGCGGCAATGTGCACGTGGTGGACGGGCTGATGGACGCGCTGCCGTTTGAGGACGGGTTTGCCGATGCGGTGGTGGCGGGGCATGTATATGGCGACCAGCCCGAGGCCGAGTGGCGCGAGATGCTGCGCGTGCTCCGGCCAGGCGGGCTGCTGGCGCTGGTGCCCGGCAACGTGGATCGGGACAACGCGATACATCACTATCTGGTCGCTCAGGGCTGCGCATGGGCGCGCTTTGAGGAGCCCGGCGACGGGGTTAAGCGCAAGTATTGGCTGACCAGGCGATAGTACGGGCCTGAACCGGGCCGCCGGCGCGCTGCCGGCGGCCTTTGTCGCGCGCGATGTTAAATCTTGCGAATTATTAGCACTCTCGGTCGTCGAGTGCTAAAAAATGCTTGACAATCGAGATGCGTATGACTAAAATATAAACATATCGAGTTGCGCAGGCGGACGCGCCGCGCCACATCAATTGGAGGCTTAACGATGAGCGAGAAGAAGGGCACAATTTCAATACATGCGCAAAACATAATGCCTATAATAAAGAAGTGGCTGTACTCAGACAAGGATATATTCGTGCGCGAGCTGGTCAGCAACGGCTGCGACGCGATAGCCAAGCTGAAGCTGTTGGCCTCGCGCGGCGAGACCGAGGCGCAGGATGACTATGCGGTGTACATAGAGGTCGACAAGGAGCGTAAGCTCCTGCGCTTCATAGACAACGGCGTGGGCATGACCGCCGACGAGGTCGAGAAGTACATAACGCAGGTGGCGTTCTCGGGCGCAACCGAGTTCATAGAGAAGTACAAGGGCGACAAGGAGGGCGGCGATGGCATAATCGGCCACTTCGGCCTGGGCTTCTACTCGGCGTTCATGGCGGCTGACAAGGTGCAGATAGACACGCTGAGCTGGCAGCCGGGCGCACAGCCGGTGCGCTGGGTGTCCAGCGACGGCATGGAGTACGACATGAGCGAGGGCGACCGCGCGACCCGCGGCAGCACGATGACGCTCTACATGAACGAGGACAGCCTGGACTTCCTGGAGCCGGCGCGCATACGCGAGGTGCTGGACAAGTACTGCGCGTTCATGCCG
>CAWVGT010000288.1:0-4929 GCA_963928645.1 Candidatus Fimadaptatus sp.
TGCACGAACCAATCCGCATTCCAGTTGTCGACGCCACGTCCATGCCACACTGTCAATAACCCCACCGCAAAGCTACTCCCGCCACCGAGACACCGAACCCAGCTTGCCACCATCAGGCAATCCCTGCGCCGGCGCGCCCCGCTCCAGCTCGTTCAGCGCCGTAGCGCTGGCGTCCACCATGTCCTTAAAGCGCGAGTCGGGAAAGCTCTCCAGCTGCGCGAAGTAATCCGTGTTCCAATCCGCCACCACCACGTCCACATTGCCATGCGCCGCGCCCGCCAGCCCCTGCCACTGCGCCGAGAACGGCTCGGCGCGCGCGGTCTTGGAACCGGTCTCGCGCACTATGCTGACCGCGTATCCGGCCAGCAGCTTCAGGTACTGCTCGGCCTGATCCTTGCCGGCCTGGCCGGGATCCTGGTTGAGGCGCACGCGCACGTTGCGGTAGCGGGCGCGGTCGGCCGCCGCCGTGGCCAGCACGCACGCGCGCACGTCGCCCGCGCTCATGCGCCGGTTGATCACGTCCAGCACCACATACCGCCCGCCTTTGCGCCGGCCCAGCAGCACGCCCGCGGTGTACGCCGCGTCCGAGCCCGCGCGCTCCTCGCCCGCGGCCAGATCCCAGGCGCGCACGCAGCGCACCACGTCGTCCGGCGGCTCGGGCAGCATGTTGACCCGCGCCCGGCTGAAGTACGCGCCCGAGGCGCGCCGTATCTTCCAGTTGCCGCCCAGCAGCCGCTCGCGCTCCACCGTCGGCAGCGCCATCAGGTTGGCCAGATAGCCCGGATCGCGCTGCATGAGTATCCGGTTGTCGGCCAGCGTCGAGGCTATGAACGCCACGCTCTTGGGCGCGACGCCCTCCCACTCGGTGCCGCGCAGCCGCTGAGCCAGTTCGTCGGGCGTGTCCGCCCAGCACAGCGAATCGCCGGTGCGCACCATGTAGCGCTTTGCCCCCGAGCGCTCGGGCAGCGGGTAGCCGGTCTCGGGCGATATCCACCAGCTGACCAGCTCCGCCACCCAGCTGTCGCTGTCCGGGTTGCAGGTCGCGCGCACGTACGGCCGCACGCCGCAGGTCGAGCGATTGCGCGAGAGCATGTAGAAAAACTGCGCGCGGCTGAAATGCGTCAGCTCGTCAAAGCATATCAGCGCTATCTGGCTACCCTGCCACTTGAGCACCGCGGCCTCGTCCTCCAGGCACGCGAACGATATCCGCGCGCCCGATGGGAACAGCCAGCGCGGCGTGGGCGTGAGCCGCATCTGCGCCAGGCCCGAGTATATGTCGCGCGAGGTGTCCCACAGCCCACCCTGCGCCAGTATCTGATTTGCGTTGCGGCGGAATATCACCGCGCCGAACCCCGGCACATCCACGTTGCGCAGCGCCTCCAGCAGCAGCGCGTACGTCTTGCCGCCGCCCGCCGCGCCGCCGTATATCACTATGTCGGCGTCCGACTCCAGGAACCGCTGTTGCGGGCCGGGCTGCGGCGCGATGCGCACCTCATCCGCCGGGCCGGGCTCAGCGATGCGCCCCATCTCCCCGCGCACCGGGCCGCGCCTTAACCCGGCTCGGCGTCCGCCGCGCGCGCCGCCATGTCGCATTCGGGCAGCGCGGTCGTGGACGCGTCGGCCAGCGCCGCGCGCTCGGGCTCGGGCTCCACGCGCGCGCGGCCGTTGTCGGGTATACATATCGAGAGCCGCACTCCGCCCGACTGGTCGCCCTGGCGCTCGTCCAGCCGCGCGAGCAGCTCTATGGCCTTTAGCTTCTGTTCATTTAGCCGGCCCAGCTGCGCATCCAGCTCCTGTCGCGCGCTAAACGCGCTGCTGCGGCGCGTCGTGTGCTCAAGCGAGGTCTGTTCGCTGTCCACGGCGGCCTTGCCGCACACCCGGGCCTCCTTCTGCGCGTGCTCCTCCAGCGCCTCGGGCGCGCCGCGCGTCGCCTTCTCCAGCGCGCTCAATGCGCGCAGTGCTCTCCGCTCGCGCAGCGCCAGCAGCTCGATCTGCTGATACAGCAGCGCCCGCGGCTCGTCGGGCAGGCGCGCCAACAGCCGGCGCTCGGATTTGGTCGCGCCGCACATCGCCGGCAGCGCGCTATCCCTTCTGGCCATTTGACACCTCCGCATCTACGCATTACAATGCGTGCAATTCATTGCATATCGATGGCGGACGCCCGCGCAAAGTCGGATTTATGCGCATCCGCATCCGCATCCGCATCCGCATCCGCATCCGCATCCGCATCCGCATCCGCATCCGCATCCGCATCCGCCCAAACATAATATGCAATACATTGCGTAACAGTGTTGCTTATGGTGTATATTATACCACATTTGCGTCCGTTTGTCAATAGCAACTTGCGTGTTTTTTGCATATCATTTAGTCGTCGTTAGCATATGCGCATCGTATTGCATATATCATATGCAAATCAGATAAAAAAAGGAGCCGCCGCCACAAAGCGACCGCCCCATGCGCAGGTCATGCCCCCAAATCCGCCGACCCTTCCGCGCCTCACCCGCGCGGCGGCTCATCCCCGCGCGGCTGCGCGGCGTCCTCGCCCGGATCGGCGTCGCGGCGCTCGGCGATGTCGTCCTCCAGCCGCCGCCGCTTGACTATCGACTGCCACAGCCACGCCACGAAGCATATCAGCATGAAGCCCAGCGTGACGTACAGCACTATGTCACTTGCCCGCATCAACTTTCACTCCTTCCACTGCGCCGCGGCTCAGCCGGCCTGGCCGATGCCCTGCAGCGTCTCGCCCAGCCACGCGCTCCAGTCCTCGCCGGTGGCCGCCTCAAGCGCCGCGATGAAGTCGTCGCGCCGCGCAAACTCAAACGCGTTGGCGCGCGCATACTCGCCCAGCGCCGCCTTCAGCCCACCGTCCATGGCCATGTCCAGTATCTCCATTACCGCCGCGCCGCGGTAGCGCAGCACGTTTATGTAGTCCTGCCACGAGCTGAACGCGCTCGCGTCGCTCTCGACCGTCAGGCCGCCCGGCAGCGTCATGTCGACCGCCGCGTCGATCGCCTCGCGCAGCGGCGCGTAGCTGTCCAGCCCGGCCGTGCGCGCGCACTCCAGCGCGCAGTACTGCGCCAGCGCCTCGCTGAGCCAGGGCTCGGCGAGCACGTCGCAGCCGACCAGCCCGCCCCACCACTGCCGCGCCACGAGATAGGGCAGCTGCGCCGCCCAGTCGTCTAGGTCGGCTATTATCAGTCCGCTCACCGACCAGTCGCGCCCGGCGTACTCGCCCAGCACTATGTCGAGCTTGCTGTACGGATAGGCGCAGACGCCGGCCATGTACTCCACCGCCGCCGCCGCCACGTCGACCGCGCGGCGGGCCAGCGTGCGCTCGCGCGCGTACACGCGCACCTTCACGCCGGCGACCTCGCGCTCGTACGCACAGCCGCCCGTGCGCATCACTATGCCCAGCTCGCGCGCGTCGTTTGCGGTTATGCGCCAGCTCGCCCAGCCGTCGGCCTCGGACTCGAGCTGCGCCGCGCCGGTGGATATCACCTCATAGCCGCTCTGCGCGTGCAGCGTCACGTCAAAGTCAGCCGTCGGCGCGCACGCGTACTGGCCCACGTACTCGGGCGCGTATGCCGTCCACTCGCCGTCCTCCAGCCACGCCAGGTATGGATAGAACTCGCCCAGCCGCCACTCGCCGTCGCCAAAGCCGCCCGCGCCTTCGAACTCGGGTATAAGCGCGTAATACTCCAGGTAAACCGTCGCCTGCGCGCCGGCCTCTACATCGCACAGCAGCGTCACCAGCGCCTCGCTCGTGCCCGACACGCCCCACTCGACCTCGCGCCCGTCGACCGACACGACCTCGAACTCCAGCCCGCCCGGCGAATAGTTCTCGCCGAACGCCTCGTCAAACGCCTCCGAGTCCAGCGGCGCGGTCGTGGTGCGCCTGTACGCATTGCCCGGCACGCACAGCACCAGCCTATCCAGCGCCGCGCCCGGGTTGGTGAACTCTATGGTCTGCCGCACGTAGAGCGCGCCCACATCGTAATACGGCGTTATGTCCAGCGAGTAATCCGCATCCGGCTCATGCGCGTCGGCGCGCGCCGTCACCGCGCTCGCGCCCGAATAGCGGAACAGCCACGCCGCATAAGCGCCCAACCCCGCCAGCCCCAGCGCCGCCAGCACGCACAGCGCCGCCAGCCGTCGTCCGCTCAGTATTCGCTTCATCGGCCACCTCCACGCACAAGAGTATACCGCAGCCGCGCGGCTTTTTGCGGGCAAACCGGCCGGGTTTGGTTAATTTTTTATGGAATTACGCGCGGCGCACCCCGCTGAACCGGCGCGACGGCCTTCGCGCGCAAGCACGCCGCCTGCCGCGATGCCATCAAAGCGAACTATGCGACGCATCATCTCAGGAGTGCGGGCTTATGTCCGATCATCAGTGCGGGAGCTCTCGCGCCGAATCCGCCGTCAACTGTCGATATGCCATCCATGCGGGCTGCTCGGCGAATTACTACGGAAACGCAAGCCAGCTCACGCGCCAACCATACGTCGGCTATCGCTCCGAACCCGCCGTCATGCCATACAAGCAGACCGCTCGGCGCAACGCCCAGAAGCGCAAGCTAACCTCCCAGTGCTATCCGCACGACGGCTTTAGCACTGAACCCGCCGTCACGCCATACAAGTAAACAACTCGACGCATTACCCAGAAGCGCAAGCTAACCACCCAGCGCAATCCTCACGATAGCTTTAGCGCCGAACCCGCCTAAACCCACTGCAATGCCATCTATGCGGGCTGTTCAGCGAATTACTTCCGAAACGCAAGCCAGCTCCCGCGCTATCCGCACGACGGCTTTAGCGCCAAACCCTCTGTCTCCTGCCGCAAAGCCATCAATGCGAGCTGTTCAGCAGATTACTACGGAAACGCAAACCAGCTCCCGCGCTATCCGCGCGACAGCATTAGCACTGAACCCGCAATCA
>CAWVGT010000289.1:0-10339 GCA_963928645.1 Candidatus Fimadaptatus sp.
GGCCCCCGCATCGCCTGCAAAGAGGCGCTGGTAAGGCGTCGCGCCATCAACGCCCGCATAGAGGAGCTGGTAAAGCGCCGCGCCATCGACGACGGCGTATTCGATATATGCTACGTCACCGACGCGATAAGGATATACACCCAGTCCCCGATAAGCGCGAGCCTGTGCCATGAGGACCCGCTGGTGCGGCTGCTGGCGGTGCTGGATAGGCGCGTGGGCCGGCGCACGCTGCTCCGGCTGGCGGGCGAAGTCGCGCGCCAGCCCGAATGGCTGAGGTTCTTCTATCTGCTGCGGCTGGACGCCGAGGGCATACCCGTGTGCGCGGCTGACGGGCGCGGCGCGTGAGCGCCGAAGGAGTACAACATGACAGAGCTGGAACTGCTCAGCGACGCAAACGAGGCGCAGCTGCTCCGGATACGCCGCGCAGACGTGCCCGTCAGCTACGTCGAAGCTGTGGCCGACACGATAGCGCTGGCAAAGTACGGCAGCCAGCACGGCCCCCGGGCCACTGTTACGCGATAAAGCATCTAGGCCGGTACGTGGGCATAATACTGCTGGGCGAGGCCATCGAAGATGAGCGCGACCCCGCCGAGTTAAAGGGAACAGGGTATTTCAGGGTGCTCGGCTTTCTCATGGATTCCGGGTACCGGCGCCAGGGCATAGGCTCGGCCGCGCTGAACATGGCGATAAACGCCATACGGGCCGAGTACGGCCACATGCCGCTCCTGCTGGAATGCCACGGGGACAACCTGGCCGCGCTCCGGTTCTACGAAAAGCACGGGTTCGAGAACACGCACATATTGAATGAACAGGACGACAACTGGTTCATGATACTGGGATGACGGCGGGCGTACCCTTTATTCGTCCGGCGGCAGCGCGGGTGCGGCGCACGTAACGCGCGCCCGCAATGTGCACTTGTGTCTGCCCGGTTTGCGCGCACAGAGCATGCGCAATACCTGAGCACGGCAAACCAGCCCTGGGCGCATTGCCCTTGGTATGGTTATGTTAATTGACAGGGCGATCCGCGTATCGGTAGGCCGGTTTGCAATAACAGTCGCTTTCTGCAAAGTTGCTCAAATCCAGTTGATGTTGCGGCGCTGTTTCGCGTCTGTATTTATATATAAATTTGAATCACATCAGAGAACACCGCGCATCCGGCGACCCGGGCTTGCCATTTGCCGCGCCATCCTGGGACGTACCGCTTCTGTGGCGGTTCTGTTTATCGAAACGTCAATCCGCGTTCAGACAGTTCGGTTGATTTTGAAATGATAAGTGTCGTTTTCGGCGAAACCTGGGCGTGCGGCCTATGCCGAAGCGTAGTTTGCCGTTTCATTTATAATTATTCTGAGGTAAACAGATGTTTCAGCGGTCAGCGCATTGCCCACGGTATAAAACATCCCGTGACGCATTGCCCAGAACGCTTCACTTTATCGACAAAGCCGTTACCGCGCCAGCCGTTCGGCCCATGTTGCAATCGTCATAGTCTCATTTCGCACATGATGGTCATATAGCTGATGTCACCGCATCGTTTTGTACAACTCAAAATACGCATGAGCAAAATCGAGTTTGGAGAACCTCGCAGCATCCAGCAGTCAGCGCATTGCCCACGGTATGAAACATCCCGGGACGCATTGCCCCGGGATGCTTATCAAGCATATCCGCCGCCGGCGTCATGCAACCGGCATCAGCATCTGCGCCGCACCGCCGCGCCCGCGCGTCACTCCGCGCCGTCGCACGCCAGCTCGTACACCGCGCGCATGTCCTCGTCGTTCATCGGGTGGAAGTTGCCCACCAGCCTGTCCGCGCGGCGGCGCACCTTGGCTATCAGCCTGGGTATGTCCTCGCGCCGCGCGCCTATCTCGGCAAAGCTGCGCGGCAGCCCCAGGCCCTTGAGGAACCGCTCGTAGCGGCGTATGCCCTCCAGCGCGGTGCGCTCGGGGTGCTCGTAGTCGAGCTGGCAGCCCCACACGTTGACCGCCAGCCGGCTCAGCCGCGTCGTCGCGTAGTCCAGCTGGTAGCGCATGTACGCCGGGAATATCAGCCCCATCGTCGCGCCGTGCGCGGTGTCGTACAGCGCCGATATCTCGTGCGCCAGCTTGTGGCTCGCGCCGTCCTGCTCGCGGCCCAGGCCGCAGGTGTCGTTGTGCGCCAGCGTGCTGGCCCACATAAGCGTCGCGCGCGCCTCGTAGTCGTCCGGGCAGGCTATCGCGCGCGGCGCCGCCTCCACTATCGCGCTCAGCACCGCCTCGCACAGCCGGTCGGTCAGCGCCACGTCCGGCACGTTGGTGAAGTACCGCTCGAACACGTGGCTCATCATGTCGGCCACGCCGCACGCCGTCTGGTACGCGCCCAGCGTGAACGTCAGCTCCGGGTTCATCAGCGCGAACCGCGGCCGGTTGTAGTCCGACGACGTCGAGCGCTTGAGCATGCCGTCCTCATTGGTTATCACGCAGCTGTTGGAGCCCTCCGAGCCCGCCGCCGCCATCGTCAGCACCACGCCCAGCGGCAGTGCGCCCGGCACCGCCGCGCTGCCGTCGAACATGTCCCAGAAGTCCCCGCCGTATGCCACGCCGGTGGCTATCGCCTTGGCCGAGTCTATCGCGCTGCCGCCGCCCACCGCCAGCACGCCGTCGATGCCCTGCGCCTTGCACAGCTCTATGCCCCTGTACACAAGGCCGCTGCGCGGGTTGGGCTGCGCTCCGCCCAGCAGCTCGTAGCGTATGCCGGCCGCGTCCAGCGAGTCCGTGACCCGGCCCAGCACGCCCGACCTGACCGCCGAGCCGCCGCCGTAGTGCACCAGCACATGCCCGCACCCCAGTTTGGCCAGCTCCGCGCCGGCCTTCAGCTCCGCGCCCCGCCCGAACACGTAGTGCGTCGGGCTGTAAAACTCAAAGTTCTTCATGTGATTACCTCCGTTTTGCTCTCATGCCCGGTATCCGCCGGCTGTCTGCTTCGCGCCGCGCCGACCGCAGCGGGCGGGCCCGCGCACAGGCGTGTCCTGCTGGGCGCGCGCCATGCCGGGCGGTACAGCTGCCCCGCATACCCGCGCGGCATCGCCTTCGCACCAGCCTGTACCAGACCGCCGCACATGCGCCGCACGCCGCTGCATCGCCGTTCCCACAGCGCGCCCGTCGTGCCGGTGCGCTATCATTCGCCATGACCGCGGCATACTCCGCGCGCCCGCATCGCCGCGCCGCCTCATCCCGCGCCGCGTCAGAACTCCAGCTCGGGCAGCACGCCCGCGCGCATGCCCATGCGGCAGGTCACCAGCGGGTCGACTATCTGCGCTATCTCCAGGTCGCCCGCCAGGCTCATCAGCATCGCGATATGGTTGCGCGTCATGCCGTCCAGCCGGCGCTCCAGGAACCCCAGCAGCGCCTCGCGCGCGAGTTTGGCCGCCTCGTCCAGCGTGCCCGCCGAGCAGTTGACCCGGTAGCAGCCCTGCGCGTCGCGCACCACCGGCCAGGGCTCGGCGCGGCCCTTTATCAGCTCACAGCAGATGTCGACCTCGGAAGCGCACTCCAGCCCGCAGATCGCGACCTCGCCGTCGCCCATCAGCGCGTGCACGTCGCCCAGCGCCAGCTGCGCGCCCGGCTGGCTGACCGGCAGGTACACCGTTGCGCCCGCGGTTATGTGGCGGTCGTCCATGTTGCCGCCGTGCATGTGGGGCGTCTCGGTGCAGATCGCGCCGTTGGCCCCGGCCGTGGCCACGCCTATAACGCCTATCATAGGCGCGGCGCGCAGCCTGCGCCCGAAGAAGTCGACGTATCCGTCCACTATCGGGAACACGCGCGTCTCGCAGCCCTCTATGTACTCGCCCAGTCCGCCCACGCCCGCGCGCACGTTCATCGCGCCCTGCGCGTCGGGGCGTATCGCCAGTATGTTGACCGCCAGCGTGTCGCCGGGCTGCGCGCCCGCTATCGCTATCGGGCCGGTCGCCGGGTTGGGGCCGGGCACGTGCCTGCGCAGCTCCAGCCAGGGATCGCCGTCGCGCCGGAGCGCGTTGCAGTAGCAGTCCACCGTGCGCACCGTGGCGCGCTCGCCGGGGCTGAGCGTCGCGACCGGCGCAAGGTCGGGCGTGAACTCGTGTATGAAACTGTCGTCGCCTATGTATCTCATTTCCAGTACCTCGTCAAAGTCGCGCGGCGGGCGGGCATGTCGCCCGGGCCGCCGCGCATATTTCAAATCGAATGACGCCGCAGTCCGCCATTCAGGCTGCTGTTCCCATCATGCTGCGCAGCGCCGGCGCGCCGCCCTGCCGTTCCGACTGAAGCGCGCTGGCATGATACTGTGCGCCGGGCATGCCGCACTGTCTGCCGTTCCGGCCGTGGTGCGCTGGCACGATACTGTGCGCCGGACATGCCGCCCTGCCTGCCGTTCCGGCCGTGGCGCGCTGGCATGCTGCTGTGCGCCGGGCATGCCGCACTGTCTGCCGTTCAGGCCCTTGTCGCCGCGACGCGAACAACCGCGTGCCGCACGCGGGCCGCGCGCCCACCTGCGCCGTCAGACCACCTTCTTCTCCAGCCAGCGGTCGCCGCGGTAGCGCCACACGAACAGCGCGCCGCGCACCGCCCAGTCGGTTATCATCGCTATCCAGACCGCCTTGAGCCCCAGCCCGTACCAGGCCAGCACATAGCTCAGCAGCACCCGGAATATCCACATGCTCACGACCGACACCGTCATAGTGTACCGCACGTCGCCCGCCGCACGCAGCGTGTTGGGCAGCGAGAACGATATCGGCCAGGTGAACAGCGACCATGCGCCGTGGAACACGACAATCCACACCGCGTCCGGCACGCTCGCCGCGTCCAGCCCGAACAGCCTGACCAGCGGCTCGGCAAACGCTATCATCGGCACGTTGAGCACCCAGTTGCATATGTAGACCAGCCCCATCAGCATCCGCGTATAGCGGCGCGCCTCGTCGCGCTGGCCCGCGCCCATCACGCGCCCCACCACCGTCACTATCGCCAGGTTTATCGCCATGCCCGGCATGTTCTGCATCACCGCCAGGTTGTTGCCCACGGCGTTGGCCGCTATCGCCGCCGTGCCCAGCGACGACACCAGCGACGCCACCAGCAGCTTGCCGAACGAGAACATGCTGTTCTCCAGCCCGCTGGGCACGCCTATGCGCAGTATCCGCGCCACCATGTCCCGGCCCAGCCTGAACGAATACGAGCGCACGCACAGCGTGTTGCGCGCGTCCCTGAGCAGCCAGGTTATCATTATGCCGCCCGCTATGCGCGATATAAGCGTGGCCAGGCCCGCGCCCGCCGCGCCCATGCCGAACATGTATATCGTTATCGCGTTGCCGACGACGTTTATCACGTTCATCAGTATCGATATCAGCAGCGTCACGTTGGTCTTGCCCATCGACCGGTACAGCGCCGCGCCCGAGTTGTACAGCCCCAGGAACGGATAGCTCAGCGCCGTAAGCAGGAAGTACACCTGCGCGCTGCTCATCACGTCGGGCTCTATGCTGCCGAATATCAGCGAGAGTATCGGCGTGCGCAGCGCCGCCGCCGCCAGCGCCATCGCGCCCGACAGCAGCAGGCACAGCACGTACAGCTGCCGCCCCGAGTCGCGCGCGTTGCCCAGGTCGCCCCGGCCCAGGTACTGCGCCGATACCACCGCGCCGCCGGTCGCCAGCGCCGAGAACAGCTGCACCAGCACCACGTTTATACTGTCCACCAGCGACACGCCCGACAGCGCCGCCGCGCTCACCCGCGTGACCATCGCGGTGTCGGCCATGCCTATCGTAAGCGACAGCGTCTGCTCGAGCATAAGCGGCCAGATCATGCGCGCCAGGTCGCGCTTTGTGAACATCACGTCGCCGCGCGCGGCCCCGGCGCGCCGGGGCAGGCGCCGGCCCAGCGCGCGCGTCAGGCGCCCAAAGCCGTCACTGGGCATAGGTCATGTCCTCCACGCGCCAGATGGACAGCACCCGGCGCATCTCCCGCGCGATGTCACGCGCGGCGGGCAGGTCGTGGTCGAGCCAGTTGCCGCACTCGCGCGGGGCCTGCGCGCCGGGTATCGGGCCGTCGTAGTCCGATATGAAGTCGAGCGTGGCGCGCATCAGGTCGAGCGCCTGCTGGTGGGTCGCGCCGCGCATCAGCAGGTAGAACCCGGTGCGGCAGCCCATCGGCCCCACGTACACAACGCTGCCCGTGAGTGCGCTGTTGCGCGCGTAGGTCGCGAACAGGTGCTCGAAAGTGTGCAGCGCGGGGTTGGTCAGGTACCGGCCCGAGTTGGGCACGGTCATGCGTATGTCGTAGGTCACTATGTCGCCGTCCACGCGCGAGATGTACATGCCCTGTTTGAGCACGTCGTGGTTGACCTCAAAGCTGGCTATCTTGCGCATCAGTCCACCTCCAGCCGGGTCACCGCGTTGGCGCGCGCGCACACCGGCGCGCCGTTCACGCTGATGAACACGTCCTGCGGGCTGACGTTTTGCACGAGCGTGCGGTCGGCGCTGAATTTCAGCGCGCGCAGCGCGTTTATGTAGTCCACGATCTCGATATTGGTGGCATACCACACGTCGTCGCGGCCGCCCGCCTGCGCGCAGAACCGCTCGATCATGTCCCAGTTGCCGTCGCGGTCGAACTCGTACGAGTGGCCCCACATGTAGAACAGCAGCGGCTTGTGCGGCGCATAGCGGTTGGCGATGAACTCGTCCCACAGCGTGCCCAGCGCGTTGTGGTGGCAGGTCGGGTCCCAGCGCAGGAAGTCCTCGGGTATGTCGAACTTGCCGGTCGCGCGCGTGGTGCGCGAGTACTCCACGCCCAGCGCCCGCAGCAGCGCGATCACCTCGTCGTTGAAGTCGCCGAAAGGATAGCTCATGCCCCTGAGCGGATAGCCCGCCAGCGGCTCCAGCGCGCGCTTGTTGTCGAGCGTCTCGTCGGCGACCTGCGCCAGCGGTATGTGGGTCGGGAACGGATGGGTGTGCATGTGCAGGCTCAGCTCGTGCCGGCGCGCTATGTCGCGTATCTGCGCGGCGGGCAGGTGCCAGCTGTCGCCGGCGTCGAGGTCGTAGCCGCTGTTCATGTGGAACGTGCCGCGTATGCCGTGCGCGTCGAACAGCTCCGCCAGGCGCACGTCGAACTTCACGCCGTCGTCATAGCTCATTGTGAGCGCGTGGGTCACGCCGCCCGGCCAAAGGTTCAGGTTTATCTTGGTCAATTTGCGCCCCTCCCGATGCGAATTTGCGCGGCCGCCGCCGCGCCCGGTTACATTCATTTTACTACGCAAACGCGCGCTGTCAACCCTGCATTAACATTCGGCCGACATAAATCGGCAATTTGCGTTTGATATATTGACTAAATGATTCATTGGGGCTATAATTTGTATATATCTGGTTTAGAAAAGGTGAATACCGTGGGCGATATCGCTCAAATAAGGGCGCAAAAGGCCCCAATGGTTTCAAAAAGGTTAAAGGCAGGTGTCGATTGATGGCGATAAACGGCTGTTTAACGCTGGCGTGGCTGGAGGAGGACGATCCTGCGCGCGGCTTCTTCCGGGTGCGGCCCGCGGCGGTGATATCCGCCGCGCCGCAGGCATATGTGCACGGCGGCGAATACGGCGAGGACGGCTTTTTGCGCGTTGTACCGGACAAAAACGAAATGAGCACATTCAAGCTGAGGATGCGCACGCTGGGCCGGCTGTGCCTGATAGATCTGCGCGCGCACCCGCGCGAAAACGACAAGATACGGCAAAACAAGAACTTTGCGCTGGGCAGCGACCGCAACCCGTGCATGATCTACTCGGACGTGATCCGCGAGCTGCCGCAGGGGCTGGCGTGCGAGGTGGTGGCGCCGGGCGAGCTGCCGCGCGCGGCGCGCCTGGCGTATGTGGCCAAGGACGGCGCGCTGACCGGCCCGTACAGCTGCGACGGCGGGGCGCTCAAGCCCTGCCCGGACTGCGCGCGCGTGGCCGAGGAGGAGTGCGCCGGCCGGCTGCTGGAGCTGAGCGACGCGCCGGACGCGCGCGTGCGGCTGCTGATCGCCCGGATAGACAACGTGGACGAGCTGCTTCTCAGCCCGATAAGCGACTTCGTGCCCGAGCGCGCGCATC
This sequence comes from Candidatus Fimadaptatus sp., assembly GCA_963928645.1. GTDB lineage: Bacteria > Bacillota > Clostridia > Christensenellales > Aristaeellaceae > Fimadaptatus. The sequence continues at coordinate 8,068 of CAWVGT010000289.1, forward strand.
CGCAGCCCGAGCCCGAGCCCGAACCCGCGCCCGAGCCGGCGCCGCCCAAGCCCGCCGAGCCCTACGCGCTCAAGGCGCTCAAGGCGCAGACCGGGCTCAACCCGCGCCGCGGCCGCAGCCTGAGCGAGGTGGTCGACGAGCAGTGGCGCATGCGCAAGCAGGAGGAGCTGGGCCAGTCGGTGCCGCCGCTGGCGGCGTCCGAGCCGGTGGCAAGCCCCGCCGAGCGCGCGCTGGAGGCGGTGGAGGCCGCGTGGACGTTCCCGGGCGCGCGCGCGCCGCTGATAAGGGGGCTGCTGGAGCAGGGCGAGCTGGCGCGGCGGCTGTTTGAGATCTGGACGCCCGAGGACCGGCCCGCGCCCACCGACGAGCGCCTGATAGAGCTGGAGGCCGACCGGCTCCGCCTGATAACCGAGATAGACGGCCTGACCCGCCGCTCGCGCGACATGAAGGCCGAGGTGCTGCGCGAGCTGGAGCGCACCGGCGAGGCCGACGCCCAGGCGCTGCGCAACAGCCTGGTGCTGCTGCAGCAGCAACTCGACCAGCGCCAGGCGCAGCTGGACGAGCTGGCCGCGCAGGGCCGCGCGCTCGAGGCCGGCATAGCCCAGGCGCTGGGCCGCCCGCTGGCCGAGCGCGTCGCCGAGCAGCTGGTCGCCACGCGCCTGGGCGAGCTGCTGCGCGCCGAGCGCCCCGAGCCGCCCGCGCCCGAGGCGCGCCCCGAGGAGCCCGCGCGCGAGCCGGCCAAGGGCGTGCTGCTGGCGCCCGACGAGCTGATCGACCGGCTGTCGCTGGGGCTGCGCGCGCGCGGCTGGCAGTTCAAGCGCGACGACATTGTGCACATGCTGACGGTGCTGGCGCTGGAGCGGCCGCTGATCGCGACCGACTTCGCCGGCCAGGACGACGTATGGCTGGGCGAGGCGCTCAGCGGCGCGCTGGGCGACGGCGAGCTCAAGCTGCGCGCGCGGCTCAACGGCCGCTCCGGCACGCCCGAGCCGCTGCGGCGCGCGCTGTACTCGGTGCTCAGCCACCCCGACGGCCAGCCGGTCAGCGCGACCCGGCTGGACGCGGGCTTCATAGTGCGGCTGCGCGCGGAGCTGTGCGCGCCGGGCACGCCGGCCGAGCTGCCGCCGGTCGACCCGGCCAGCTACGCGGCGCTGGCCACGGGCGCGCTGAGCGAGTCGGCGGCGCAGCGGCTGAACGCGCTGGCGGCGCGGCTGGGCGAGTTCGGCGCGCAGGTGCCGCACGGCGCCTACTGCGACTGCGCGCGCTACGTGGCCGCAGCCGGGGCGCGCCTGAGCGGCGGCGAGGACATGGCGCTGGACTACGCGCTGGCCAGCCGCGTGCTGCCCGCGGTGCTGGTAGCGGCGTCGGACGAGCTGATACGCGCGCTGCCCGGGATACTCGCCGGCATGGGCGAGTGCCTGGCCGCGATGCGCATGCCGCTGCCGGTAGACAGATAGCGGGTGAGGTGTATGCGCCGGCGCGCGGGCGGTTTATCGGCGGATGGCCCGCCGCCGGCGGATTGGGCGTGCGACTTCATGGTGGATGGAGCGACTTAGCACAGGTTGTTACTTGCTCTGGCGGCGGCGTGCGCGCCTATTTTGCAGGGGCGCCCCGGTTGTCAGGGCTTTGTGGGCGTTCTAACGTGATACTTCTGAATTGGTGCGCGGGCGTTCATTGCACAGCTGCCGTTCACATTGCGCCGGTGTGCGCGTTCCGTTCGGCGGTAGGACGGCGCGTTTACAGCTCAGTATCCGTCCTCATGACGGCTGGAGTTACATTTCACATGCCGTTATTTGCTCTGGCGACGGCGTGCGCGCTTATTGGTTTATAGGCGCGCCCGGTTGTCAGGGTTTTGTGGGCGTTCTAACGTGATACTCCTGAATTGGTTCGCGAGCTCCCATTGCACAGCTGCCGTTCGCGTTGCGTCGGTGCGCGCGTCCCGTTCGGCAGCAGGACGGCGCATTTGCAGCTCGGTATCAGTCCTCATGACGGCTGGAGTTACATTTCACATGTCGTTATTTGCTCTGGCGACGGCGTGCGCGCCTATTGGTTTATAAGTGCGCCCCGGTTGTCAGGGTTTTGTGGGCGTTCTAACGTGATACTTCTGAATTGGTGCGCGGGCGTTCATTGCACAGCTGCCGTTCGCGTTGCGCCGGTGTGCGCGTTCCGTTCGACGGTAGGGTGGCCTGCGCATTTGCAGCTCGGTATCAGTCCTCATGACGGCTGGAGTTACATTTCACATGTCGTTATTTGCTCTGGCGACGGCGTGCGC
>CAWVGT010000290.1:0-2979 GCA_963928645.1 Candidatus Fimadaptatus sp.
ACCTCTTCATTCGTCGCAGCAGTGCAAATTCGATGCATTGTTCTCTGGGTAAGTACGTTGATTTGACTATTGTCGACAGTATCTAGAGCGACCCGCGCCTCAGTCCGTTGACAGCTATCCTCCGCACGGGCAGTCCGGCCCGGCGCGCTGCCGCAGCGTCAGGGCGCCGCGAGGCATCGGCCCGCGTCCGAAATGACGATGAATCGCTGCGCAAAAGTGGGGCGGAACGCGTTTGCTCCATGCCGGGCAGTGCAAACAGTTAAGGCACGGGCCGCTCGCCGACCCGCGCCTCAAACCGTTGACGCGCTGTTCCGCGCGCCCGACCTATAACAGCTCCCGTATCGCGCGCACGCGCTCGCAGTCGACCAGATCGTAGCTGTCCTCGCTCGGGTAGAGCGCGCCGCCGAAGTGTATCGCCGGGTTGCCCGCGCACGACTCGTCGCGCCGGGCCGACTTGGCCGACATGTGCGCCTGCGTACAGCCGGTCGCGCGCAGCACCGCGCGTATGTTGCGCGCGTTTATGCCCGCGCCGGGCAGTATCTCTATCCGGCCGGCCGCGTATTCGACCATGTCGGCGATCACGTCCAGCCCCAGCGGCGCCGAGGGCATCTGCCCGCTGGTCAGCACCCGGTCCACGCCCAATTCGATCAGCGCGTCCAGCGCCGCGCGCCAGTCGGGCGTCACGTCTATCGCGCGATGGAACACCGCCTGCGCGCCCAGGTCGTGCGCCAGCACCGTCAGCCGGGCGTTGCGCTCCACGTCGAGCCCGCCCTCCGGCGTCAGGCAGCCGAACACTATGCCCGCCGCGCCCGCCTCTATCAGCGCGCGCGCGTCCAGCTCCATCGTCTCGAACTCGCGCGCGGTATAGCAAAACCCGCCCGCGCGCGGCCGCACCATGGCCATTATCGGCACGTCGCACGCCCGTTTCGCCGCGCGCAGCGCGCCCACGCTGGGCGTGAGCCCGCCCAGGAACAGCGCCGAGTTGAGCTCTATGCGATCCGCGCCGCCGCGCGCCGCCTCCAGGCAGTCGTCGGCCGAGCCGCAGCAGATCTCAAGCAGTATTCGATCCATAGCTGACACCTCCTAAGTGTATGTAGGCCCGCTCATATCGCGATCTGTTCGTTTATCAGCGCGTGTATCGCGCCGCGCATAGCCACGATTGCCGCGCCGGTCACGCAGGCCTGTTCGTAGTCCTCGCCGATTATCACCTGCTCCGCGGGCAGCGCGTCGCGCAGCAGCGGCGCCAGCGCCGGTATCAGCGTGCCGCCCAGTATGATGTAGCGCGGGTCGCACACGCCGTCTATCATGCGGATTATGAACACCAGATACCGCTTGAAGTCGTCCAGTATCTCGCGCGCCCAGGGCTTTTCCATGTTGAACACCAGCGCGCTTATCGAGGTCACGGTCGGATCGAAGCGCGCGGCGCGCTCTAGCAGCGAGGCCTCGATTATGTGCTGATGCAGCGAGGTCGCCTCGGGCGCGTCGCTCACCAGCGGCACGCGCTCTATCTCGCCGGCGCGGCACTTGTCGCCGCGCATCACGCGGCCCGACACCGTGGCCGCCACGCCCACGCCGGTGCCCACCATCAGATACGCCGTGTCGACCGAGTCGGCCAGGCCGCGCCGCGCCTTCTCGCCTGTCAGGCAGGCCTTCACGTCGTTTTCAATCCACACCGGCAGCCCGAACTTGCGCTGGAACGCGCCGCGCAGGTCCTGGTCGTCCCAGAGCATCTGATCCGACCGCACCACGCGGCCCGCCTCGGGATCGACTATGCCGGCGCACGACACGCCCAGCCCGCACACGTACTTCCAGTCGCGCGCCAATTCGCGCGGTATCGCGTCGAACAGCCCGTGGCTCAGCGCCGCCAGCTCCTCGGGCGAATACGGCCTGCGCTCCAGCTCGAGCCTGTCGGTGTGCAGCACGTGGTTGCCGTAGTCCATCAGGCACGCGCAAATGCTGTCGTATGTCAGAAACACGCCGAACGTGTACATGCCGTCCGGCTTTATGCACAGGTTGATCGCCTTGCGGCCGCGGTTGCTGCTGGGCACGGCGTCGGTCTCGTATATCAGGCCCAGGTTTATCAGCGCGTTGATTATGCGGGTTATGCTGGTGGGGCTCATCTGCGTCAGGCGGACTATCTCGGTGCGGCTGACGGGCTGATGCTCCTCCAACACGCGCAGCACCGCCTGTATGTTGTAGTGCTTTACGTACGACTGATTGCGCACCTTGACCGGGCGCGGCTTTCTTGCGGTCGTCATCGGCAGATCCTTTCTGGGGCGCGGCGAGGTCGGTTCGCGCCGCCCGCCGTAGTGGAATATAATAATTGATTATACCGCATTTGATACCGGTTTGCAACCGGCGATTTTCGCGCGCAAAGCAAGGCCCGGTTCGGGCGCGCGGCCGGAACCGGGTCGTGTGCGCGCGGGGCGCGCGGCTTATTCGAAGTACAGGTCGGCCGTGGGGAACTCGGCCTCGCAGGTTATGTTTATGCCCAGCTTGCGCAGCACCGTCTCGTCGCTGTGCGGCAGTATCGTGGAGGAGTGCGCGTCGCAGCCCCGGAGCTTTTCGAGCTGGTTGACCGCGGTCTCGACTATCGGGTTGGTCGCGGCGCAGATCGACAGCGCGATGAGCACCTCCTCCAGCGTCAGCGACGCGTCGTGCGCGCCCAGCAGCTGCTTCATCTGGACGATGGGCTCGAGCACTATCGGGCTGAGCAGGCGCATGCGGTCGTCTATGCCGGCCAGCGCCTTTATCGCGTTTAGCAGGCAGCCGGCCGAGGCGTTCATCATCTCGCTGCCGCGGCCGGTGATTATGCGGCCGTCGCCCAGCTCGATCGCCAGCGCCGGGAAGCCGCTTACGCGCGCCTTGTCGAGCGCGGGCTGCACCACGCGGCGCATCACGGTCGTCAGGCCCATCTGCTTCATTATCATGTTTATGCGGGCCAGCGTGTCCTCGTCGGCCAGGCCGGTCTTGAAGTCC
>CAWVGT010000291.1:0-20654 GCA_963928645.1 Candidatus Fimadaptatus sp.
TGCCGATGCTGTGATTTCTCCATGATGACACCCTCTTTACTGTGATAGTGCCATTATATCACTTGCCTCGTGTAGACGCAACCTAGTGCAAACTTGTTGTCCAGACGCCATGGCTTATCAACGGTCTGAGCCGCTCGCAGCAGATGCGCCGCGAGCGGCCACAGTCCATATTGACAAACTATGCTGCACTCAACCTGCCTGGCCAAACGCGCAACAGCAATCGGCGAGCATGCAAATGAAAGTGAAACGCCGCTTGCATTCGATTTATATTGCAACATCACCAATAGAATATATCAAAAAGCCATTTATTGCAAGGCTGGCTGTCCAGCCGCCGTGGCTTTTCAACCGTCCGAAGCCGCTCGCAGCAGATGCGCTGCGGGCCGCCCCAGTCTATTGACAAAGTATGCTGCACATGGTCTACTGTACCAAACGTGCAAAAGTAACCGGCAGAGTATGCAAATAGAAGTGAAATGCTGTTTATATCAAGCTGGTTTTGCAGCTTTGCTCATAGGCCGTTTCAAAAGTCATTTTGAATAAACCATCTGTCCAGCTGTCGAGGTTTGTCAGTGGCCTGAGGCCGCTCGCAGCAGATGCGCTACGGGCGGCCCGCTTTGGATTTTCAGCCGCGCGTCATACTATCGACGCAAACTCAAGCCCCTTGGCCTGGAAACCGCGCAGCAACTCGATGCGCTCGTTGAAGCGCTCGCCAGCCAGCGCGATCTCGGCTGGCGTCGGGTGATCGGCAAACAGCTGCCAGCGTAGCTCGTTCTGGGGCGTGGCCGCGCCGCGCGCGCGGAAGTTCTCGATCAGCGCCGGGTTCATGGCGCCGTTGCAGACGTAGCTGCCCAGCAGCACGTTGTTGGCCTTGACGGCGTCTATGCCGGCGTCCAGCGCGGCGCGGGCGTGCGCGGTGTCGCTGTAATAGCCCAACGTACAGAATACACCCACGTACTTGCCCGATACCGTCGCCATGTACTGCTTCATGCGCTCGCACGGCGCGCCCTTGTCGACCCAGTAGCCCATGAGCAGCACTTCCGCGTCGGCGTCGGGCTGCTCGTGCGCCAGGTCTACTATGCGCTTGTCGCAGCCTTCCAGCGCGTCGTATATACCCTGCGCGAGCCGGCGCGTCGAACCCGACATGCTGGCGTATACCACTTCTACCTTCATATCATATTCCTCCTTCCGGCGGGCTGACCTCCAGCGCCGGCCCGTATATATGTCCAGCCTCAATATACACTCATCCGCCGTGCTTGTCAACCTTGCGCAGTATTGTTAAGGTTTGCGGATTGCGTTGACTTGTCGCCGCGGTGGGTTATATAATAGGTGCATCGAAAATACCTGCCGGGGGTATAAGGAGGGGCGTATATGACCGATAACGCATCGAACTGCGCCGGCGCGCCGGATTGCGCCTGTCAGCGCTACAAGGCCACGCCGCGCGACGCGGACCTGCAGCGCCAGATGCAGAACCGGCTCAACCGCATACTCGGCCAGGTGGGCGGCATAAAGAAGATGCTGGACGAAAACCGGTACTGCGGCGACATACTCACGCAGATAGCCGCGGTCGAGAGCGCGCTGCAGGCGCTGGGCTATATGGTGCTGCGCGACCACATGGCCAGCTGCATGACAGAGCAGTTGAAGGCAGGCAATGCCGAAGTGATCGACGAGGCGGTAGAGCTGATAAAGAAACTCAAATGAGGGGGCTGCACGAATCGATATGAGAAATGACAGATTCCGCGTGACGGGCATGACCTGCGCCGCGTGCCAGGCAAACGTGACGCGCGCCGTAAAGAAGCTGGACGGCGTGAGCGACGTTAACGTGAGCCTGCTGGCGGGGCGGATGACGGTGGAGTACGACGAGGGCAAGCTGGACGCGGCGCGCATAGCGCAGGCGGTGCGGGACGTGGGCTATGGCGCGGAGCCCGAGGCGGCGCAGCCGGATTCGGGCGCGAACGACTTCCGCGCGCAGTGGCGGCAGCGGCAGCAGGCGTCCGAGCGCGAGCGCGCGGCCATGGGGCGGCGGCTGGCGGCGTCGCTGGCGCTGCTGATACCGCTGATGTACCTGGCAATGGGCGGCATGCTGGGCCTGCCGATGCCCTGGTTCTTCGACGGCATTAACAATGCGCTGCCGCTGGCGTTTGCGCAGTTTCTGCTGTCGCTGATAATTATCGCGATCAACCGCAAGTTCTACCAGGTGGGATTCAAGGCGCTGATTAAGCTTGCGCCCAACATGGATTCGCTGGTTGCGATTGGCTCGAGCGCGTCGCTGCTGTACGGCGTGTTCGCGATGTTCATGATGATGTACGGCCTGGGCAACGGCGACATGGCGCGCGTGCATCAGTATGCGCACGAGCTCTACTTCGAGTCGGCGGCGATGATACTGGCGCTGGTAACGGTGGGCAAATACCTTGAAGCGCGCTCAAAGGCCAAGACGTCCTCGGCGCTCGACAAGCTCGTAGACCTGGCACCCAAAACGGCGATAGTGCTGCGCGACGGCGTGGAGCGCGAGGTCGAGGCCGAGTCGCTGCTGCCGGGCGACATAGTGGTAATAAAGCCCGGCATGAGCATACCGGCTGACGGCGAGATCATAGAGGGCAACGGCTTTCTGGATCAGTCGGCGATAACCGGCGAGAGCATGCCGGTCGAAAAGAACGTGGGCGACGCGGTGATATCGGCGACGATAAACCGAAACGGCGCGTTCAAAATGCGGGCGTCGCGCGTGGGCGCGGACACCACGCTCTCGCAGATAATCCGGCTGGTCGACGACGCTGGCAACTCCAAAGCGCCAATCGCGCGGCTGGCCGACCGGGTGAGCGGCGTGTTCGTGCCGGTCGTGATACTGATAGCGCTGGCCACGGCGGGCATATGGCTGTGGCTGGGCTACGGCTTTGAGCATGCGCTGTCGTGCGCGATATCCGTGCTGGTGATATCGTGCCCGTGCGCGCTGGGGCTGGCCACGCCCGTGGCCATAATGGTGGGCACCGGCAAGGCCGCCGAGCTGGGCATACTGATAAAGTCAGCCGAGAGCCTGGAGACTCTGCACTCTGTGGACACGATAGTGCTGGACAAGACCGGCACGATTACCTCGGGCCATCCGACGGTGACAGACGTTATCGTGCTGGCGACCGGGCTCGACGAGCGCGAGCTGGTGCGGCGCGCGGCGGCGCTGGAGTCGGGCAGCGAGCATCCCCTGGCTGCGGCGATAACCGAATACGCCGCGGCGCAGCGCGTCGACGTGCCCGAAGCCGCGGAGTTTGCAGCCGAAGCCGGACTGGGCGTGCGCGCGCAGGTCGAGGGCCGGCAGTGGCTGGCCGGCAGCGCGGCGTTCATGGAGCGCAGCGGCTGCATGGCGGGCGAGCGCGCGGAGCAGGCGCGCGAGCGCATGGCCGGATTGGCGAGCCAGGGCAAGACGCCGCTGCTGTTTGCGGTTGACGGCGAGCTGGCGGGCATAATAGCGGTGGCCGACGCAGTGCGCGACAGCAGCCTGCTGGCGATAGAGGAATTCAAAAAGCGCGGGCTGCGCGTGGTCATGCTGACCGGCGACAACGCTGCGACCGCCGAGGCGATTCGCGCGCAGCTGGGCATAGAGCAGGCCATCTCCGACGTGTTGCCCGCCGACAAGGAGGCGCATGTGCGCGCGCTCAAGGAACAGGGCCGGCGCGTGGCGATGGTGGGCGACGGCATAAACGACGCCCCGGCGCTCAAGCGCGCCGACGTGGGCATAGCGATAGGCGCGGGCGCGGACATAGCGATTGAGTCGGCCGACGTGGTGCTGATGAAGAACTCGCTGCTGGACGTGGCGCGCGCGATAGAGCTGAGCCGCGAGGTGATACGCAACATACATATGAACCTGTTCTGGGCGTTCTTCTACAACGTGCTGGGCATACCGATAGCCGCGGGCGCGCTGTTCGTGCCGCTGGTGCTCAAGCTCAGCCCTATGATCGGCTCGGCGGCGATGAGCCTGAGCTCGGTGTGCGTGGTCAGCAACGCATTGCGGCTGCGCTGGTTCAAGGGCAGCAATGCCGACGGCGAGCCGCGCGAGGCGGTGCGCGAGGCGCTCAGGCAGCCGCGCGAGGCCCGACCCGCATCCGACGCCGGCGCGACTCAATCGGCCTGCGCGTGTGCCGTGGGCGGCGCGGCGCAGGCGACCGAGACCTGCCCGGTATCCAGCGCGGCGACCGACGGGCAATCCGCCGCGCCGGGCGATGTGGATGCTGAAGCCGCAGCCGACGCTGTCCAGTGTGAAACCAGTGCATCGAGCGAGGCCGCGTTCGATGCGGCAAACGCGGCCTGCGTGACCAAGTGCGCGGCAATGAGTGGCGCTGGTCTGGTATCAGTCGACGAAACAAGCGACAACGGCGGCGAACAGCCGCTTGACAGAAAGGAAGTATCAGCTATGAAGAAGGTAATATCAGTGGAAGGCATGATGTGCGCGCACTGCCAGGCGCATGTCGAAAAGGCGCTCCGGGCGGTGGACGGCGTGGCGGCGGTCGAGGTGAGCCTGGAGGAAAAGCGCGCAACCGTGGAGCTCGCGCGCGATGTGGCCGACCAGGTACTCATGGACGCCGTGACCGAGGCGGGCTACACGCCCACCGGCTGCAAGGCGATCTGACGCGGGCACATGTCTGATTCAACCGGGCATGCGCGGTTTATAATGAACCTGCAAGCGGCGCGCGGCCACAGGCGGCGCGCCGCCGCACCATATCATAATCATCAGGGAGGCATGCCATATGCTGGCATTGGGAATCCAGGCGCCCGAATTTGTGTTGCCGGACAAGGACGGCAACGAGGTAAAGCTCAGCGACTTCCGCGGCCGCAAGGTCGTTTTATACTTCTATCCGCGCGACAACACGCCGGGCTGTACGCGCCAGGCCTGCGCATATGCGCTGGAGCATGCGGCATTTGAGGAAGAAGGCGCAGTCGTGATAGGCATAAGCAAGGACAGCGTAAAGTCGCATGCGGGCTTTGCGACCAAGTACGATTTGCCGTTTGTGCTGCTGTCGGACACCGAGTTGAGCGCGATAAAGGCTTACGACGTGTGGCAGGAGAAGAAGCAGTACGGCAAGGCGTCCATGGGCGTGGTGCGCACTACTTACCTCATCGACGAACAGGGCGTCATAGTCCGCGCTTATGAGAAGTTCAAGCCCGAGTTGAACGCTGAACAGATGCTGAGCGACGTGCGCGCACTCAATCACAACTGAGCGCGCGGCGTTGCCCGGATTGGCGGCCGGGGCGGCTGTCGACGATTTACCGTCGACGGGCGCTCCGGCTTTTGTCTTGCGCATGGGCGGAGCTCGCTGCGCTCAAAGCGCACGTCGCAAAGCGTTTCCCCGTCGTACAGCAGCGGTATGCTTTGCCTGCAAGCGTCGCCTCGCCTTCCGTCGCAGCTTCGTGCGCGCTGGCAGCGCTGCCAGTTTGCCTGATTCATGCACGGCCCGCGCCACGCCAATGCGATCTTTGCTTCGTATAGTTCGCTCCATTCTTGTCCGTTGGACTGGTCATCAATTCAATATCGTTCAATTCCTTTGGGATATTCGTACAACGCAGTTTACCTATAGCCCAATGCAAAGTCAGCGTAGGACGGCCTCAGGCGCTGATAGACCTGGCGCGCACAGAGTGACCTATTGAGGTTGAGGTATTGTACGCATGTATCCCCGGATATCGCCAATTTAGCAATGCGATTTGACATATTTCACGGCGAACGCTGTACTTTGGGCGCGCCTTGTGATATACTCTTCGCTATAAGGATGCAGGAAGGGCGGTTCGAAATGCACATCGCGCGCATACTGGCGTTGTTTATCGCGGGGCTGCTGGCATGCAGCGGCGCATGCGGCGAGTCGCGCACCATACCGTACCTGTCCACGACGGAGCTTGGCGGTGCGGCCGCGTACCAACGCGAAAATGACATCGCGCAGTCGCCGTACTACCCACATGTCGACTGGTTTGAGGCGCGCAGTTCGGGCACGCTGACGATACTGAGCGGCGTGCGCACCTATCAGCAGACGACCGAAGCGACCTGCGGCCCCGCGTCCGCGCTGATTGTGTACGACTATCTGGGCGGCGATACCGGCGCGCTGGACGACGTGGCGCTTTCGCAGCTGTGCCAGGACGCGCCGGGAGCCACTACGCTCGCGATGCTGCGCGACATCTTCCAGGCGCTGGGCTGGCGCTGCGAATCGGGGCGTGCGCTGGAGCCGGTCGCGCTCACGCCCGCGCTGCTGTACCGATACGTCGATGCGGGCTTTCCGGTGATAGTGGGCTGGCTGGAGTGGGGCGGCCACTGGTCGGTGCTGATAGGCTACGATACCATGGGTACCGACGATTATGCCGACGACGTGCTGATAATGGCCGATCCATACGACACATATGACCACTGGCAGGACGGCTATGTCACGGTGTCCGCCGACCTGTTCCTGAGCCTGTGGCAGCTTGCGGCCGCTACGCCGGACGAGGTGAGCGTGTATGCGCCGTATTTGGTGGCCTACCCGGAGGCGCTGGCCGAGCAACTGCCGGATGTATCCGATATAGATCACGCGGACTGACGCTGCAATCCGATTCGATAAAGGCGCTTCGCGGCGACATGGGGGAGGAAAGCATATGTTTTACGCCGACGCACATTGCGACACGCTGTACGCGCTCGCGGTTGACCACAGGCCCGCGCATACGCTCGACATAACGGTCGAGGGCTTAAAGCGCATGGGCGCATATCTTCAGACATTCGCGCTGTTTGCGGGCTCGGGCGGTCCGGCCGGCGAGCCGCGCCGGCACGTGATGGACGGCATACAGTGCAGCTATCAGCTGGGACTGCCGATATACCGCGGCGAGCTGCCCGAGCTGCCCCCGACCGACGCGCGCGGCATACTCTCCATCGAGGGCGGCGAAGCGCTCGAAGGCAGCCTGGAGCGCCTGGACGAGTACGCCGACGAGGGCGTGCGCATGATAGCGCTGACGTGGAATTACCCAAACGAGATAGGCGTGCCCGCAGCGGAATCGGCCGAGGGCGGGCTGACCCAGTTCGGGCGGCGGCTGATAGGGCGCATGAACGAGCGCTGCGTGCTGTGCGACGTGTCCCACCTCAACGAGGCCGGATTCTGGGACGTTATGGAGCTGAGCGCGCTGCCGCCGGTGGCGTCGCATTCATGCGTGCGCGAGCTGTGCAACCATCGCCGCAACCTGTGGCGCGACCAGGTGCGCGCCATAATCGACCGGCAGGGCTTTATAGGCGTAAACTTCTACCCGCGCTTCCTCAGCGAGGGCAACCCGGCCGACGTGACGGTACAGACGGTCGCAGAGCACATAGACGAGCTGATGCAGATGGGCGCGGTGGACTGCGTGGGGCTGGGCTCGGACTTCGACGGCATAGAACTGCACCCGATAGGGCTGAACACGCCCGAGGATGTGCCGGCCATATTCGAGGCGCTGAAGGCGCGCGGCTACGACGACGAGGCGCTGCGCAAGATTGCGGGTCTCAATTACTACCGCGTGCTCAGCGGCACGCTGGAGCCCTGACGCGGTGCGGGAGCGCGGTTGGCGGCGGTTGGTGGAATGAAGCGCATGCGCCAGATATGCCTTAGAAAGGTGAACCTGGCGCAGCTTTGCAGCGGAGCTTGGGCCATGCGACAGCTTTAGGGTTATCGATATGCACTTGGTCTTACCGGCTTATGCCGAATCGTTATTTACTATTCAGCGCCCGTCGTTTATCTGAATATAAACGGCGGGCGCGTTGCATGGAGTCGGATAAATAAAACTGATTCGCTCATGCGATTGCATAATCAAATCAGAGTATTGGCGGCGCTATGTGAGCCGTTCACCGGCATGCTATAGTGAAATGCGTCCAGACTCGAAATGAGGCGTTTGGAATGCCGTGAGAACCAGCAGCCGATCAATTTGCATCATAGCTCTGTGCCCAGCGACGATATTAACCGTAATCTCGTTAGATTGTATGCGGACATAGAGCGCCGGCCGAACTATTCATTCACTTCTATGCAACCAGCTGCCGCTACGCTCTCAACCCGCAAGCCGCCGGCCGCACTGTCACGCACACCTCAATCAGCAATAAACAGCTCCGCACCCGCCGCTTACCTAATGAGCGCCGGGCGCGGACAGCACATTGGCAAACCCCGGTGGTTGAATAGCGGGTTCTATCACAAATAGTTTTTGTAACTTCATATGGGCGATACTGTAAATCGACCTAATAAGAGCGGCTTTCTGCCTTGGCTTGCATGTTCTTCCGGTTGCTGCTGCACGTCTGGTCTGGTGGACAATGCACAGTATACTTTGTCAATTGTCCGCACCCGCCGCTTACCTAATGAGCGCCGGGCGCGGAGCGTGCCTGCAAGCGGCGCACAAGCGCCTCACTTGCGATACTGTCCGACGAACTGGCGCGTGCGCGGATTTTGAGGCTTCAGGAAGACCTGCTCGGGCGTGCCTTCCTCGACGATGCGGCCCGCCTCCATGAATATCACGCGGCTGGCCACGTCGCGCGCGAACGCCATCTCGTGCGTGACGACCATCATCGTCATGTGCTCGCGCGCCAGCTCGCGTATCACGTCCAACACTTCCAGCGTCAGCTCCGGATCGAGCGCCGATGTAGGCTCGTCGAAGCAGAGTATCTCGGGATCCATGGCCAGCGCGCGCGCTATCGCCACGCGCTGCTGCTGCCCACCCGAGAGCTGATACGGATACGCGTCGCACTTGTCAGCCAGGCCGACCTTGTCCAGCAGCTCCATAGCGTGCTTGCGCGCCGCCTCGCGGCTGCGGCCCAGCACGTGCACCGGCGCTTCGGTCAGATTGCGCAGCACCGAAAAGTGGGGGAACAGGTTAAAGCTCTGGAACACCATGCCCATCTTGCGGCCTATCGCGTGCAGCTGAGCGGCGGGCGCATAGGTCGCGCGGCCGTCCTCGTCGCTGACCATGACTTCGCCGTCTACTGATATGAAGCCCCGGTCGATGCGCTCAAGCCGCGTAAGGCACCGCAAAAACGTGCTCTTGCCCGAGCCCGAGGGCCCGATTATCGCCAGCACTTCGCCGCGCTCGAGCTGCATCGATATGCCGTCGAGCACCTTGAGCTTGTCAAAAGTCTTGTATATGTCGCGCGCTGTCAGCATATTGCACCTCGCCTAGCGGTAGTAGTCCAGCTTCTTTTCACAGAACATGAATACTCGGGTTATCACAAACGTGAACGCGAGGTAGAACACGCCCGCAACTATCAGCGGCTCTATCGACGCGGTGCGGTTGACCTCCTTGCTCGCCAGCGAGTACAGGTCGTACAGGCCGATCGTCGACACGAGCGCCGTGTCCTTTACAAGCGTTATCACCTCGTTGCTGACCGGCAGTAGCACGCGCTTTACGACCTGCGGCAGTATTATCCGAAAGAAGGTCTGCGTGCGCGTGAAGCCCAGCATCTGCGCGGCTTCGTATTGGCCCACGGGCATCGACTGTATGCCGCCGCGGAATATCTCGGCAAAGTACGCGGCGTAGTTGAGCACGCAGGCTATTACCGCCGCCCAGTACCGGTCGATGCGCAGCCCGCCCGGCAGTATCATCGGCAGCGCAAAGTATACGAACAGTATCTGCAGTATCAGCGGCGTGCCGCGCATAATCAGTATGTATATGTGCACCGGCCGCCATACCCAGCCGCTGCGGGACATGCGCCCCAGCGCCACCAGCATGCCCAGCGGTATAGAAAACAGCAGCGTCCAGCAGAATATCGACGCGGTGTTGCGCGTGCCGTTGAGCAGCTGCACCAGCATCTTGCTCAGCGCGGTCATGTCGTTAAAGTATACCATCGTGCCACCTCGCTTTTGCCAGCTTTAAGCAACTTAAAAGGCTTCCGCGCCTCGCCGGGGCGGAAGCCTGTCGGTCAACGCTTATTCTTCGGTCTCGGCGGCATCAGCGGCGTCATCCGCAGCGGCATCGTCGGCCTCGGTCGCGGTCGCACCGGCTGCAGCGGTGTCCTTGCCGATTATCGTTATGTCGGAGTCGAACCACTTGGTCGATATCTCGGCCAGGGTGCCGTCGTCGGCCATGGCGTACAGTATCTCGTTTACCTTTTCAGCCAGCGCCAGGTCGTCCTTGCGGAAGCCCACGCCGTATTCCTCGGCGGCCAGCACCTCATCCAGCATGCGGAAGTCGGCGTCGTGCTGCGAGAAGTAATAGCCGGCGACTATAACATCCACCAGCACCGCGTCCAGGCCGCCGTTTTCCAGGTCGAGCATCGCGGTCATGTTGTCCTTAAACTCGTTTACGGTCACGCTGTCGCGGAACTCGGGGTTGGAGTCGAGCGCCACCACCGCGCTGGAACCCGCCTGCACGCCCAGGCTCTTGCCGGCCATGTCGGCCAGTGTCTGCACATCGCTGTCGCCGCGCACGACTATGACCTGTGTATTGGCCAGGTACGGCACGGAGAAGGTCAGCTGCTCTTGCAGCTCGGCGGTGATCGTAAAGCCGTTCCAGATGCAATCTATGTTGCCGCCGTTGAGCTCGAGCACCTTGGCGTCCCAGGATATCGGCTGGAGCACCAGCTCCACGCCCAGGCGGTTGCAGACCTCGCGCGCCAGATCCACGTCGAATCCTACGATCTCGCCGTCCTCGTCGCGGTAGCCCATCGGCGGGAACGAGTCGTCCAGGCCCATTATCAGCTGGCCCTTGTCCAGTATCTTCTGGAGCGAGTCGTCGGTCGCGTCGGCAAAGGCCGCGCAGCAGGTCAGCGTGAGCGTCAGCGCAAGCAGCAGAGCAACAATCTTTTTCATAGCGTAGCACCTCATCAATTTAGTATGCTAAAGCACCACTATTATACAATTTTAAAGCAAATTTGTAAAGAGGCAAAGCTGTAAATTCTGAACCGGCCATCCGCGGCCGCGGCGTCAAGATTCGTCGCGCGCATGCGGCGGCTCTGATTCGACCGCATCCGAAGGTTGAGCCGGGGCGGCGGAGGGCGCGGTGTGCGGCGGTTCGCACTGTGCGAAGTCGTCTGCGCGCAGCTTCACACGGCGCGCAGCGGCACGGCGGGCGTCGTCGCTCTGCGCGGCGTAGTGGCGGCGCGTCGTGTTCACGTCGCTGTGACCCAGCACGTCTGCGACCAGGTATATATCGCCGGTCTCGCGGTACAGGTTGGTGCCGAAGGTCGAGCGCAGCTTGTGCGGGCTGATGCGGCGCTTGAGCGGCACGGCGAGCTGCGCGTACTTCTTGACCATCTTCTCTACGGCTCTCACGCTCATGCGCCGGCGCTGCAGGCTCAGGAACACGGCGTGCTCGTTGCCGGGCAGCGGCTCGACCTGCTCGCGCAGCGCCAGGTAGTCCTTCAGCGCGTCGGCAACCTCGTCCGGGAAGTAGAGCACCATCTCGTCGCCGCCCTTGCGGGTTATCAGCATGGCGTTTATGCTGAAGTCCAAATCCTCAATGTCCAGGCCCACGCACTCGCTCACGCGTATGCCTGTGCCCAGGAACAGCATTATCATCGCCAGATCGCGCGTGCGCGTCAGCTCGTGATACTTCTGCTGGCGCGTGCTCAACGCGTTGCCGCCGTCGACCTCGTCTATCAGGCGGAGCATTTCGTCGGGCTCCAGCCGTATTATCGGCTTTTCGGGCACCTTGGGCATGTCGACGAGTTCGGCGGTGTTGGCCTTAATCAGCTCGCGCTTGAACAGGAACTTGAACAGGCTCCTCAGCGACGAGAGCTTGCGCAGCTTGCCCGGCGCGGTGTTGACGCGCTCCAGCGCCGTGACTTCGCCGTCCTGATCCGACTCCACCTTCATGTACAGATCCAGAAACTCCAGATACATATCTATATGGCGCGGCTTTATGCGATCCATGTCGGCGCCCGTCCAGCTTTCGGGCAGCATGTCTGCGAACTCGGGTATCTCGGTGCGCAAAAAGTAGAAGAACAGCTTGAAGTCATACGCATATGCCAGCCGCGTCAACGGGCTGGTCTGGGGCTCTATCGAGCGGAAGAAATCGGTGCAAAACTCGGGCAGCTCGAGCTGTGCCGTGCGCAGGCGCCGCGTCAACTGTCTGGAGCGCTGCTGCGTGTAGTCAATGCGCTTGTTGTCCATTCCGGGGATACCTCCATTTCGATAAGGCGACATTGGCGTGATATGGGCCGATCGGGCATGATGCTGGGCCGTGGCACGCCTTGCGCGGCATGTCAATGATACGCCAAACGGCGCGGCACGTCAAGGCTTGCGGATTAGGTTTGCGGTGCGCGTGGGTCGTGCGCGACGGGGATGAATGCGGCTTTGGCGTTTGCTCTCTTTGCAGCTGCAGGCTGCGCTTGCTGAAGGGTGGTGGCTTTGTGTCAGATTCTCCGGCTCGTTCTTGAGGTAGAGCTGATCGGTCTCCATGCGCATGCGCGAGGTATCGTCGAGTGTCTTGCCGGTCTGTATGCGCATCAACACTTCCTGGGCGGCGGCGTCTTCGGGGCTATGTAGTGCACGTCGTTGGCTATAACCAGCGGTATGTTCAGCTCATTCGCCAGCTTCATAAGCCGGGGGAACACGAGACGCGCCTTTGATGTGCAAGGATGCGCAGTCTGGCGCGTCTGTAGTGGTTGCTGGAGCAAGTGCTTAAGTCGCTGGTTTCAAGTAGTAGCTGCATGCAAGGCATGGTCTTATGTTAAATGTAAGTTGATCGCTAATTGTAAGGCACGTGAATAGCCAAACGGCGGACGCAATACGCGAGTAGCATGGTGCGCCACTGGTATCGCGAACTGGCTCAGAGCACATAGTTAACGCGACATAACAGAAGCGCACAGAGTCCATCGTCAGATGGATATAGTGTATCACGATATTCATGTGCAAAATTGACTCGAGGTGATTGACTATCCGAACGATGCTTAACACAGCCGCAGCGCAAGCGCATCGTCATGTGCTGGTTGTGCAGCATCATCCGGCGATCTACAGCGAACGATACAAACGGTATGAGCGTGAGTCAAACTATGGCGCACATCAATAATGGGCAATGCGCGCGATGCAAGCGTCTCACAGAGTACAGATGTTCAGCCGAAGCCCGTACCAGTCCATATTCGTGCTCCCCACCAAAACTATTCGTTAAAGCTGTCTTTTGCGAATAGTTTTGGATGCCTATTACCCCGCTTTTTGTATGTCCTGACTGGTTTTCCTGCCTGTATATTGCGCTCGCGTCAAACTGTGTCGATATAAAATGCGCATCTACACAATCAATCCGCAATAATCCATCCGCATGAATGTGTGTTGCAGTTTGATCATGACACAGCCGTGCCTGTACACAACATAAGCGCCGCAAACGCAACCAAACCGCTGCACACCGCAAGCCGCAAATCTCAATCGCGCCAGCCGGCAAGTCAAATCAGCCACAAATCCATATCCAGCCACCGAGTCCAAAACCAATCAGCAGCCATTACCACATAAGCCGTCCATCCGCACGGCGCTATCCGTCGTCGCCGTAATCCGCATCCTCAGCGACGAACTGAGTGTCCGCTTCACTGACTATCTGGTCGATGTACACGGTGTTGTACTCTGCGTCGGTATGTATGCACCGGCCGCAGTTGTCGCAGATCTTGGTCGGATCCAGATCGCACATGTCGCATTCGCCGCAATCGATGCAGTCGCGCTCATACAAAACGCAGCGCTTGGGCTTCGAACCTTGCAGCATCCCAATCAGCTCCTTATGATTTATTCCTTACGGCGTTATTATACCACTGCGCCATGTTTAACGCAAGCTTATTCCTCACAATTTAATTATTCAATATATAGCATTATGTTGCATTGAAAAGTCAAACAAACGAGCCAGCTGCGGCAAACAGAGTTAATTCGCAATTAACGAGGCAACATTTTCCACCGCGGGCTCGTCATAGATTTATTGAAACGCCGCTCGAATCCGAGCCGGTTCGCTCGGATTCGACGTCTCTCAACAAGGAGGTCTTTCATGAGCATTAAAAGCCTTGCGTCAATACTTGCGCTCAGTGTGGCGCTCAGCGGCGCAGCCGGCGCGCTGGCCGAGCAAGGCGGCGCCGTCGCTACCACGACGCCCGCGCCCTCTGCCGTCGTCGAGCAGGACGCCATAGAGATACCCGGCAGCACGTTCGGCGGGCAGGTGCTGGACGCCGGCGACGCATACTACATCTCGATAAGCGAGCTGCCCGGCTGCGAAAACGGCACGGTACTGGTCTACAACAAGGCCACCGGCGAGCTCGCTCAGTTCGCGACGGCGTCCAACATAGACCAGCTGGTATACCTGAGCGACGCGATATACGCGCTAACGCCCGTGCCCGACGGCGTGAGCCTTATCCGCATAACCGACAAGTGCGAGGTGCTGACCACAGCCGGCGTGATCGATCAGCTCAGCGCCTACGAGGGGCGGCTCTACTTCCTGGCCGACGGCAAGCTCAGCTCGATAATGCCCGACGGCAGCGATCTAAAGACCCACGCCGACGTGAGCATGGGCCAGTACGCGATAGTGGACGGCACGGTGTACTTCACCAACATGAACGACGCCAAGACCTATAGCGTCAACTCGCTGCTTGAAGGCGGCGCGCCGCTCTCGCTGGACGCGGGCTGCCTGTATTCGCTGAACCTGACCAGTGGCGTGCAGGTCAAGCTGCTCAGCGACGGCGTCAAGTCGATAAAGGCTGTTAACGGCGAGATCTATCTGCAGAACATGGGCGAAAGCTACCTGGTGTCCATCGGCGGCACCGAACAGCCCACCGGCCGGCTCTGCCGCTTTGATCCGGCCACGCGCAAGCTCGAACGCCTGGATGTGCAGGGCGAGTACAGCTATTTCCCGACCGATTACGGCCTGGTGGTGCACACCGACTACGAGCTCGCGCTATACGCCGACAACGTCTACTCGCTCTCGCTGTACAAGCCCGAGGCCGGTGCCAGCATATACATGGCTGGCGCCAGCGGCGTGATGGTGTACGAACCGATCGCGCAGCGGCTGACTTACGTGTCGCTGGATCTGAACGCAGACAACTTCACGGTTTACTCCGGCGACGGCCTGCCCGAACAGAGCTACAGCCGGCCTACGCTCTCGCCGCAGAGCTCGGCTCAGCCCTCGTCCGCACCGGCAGCTTCGAGCACGGCTGCACCCGCCGCGACCACGCCGCCCGCCGCCACTCCGGCCGCGCCTACGTCGCATCCTACGTATAAGCCCGCCGCCACCATCACCGCGCGCCCCGCAGCGACCGCGACGCCCGGCATAATTTTCGCCGACAGCGCCACGCGCCGCCTGACCGAGAAGGAGGTGCGCGCGCTCAAGACCAGCCAGCTGATATACGCGCGCTATGAGATACTCGCGCGCAACGGCTATGTGTTCAACGACAAGGAGTACCTCGAGTACTACCGCCAGTTCGACTGGTATCATGAGGACCCGTCGTTCCAGTTCAGCGATCTGGACACGATCGAGAGCTACAACTACGAGCTGATTCGCGCGATAATGAACGAGATATTCGCGACTCCCACGCCCAAGCCCACCGCCGTCCCCACGCCCAAGGTGACCGCCGGGCCCGAGTACGACGACTGCTTCATATTCCCCGACAGCTCGCGCCGCAAGCTCACGCGCGAAGAGGTGCTCGCGATAGACCCCGACGACCTGCTGCAGGCGCGCTACGAGATACTCGCGCGCAACGGCTACGTGTTTGACACCAAGAGCTGGCAGAAGTACTATGAGCAGCAGGCGTGGTACTCGCCCGACTATGCGTTTGAGTTCGGCGACATGACCGCGCTCGAGAGCTACAACTACGAGCTGATGCGCGCGATAGACAAGGAATTGAGCGCCACGCCCACGGTCAAGCCCAGCGACTACGAGTTTATATTCCCCAACGCACTCGACACCAAGCTCACGCGCGACGAGGTGCTTGCGGTGTCAAGGAGCGATCTGCTCAAGGCGCGCTATGAGATACTCGCCCGCTGCGGCTATGTGTTCGAGGACGCCAAGTGGCTCGAGTACTTCAGCCAGTACAGCTGGTATAAGCCCGACAGCAGCTTCAAGTTCGGCGATATGAACGAGGTGCAGAGCTACAACTACGAGCTGATCCGCGACGTGGACGAGAGCGGCGGCGCAACGCCCAATCCGACGGTCAAGCCCAGCGACTACGAGTTCATATTCCCCAACGCGCTCGACACCAAGCTCACGCGCGACGAGGTGCTCGCGGTGCCGCAGGGACGGCTGCTCAAGGCGCGCTATGAGATACTCGCCCGCTGCGGCTATGTGTTCGAGGATACCGAGTGGCTCACATACTTCAAGCAGTATGCCTGGTACAACCCCGACAGCAGCTTCAAGTTCGGCGACATGAACGAGGTGCAGAGCTACAACTACGAGTTGATTCGCGACATAGACGAGGAGCTGGTAGCCGCAATCGGCGACTACAAGTTCATATTCCCCGAGGCTATGGAGCGCATGCTGACGCGCGACGAGGTGCTGGCTGTGCCGCAGAGCGACCTGCTCAAGGCGAGATACGAGATACTTGCCCGCTGCGGCTATATGTTCGACACCCAGAGCTGGCAGGACTACTTCGAGCAGTTCGACTGGTACATACCCAACCCCGACTTCAAGTTCGGCGACATGGACAAGCTCGAGAGCTACAACTACGAGCTGATCCGCAACATAGACGACGAGCTCGGTTGATCGAACCGGCTCCCCTGCCCGCCTTGGGCGCGCAGCCGCTCGACCCGCGACCGCTCATGCCGCATTCGGCTGGGCGGTCGCTTGCGTTTGCCCGGCTCGTCCGCGGCGGGGCCGCCGCATAAAATCGCGCCGCGGTTTTGCCTTGCGCGCGGTTTTGTGGTATAATACTTCCATATATTCGACTTATACTAGCGGAGGCGACCGATGTTTACTCACCTGCATGTACACACCGAATACAGCCTGTTGGACGGTGCGGCGCGCATAACCCGCCTGCTCGACCGGGTAAAGGAGCTGGGCATGGACAGCTGCGCCATAACCGACCATGGCGCCATGTACGGCGTCGTGGACTTCTACCGCGAGGCGCAAAAGCGCGGCATACACCCCGTGATAGGCTGCGAGGTGTACGTCTGCCCCAACCACATGGACAAGACCTCCGCAACGCGCGAGTACAACCACCTGATACTGCTGTGCAAGACGCAGACAGGCTATCAGAACCTGATAAAGCTGGTCAGCCGCGGCTTCACCGAGGGCTTCTACTACAAGCCGCGCGTGGACTACGAGCTGCTTAAGGAGTACTCCGAGGGGTTGATCTGCCTGTCCGCGTGCCTGTCGGGCGAGATACCTTCGCTGCTGCTGGACGGGCGCTACATGGAGGCGCGCGCCGCCGCCGAGCGATATATGAGCATATACCCCGGCAACTTCTACATAGAGCTGCAGGATCACCGCCTTACCGACGAAAAGCTCGTTTTCCCCCGGCTTATGAAGCTGGCGAATGAGCTGAACATACCGCTGGTAATAACCAACGACGTGCACTACATAGCCCCCGAGGACGCCGCCGCCCAGGAAGTGCTGATGTGCATACAGACTGGCAAGACGCTCGACGATACCTCGCGCATGCGCATGGAGACCGATCAGCTCTACCTCAAGAGCGAGCAGGAGATGGCCGCGCTCGTGCCCAACTGCCCCGAGGCGCTCGAAAACGCCTACCACATCGCCCATTCGTGCAATGTCGAATTCGACTTCAATTCGCGCCACCTGCCCCGCTACCCGCTGCCCGAGGACGTCGAGCCGGACGCCTATCTGCGCGCGCTGTGCGATGCCGGATTCGCGCAGCGCTATGCGCCGGACGACCGGATAGCGCGCGAGCGGCTCGATTACGAGCTGAGCGTGATAGAGTCGATGGGCTTTGTCGACTACTTCCTGATAGTCTGGGACTTCATAAAGTACGCCAAGGAGCACGACATACCGGTGGGCCCGGGGCGCGGCAGCGGCGCGGGATCGATAGTCGCATACACGCTCGATATAACCATGGTCGACCCGATAAAGTACAATCTGCTGTTTGAGCGCTTCCTCAACCCGGAGCGCATAACGATGCCCGATATAGACGTCGACTTCTGCTACGAAAAGCGCCAGCGCGTGATAGACTACGTGGCCGCCAAATACGGCGAGGATCACGTGGCGCAGATCATAACCTTTGGCACCATGGCGGCGCGCGGCGTGATACGCGACGTGGGCCGCGTGCTGGGCCTGCCGTATGGCGAGGTCGACCGCATGGCCAAGCTGGTGCCCGCCGCGCTGGACATGACGCTCGAAAAGGCGCTCGAGCTCAGCCCCGACCTGAAGCAGCTGACGCAGACCAATGCCAACATGGGCCGGCTGATGCAGATAGCGCGCCAGCTGGAGGGCCTGCCGCGCCATGCGTCGACCCACGCCGCGGGCGTGCTGATAACCTCGCGGCCCGTGTCGGAATACGTGCCGCTGCAGACCAACGACTCGGTCATAACGACGCAGTTCCCGATGGGCACGCTCGAGGCGCTGGGGCTGCTCAAGATGGACTTCCTGGGGCTGCGCACGCTGACCGTGATAAGCGACGCGCTGGCGATGGTGCGCGACATGGGCGGCCCGGCCATGCGCCCCGAGGACATACCGCTTGACGACGCGGCGGTGTATGACATGATATCAAGCGGCGACACCGACGGCATATTCCAGCTTGAAGGCGGCGGCATGCGCTCGTTCCTGACCAACATGAAGCCGCGCGATTTCGGCGACATAATAATCGCGATATCCATATACCGCCCCGGCCCCATGGACTCGATACCGCGCTTCCTCGCGGGCCGGCAGGACCAGAGCACTATCACGTATGAACACGAAAAGCTCCGCCCGATACTGGCCGAGACCAACGGCTGCATGGTGTATCAGGAGCAGGTCATGCAGATAGTGCGCGACCTGGCGGGCTACTCAATGGGCCGCAGCGACCTGGTGCGCCGCGCTATGGCCAAGAAGAAGAAGTCGGTGATGGCCGAGGAAAAGGAGTACTTCATACACGGCCTAGTGAAGGACGGCGAAGTGGTCGTGCCCGGCGCAGTGCGGCAGGGCGTGCCCGAGCCGATCGCTGAGCACCTGTTCGACGAGATGAGCGCGTTCGCCTCGTATGCGTTCAACAAGTCGCACGCCGCCGCATACGGCATGATCGCGCTTCAGACCGCATACCTAAAGGCGCATCACACCGCGCCGTTCATGGCTGCGCTCATGAACTCGGTCATAGGCAATGAGGACAAGATATCGCAGTACATACAGTACTGCCGCAAGCACGGCATAAGCGTGCTGCCGCCCAGCGTGAACACCTCGCGCGCCGGCTTTACCGTTGAGCTGGTCGAAGGCCGCCCCACTATACGCTTTGGGCTGAACGCGGTAAAGACGGTGGGCCGGCCGTGCGTCGACGCGATTATGGCGGCTCGCGTCGCGCGCGGGCCGTTCCGGGATCTGTTCGACTTCTGCGAGCGCGCGTGTGCGCCGCGCCGCGCCGCCGACGGCCGCAGCGAGGGCACGCCGGTCAACAAGCGCGCCGTGGAGGCGCTGATAAAGGCGGGCGCATTCGACGGCATGGAGGTAAACGGCGCGCAAGCCAACCGCGCGCAGTGGCTGGCGGTCTACGAGCGCGCTATGGACGCCGCCGCGGCGCGGCGCAAGCAGCAGCTCTCGGGCCAGATATCGCTGTTCGACGCGCTGCCCGAGCTGGCGTTGCCCATGCCCGAGCTGCCGGCGCTGCCCGAGCCGTCCGTCAGGCTGCGGCTGAACATGGAAAAGGAGACCACCGGCGTATACATAAGCGGTCACCCGCTGGACGAGTACCGCGAACTGCTGGAGCAGATGGCGTTCACGGTGCAGGAGGTCAAGGACTTCCGGCACGAGGAGGAGGCCGAGCAGCGCTACGATCAGATGTCGCTGATGCTGGGCGGCATAATCATATCGTGCAACACCAAGATCACGCGCTCGGGCGGGCTGATGGCGTTTATGACGCTCGAGGACATGACCGCGTCGATAGAGTGCCTGGTGTTCCCCAAGGTGTACGAGCGGTTTTCAGATCTGGTAGCGACCGACAGGCTTGTGCGCGTCAGCGGCAAGTTGTCGCTGCGCGAGGACGAGGACGCCAAGCTGCTGGTCGACTCCATCTGCGACATAGCCGACGCGCTACCCGAGCCGGGCGCCGCGCCACAGCGCGCACCGCGCCCCGCGAGTGCCGCGCACAGCGACGCGCGGTACGACGCCGAACCCGAGCCACTTGCTGACGCCCGCGAGCTCACACCCATAGCTTGCGAGAACGTGCTGGCCGGCCCTGAACGCCTGGCGGCCGACGAGCAGATAATACGCCAGCGGCTGGAGCGCCTCGCGTCGGCCGCGAGCTCAGCGCCCGTCGATTGCGCCGCGAAGCTGTACATACGCGTCGGCGAGCGCGCCATGATTGAGCGCGCGCTGGCACTGCTGCCCCGCTCCACGCGCGCGCAGCTGGATGGCGTCGCGCCGGTATACCTGCACATCGCCAGCGAGCGCGTGACGCTGCTCACGCCGCGCGAGTACTGGATACGCGCCGCCGACGATCTGGGCGCGCTTACAGCCGAGCTGGGCGCCGAGAACGTAAAGCTGGTGCGCAGCTGACATGTGGCCTTTGGGCCATGAACAACTTGCGCACTAGAGTGTGTTTCTAAAAGAATAAAATCGAGTAATCAGTGAGGAAATATACAAAAGAGACGGGAAAAACAGGGAGTGCAGTCGAA
>CAWVGT010000292.1:0-8155 GCA_963928645.1 Candidatus Fimadaptatus sp.
GCTTGAACATCACATGGAAAATCTGACTGGCGGCACCCCTCCCGTCAGATACCTACCCTGTGTAGTCCCTTGTAAACTGTACTTTGGGGTCGTATAGACTACGTCGCAACATTTGGTTTGCATAATTCGATATACGTATAAGTCAAAGCGAGTTTAGAGAAATCGGCGGCATACGACAGTCAGGGCGTTGTCAACGGTCTGTGGCGCGTGCCGGGCTGAGCGACGCGGCATGCGCCACGGTTTATTGGCAGAGTGACCGGCATACCAATAGTTCGATTCATATAGCAATAGTGACGGCCAGCTTTTGCAATCGCAGGCTGGCGCTTGTTGGTTGAGATTGGTTTGCAACTTTGTCTGTTCGTGAATGCTGCGTTCAATTTAAAAAACAGTTTGCTCCATGATGGCGAGTATGACATATCTGGGCGCGTGCCGCGTTGCTTAACGCGTCATGCGCCGGACAGTTGATAACGCCATGAATACCAGGCAGCGCGACTTTTCGCAAATGCTCGCTGAACAGGTGCATGGATTGCATGCAACTCGGCATGGTCGGGCCAGGTGTCGACCTGGTGGCTGCAACACCCGGATACAACCATTGCCACCCGGGCTGGCTTGCCGGCGCATGGGCCGCCTGTTCAATTTAGCTATGCCTGCCTCGTCGTTCGACGCGACCAACCGTCGCATCGCTTTGCACCCGGCGCGCGCACGCCGCAGCGTCGAGGCTGCGCGGCCCATACCTGCGCGCCGCCGCGTCGGTCAGGCCACGGCCGCAGAAAGTCGCCGCTACATCCCCGAATCAGACATATTGTACCATGCCGGCAAAGCAGCGCATTACGCAAAAGCGCCCCGGCGTCAAGGCAGCCCATCGCCTTGAACGCCGGAGCGCAGCCTGCAGCGCTCTCACACCGACAGCATAATTATACCCGCGATGCCCGCTGCCAGCGACAGCAAGCCCGGCAGCGTGACCTTGTCGCGATATACCAATATCGACAGCAGCCACAGCGACAGCACCACGCTGCCCTGCACCAGCGGGAACGACACTATCGCCGGCAGCAGCTCCAGCGACAGCAGCTGGAACACATTGCCGCCCGCGGTGCCCAGCCCCACGCCCGCCGCGCACAGCATAAGCGGCGCCACGCGGCTCGTCCACGGCTTAAAGCTCGCGCCCCGCGCCCTGTACACCGCCACCATCGCCCAGCATATCAGCGCCGCCAGCATGAACGTCGCAAAGCTGAACTCCATCACGCCGTCGTTCGGGAAGTACAGCGACAGCAGCTTCTGCTGTATGCTGAGCACGCCGTTTACCACCATGGTCGATATGGACAGTATCAACCACTTCACGCCGCCGCGCTTTGAGTCGCCGCCATTGCTCAGCGCCGAGAGCACCAGCACCAGCAGCATGCACACTATGCCCGCGCCCTTGAGCAGCGTGAGCTGTTCGCCCCACGCGACCAGCCCTGCCGTGACCGGCAGCAGCATCGACATGTTGATTATCAGCACCGTCGCCCCCATGGGCCCCATCGACATCGACGTGACTATCAGCACCACCGCCACGTCGAACGTTATCGCATACGTCAGCGCCAGCAGCCAGCCGCCGCCGCTGAGCGCGCCCACGCCGCCCGCCAGCGCCAGCGCGCCCGCGCAGCACGTAAGCGCTATCGCGTTGAACAGCGCCAGCCCGTGCAACTGGCATGGCAGGCGCCGACTAAACTCCTTGTTAGACATGTTCTGCAATATAAAGCTCAGCACCGCCGCGACTATGTACTGCATTCGATCCATCTCCCCCGCTATTGCTGCCTATATTCTACCAGCGCCGGCGCGGTTTTACAATACGTTTTAAAAACTTTGCCCAGCGCATGAACGGCACAAAAAAAGCGCCGCCGCTTATGCTGCGACGGCACTGCGCGCGCCTGGCGCGATTCGAACGCGCGGCCTTTCGAGTCGGAGTCGAACACTCTATCCACTGAGCTACAGGCGCATATTGCATGGATTAGTATACCATATCCGCGGTGGTTTGTCCAGTGGTATTTTTGATTTTGAGCGGGATTTTCGCCTTCGGCGCGGACTTCAGGCGGTGCGCAGCCCAACCGGCACGGGAGTCGCGCCAATGAAGGCGATGCGCGAGAGCTGCCGGCGCGTGAGCCCTGCCGGCACGGTGCGATGTACTGGGGCCGATGACGTATGTGTCACGCCGACACAGGGCGACGGGCTCACGCGCCGCATGAGCCTTGCCGTGCAAAGCGCTTCAGCAGCAGTATCGCACACAGTCAACCCGCGCACCATCCTCCGTTGCATTGACCCATGCGCCCAATGGTGGTAAAATAACATCGTATGCGATGTATTTTTGCTATGAGGGGGGCGTTGCTATTGTATGCAGTAGATGGATACCGCACCGGGCACAACATAGTACAGCTGGCCAATGCGCTGACGCGGCTCGCCAACCAGAAGATGCGCGATATGGGTCTGACCGCCAGCCAGTCCGACGCCATGCGCTTCATACTCCGCCACTATGACGAGCGCCTGACCGCCGCCGACCTGATGGAGCGGCTCGGGCTGTCGCAGTCCACCGTAGCGGGGCTGATAAAGCGGCTCGAGGTCAAGCGGCTGATCTGCCGCCGCACCGACGAACAGGACGCGCGCCGCTGCCTGATAGTGCCGACTGAGCGCGGCCTGGCGCTGCGTGCGGCGCTGCGCGACATCGCCGCGCGCACCGAAGCCGACCTGCTCAGCGGCATGAGCGCTTATGAGATCGGCGAGTTCAATCAGCTGCTGGAGCGCGCGCACGCCAATCTGAGCCGCATGAGCGGGCGGGGAGGCGAGCCGCATGAGTGAAAAGCGCGAGCTGTTCGAGTCGGTCAGCGTGCCGCGCGCGCTGGCTACGCTGGCCATACCCACGATAATCAGCCAGCTGATAACGATGATATACAACCTGGCCGACACGTACTTCATAGGCATAACCGGCGACCCGTACAAGGTCGCGGCCGCGTCGCTGGCATATGTGCTGTTCTTCGTCATGAACGCGCTGTCCAACCTGTTCGGCATAGGCGGGGGCAGCCTGATATCGCGCATGCTGGGCCGGAACGACGCCGATTCGGCGCGCAGCGTGTGCGCGTTCAGCTTTTATGGCACGGTGCTGGTATCGCTGGCGTACGCGCTGAGCTGCCTGGCGTTCATGGAGCCGCTGCTGCGGGTGCTGGGCGCGAGCGACAACACGCTGGGTTACGCCGCCAGCTACACGCTGTGGGTGATCGTGGTGGGCGGCGTGCCGTCCACGCTGAGCATGACGATGGCCCATCTGCTGCGCAGCGAGGGCTACGCGCGCCAGGCCAGCATCGGTCTGGGCATGGGCGGCGTGCTCAACATAGCGCTGGATCCGCTGTTCATGTTCGTTATCATGCCCGCCGGGCAGGAGGTCACCGGCGCGGCCATCGCCACCATGGCGTCCAATATCTGCGCGCTGATATACTTCGCCGCTACGTTCTACCGGCTGCGCGGGCGCACGGTGCTGT
The DNA here is from genome assembly GCA_963928645.1 of Candidatus Fimadaptatus sp. Classification (GTDB taxonomy): domain Bacteria; phylum Bacillota; class Clostridia; order Christensenellales; family Aristaeellaceae; genus Fimadaptatus. The sequence goes on from CAWVGT010000292.1 coordinate 3,507, forward strand.
CGGTGGCGCCGCGCCTGGTCGCGCGCGGGCTGCGCTATACCGGCGCGATATTCGCGGTGGGCTTTCCGTCGGCGCTGGGCTCGCTGCTGGCGTGCCTGTCCAACGTCACGGTCAACAACCTCGCCTCCGGTTACGGCGACATACCGGTCGCGGCGATGGGCATAGTCAAGAAGATTGACATGCTGCCGATGAACGTGGGCATGGGCCTGTGCCAGGGCATGATGCCGCTGGTAGCGTACAACTATGCCGCGCGCAACATCGGGCGCATGCGCGCGGTGATACGCAGCGCGCGCATCTGCGGCATGGGCTTTGCGGCGCTGTGCATCGTGGCGTTCGAGCTGTGCGCAGGCGGATTGATACGGCTGTTCATAAACGAGGCCGAGACGCTCGAGATGGGCACCAATTTCCTGCGCATATGCTGCCTGGCCACGCCGTTCATGATAAGCAACTTTCAGATGAGCTACACATTCCAGGCCATGGGTCAGGGGCCGCAGTCGCTGCTGCTGTCGTCGTGCCGCCAGGGTATAATCAACATACCGTTGCTGTTTTTAATGAACGCGGTATTCGGGCTGTACGGCGTGGTTTGGACGCAGCTGCTGGCCGATGGCATTACGCTTGTGATATCGTTCGCGCTGTATCGGCGTCTGGTGGCGCAGCTTCAGCCGCACGCAGCGGCTTAGCACAGCAAGATCGTCGGCCAGCGGATTGGGGAGCTTGTGCTTTACATGTTTGTCGCGTGCATGCGTAGGCGCCTGCACGCGACTTTTTCGACTTAACAGGTTGTTCAGCACGGGCATTGCAGCTCGTCGATCTTGATAGCTCGCGCTGTGCCGACAGTCGATTATGCCTGGCTTGTGCTCAATGGCCGTGCGCTTCAATGATCGCTCTGCGCGGCAGCTTTGCCGAGACCGGTCTACTCCCCTTACGCGTCCTATTGACCGCGCCTTTGGCCGGAGGCAGGTTTTGACCTTCGACCTGCGCCTGCCCCGGCATATGCGCAACGCAGCCAGTTGCGCCCCGGTTTGGACGCGCGCAGCCTTCAGTTGGCTGGCTACGATATGTTCGTTCTCCTGTGCGTGAGTTTGCACGCCTTGGAACGGTTACGGGTTTGATTGCCGGTTTTTCACTTGCTTTGATGCTCGCATTTTGATGCCGGGTTGCGCTTCCGCGTTTCGGCTGCGCGTCGCCCTCAACGCGGCGGCGTCGCTGCGATTGATCGTTCTCCTGTGCGTGAGCAATTCGCCTTTGGCTGGACGCAGGTTTGAGCGACAGCCTTTCGCTTGCACTGATCCTCGCATTTTGATGCCGGGTTGCTCCCCCGTTTCACCCGCGCGCCGCCCTCAGCGCGGCGGCTTTACGATGTCAAGCTCCCTTGCGCGCGCCGTCGCCTGCACGCGGTTCTGCACGCCCAGCTTTGCGTATACGTTGCCCAGATGGAACTTGACCGTGCGCAGCCGCACGCCCAGCAGCTGCGCGATCTCGTCGTTCTTAAGCCCGCTGCACATCAGCTGCAGCACCTCGCGCTCCGACGCGGTCAGCGGCTCCGTGCCGGCCTCGGCGCGCTTCAGGTACAGCGGGTACATCACCGCATAGCGCTTGACCGCGCGCGTCAGCCTCGCGCCAAAGCCGTCGTCCAGGCACATGCCGCCCTGCGCCAGCAGCTCGCTCAGCGCCACGCCCTCCTCGGCCGCTATGCGCACAAAGCCGTAATCCCGCACAAGCGCCAGCGCGCGCGAGAGCATGTCCCGCCACTCCGCGCGCTGCGCCCTGTACAGGCAGATCGCCAGCAGCAGCTGCGCCTCGATCTGGCCATACGGCCGGCTGTGGTTCTGATAGTAGTCCAGCATCCTGAGCAGCAGTACCTCGGCCTCGCTCAGCCGGCCCAGCTGTATGTACGCGCGCGCCTTGGTCATGTACTGATACCGGAGCAGCACCATGAAGCCCTCGCGCTCGTCGGGCGCGACCTCGACGTATGCCTGCGCCGCACCCGGCACGCCGCTTATCATGTCCAGCCAGGCCTCCAGCGCGCGCATGTTGGCCTGCATCAGCTCCATGCCGGTTGCGCGCCCGCGCAGCGCGTCCAGCATCCGCCGCACCTCGGCCATGTCGCCCTTTGATATCAGCAGCCGCATCATGACCGCCGAGCCCGCAAACACCATCTCCAGCGAGTCGCGCGCCTCGGCCACGGCTATGCCCGCGTTGAGCAGGCGCAGTATCCGGTTCTCGTCCGGATCGCACTTGACCAGCCGGCTCTCGGCCAGCGCTATGTCCGGCATGCCCGCGCCGCAGTGGCCCAGCACCTTGTCGCACGGCAGGCGCAGTATCCGGTAGAGCTGCTCGTCGTGCCGGGTCCACTCGGAGAAGTCCTTGCCGCCGTTCAACACGCTGGGCAGGTTGCTGGTGACCGAGAACTCGGGCATGCGCGCGCTGCCGCTCAGCCGCGAGGCCGCGAGTATGTAGCGCGCCACGTGCCTTGAACCCCGGTGCGGCAGCGCTATCTGCAGATACGACAGCAACCGGCGCGCCTTGCGCCGCGCCGCGTCCGGCTCGCTCTCGTCGCGGCTGAACCGCTCAAGCTCGGCGAACCAGCGCTCGCTCTCGCCGGCGCGCTGCATCAGCGAGTGCATCATCGACATGCCGCACATCAGCTCCGGCGCGCGCAGCAGCTGCTGTTCGGGCAGCGCCAGGTAGAACCGCGCGCTCTTGTAGTAGTGGCCGTTGCCCGGGTTGCGCTGCGAATCCAACAACAGCAGCTCGCACACCTTCTGCAGCTCGCCGCTCTGCTGATAGCACTCCATGGCGCTGACCAGATCGTCGTGCAGCTCGTAGTACAGCCCTGCGTTGTGGTACGACGCCGCGCGGAACTCCTCGGGATAGTCGCGCGCGAGCCGGTACATGAGGTAGTCCCGCATGTAGCCCGCAAACCGGTATCTGTCGCGCGCCACCTCGCTCAGGTAGCCGTCCTCCTCCGCAGCCCGGCTCAGCAGCGCGCCCGCGTCGCTCCGCCCGGATATCATCACCGCCATGTCCGCGCCGAACTCCTCAAGCGGCGCCATATGGTACAGCAGCGCGCGCAGGCCCGAATCCGCCGGCATGAACTCCAGCCCGTCAAAGCACCTGAACATGTCCAGCCGCGCGCGCTCCAGCAGCCCGGCGTCCGCCGCCTCGCCGTGGCCCAGCCGCATCAGCGCCAGCCGCACCAGCAGCGGATAGCCCCCGGTCGCGCGCGCCAGCCAGTCCGCATCGAAGCGCAGTTGGGCACGCGCGGCGTACTCGCCCAGCTCTCGCGCGCCGATAGGATACGCCGCGGCGTCCACGACCTCGACCTCGCCCGCGGCATAGTAAGGCATAAGCAGCTTGGGCAGCCGGCCCCGGCCGATCAGCATGAACCGGCGCAGGCGGTTGCGCTTGAGCGCCTCGGACAGCAGCCGCCCGGCGCGCGCCTGCACATCGGATTGCACGTCGTCTATCACCGTCAGCGGCGCGCTGCCCGCAAGCCGCCGGCTGAGCGCCTCGTCGAGCGCGCTGAACCGCTCGTGCGACACGCCGGCGCCCGCGAGGTACTGCCCCACCGCCCAGCTCTTGCCCCAGCCGGTCGCGCCGCACACGTATACTATCCGGCGCTGCGAGGCCCGCGTCATGGCCTCGATCAGCTGCGGCCGGGCTACCATATGCTCATCCATAGGCGTCACTCCTGCCTGCTTGTCTGTGTTGGTCGATCCGAATACCGCCTTGCGCCACGCAGGGCGCACTGTACTTTGGTACAGCGACACATCGCCATGGGCGTATTATACTAGGCGAAAAGGCACACTGTCAACCCGTGGCAGCGATGCGGCCCGGCATACCGAAAGGCGGCGTACATATGACACACAACATGAAGGCGTTTATAGAGCTGGCGGGCGAGGATCGCGAGCTCGCCGCGCGCGTGCAGATGTTGATGCTGGGCGACGGCGGGCGCTGCAGCGCGGTCACTCAGGCGGCCATAATACGGCTCGCCGCGGAGCATGGGCTGGAGCTGCGCTCCAGCGACCTTGACTATGCCGCGCCCGATCTGAGCAACCGCACCGGCACGCGCGGCGCGGCCTGCCACTGCTTTATGAGCGGCAGCGGCACGGCAGAGCGCAGCACGAGCTGCGAATGCGTTATGTACGGCTCCGGGTACTCGGGGCCCAGCCGGCGCTCGCGCAACTGCAGCTGTACCTCGCTGGGCATGGGTATTTAGCGGCAGCTGCGTCTTGACCTGGCGTCGCGTTATGCTGCAAATTCGCCTTTTGGCGCTTATCGGTTGGGATTCATTGCATGATTTATCTCATTATCTTTTACTTCAAATCCTGCCATACTCGCTGCGCACAGTCCTATATTTTTTATGGCATTGCATACATATCCTTTAGGCATTTTGCTCCATCGGTGAAATCCAACGACTACTTTTTGCATATGTTGTCAGCATGGATTAAGCTGCAGCCTTATGTCAGTTATGGGCACTAAGCTTTGAGATAGGTTGGCTCTGTTTGGAGCGCATCCCGCATCGCCTTTGTTTCTTTGGCAATGCGCGGATAAGCACGAAAACCATAACCACCCGTCAAACGGGTGGTTTGCACAAAGGCTAAAAGCCTATTGATACCGGCCAGCGTCTCAAGGCGCTGGCTTTC
>CAWVGT010000293.1:0-8376 GCA_963928645.1 Candidatus Fimadaptatus sp.
GGCACGAATGGCTGCGCAGTGTGCGGTATTTTGTGGATGTGTATAGTTGCCGTCTGGATGCAACGCGAAGAGTCGAGTGGCATGCAAAATGATCAGGCGGTGTATTCGCCGCCAAAATGCGGCGCGAATGGTTCAGCGGCGTACAGTATGCCGAGGCTGTGGATATTCGCAGTCTGCATGCGGCACGAATGGCTGCGCAGTGTGCGGTATTTTGTGGATGTGTATAGTTGCCGTCTGGATGCAACGCGAAGGGATGCGCGGCATGCAAAATGATCAAGCTGTGTATTCGCCGCCAGAATGCGGCGCGTATGGTTGAGCGGCGTACAGTATGTCGAGGCTGTGGATATTTGCAGTTTGCATGCGGCACGAATGGCTGCGCAGTGTTCAGTATTTTGCGGATGTGGATATTCATTGTATAGATACAGCGCGAAGTTTGCGCGGCGTACAAGACGTCGGGACTGTGGATATCCGCCGTTTAAGTGCAGCGCCGGGCCGTCGCGCCCGGTATAGCTGAGCGCCGCCTGACGCATCCCGGGCTGCGTGAATTGTGCATATCAAATTGGGGCGCCCGGTCGGTCGGGCGCCCCGCAGCCTATTGACAAAGTGTGCTGCACACGTCCTGCTTGGCTGAACGTGCAACAGCAGTCGGCAGAACATGCAAATCCAAACAAAACGCCGCCTATATTCAGAAGGCTTTCGCAGCATCGCCCAAGCGCTGTTCCAACTAAGCCGTTTTGCACCAAACCTGCTGTCCGGCTGCCGGGCTTTGTCAACGCTCCGTGGGGCGCCGGTCGGTCGGGCGCCCGCAGGCCGTTGACAAACTGCGCCGGCCGGACAGCCAGTTTTACCCTAAACAACTTTTTGAAACATACTATTGATGATGTTACAAACTCGGTCTGCTGCAAGCGGCATCCCGCGTTAATTCGCATGCTTTGCTGGCTACTGTTGCGGGTTTGGCAAAACAGACCTTGGGCGGCTTATTTTGTCAATAGACTGCGGGGCGCCCGGTCGGTCGGGCGCCCCAGCTAGCTATCACGCGCAAGCGGTAAACGATCGTATGTCGAATATTCAAGCCACACAAACGCTACGCCCGCGATATGACCTCGACCGCAGCCGTCGAGCGGTTCAACCATAGCGCGCGGGCCCGGGCGTCAATTCCGGTTGGCCTGATGGCTTGCAATGTTCAGGGCTTACAGTTGCCGCAAGGCGAGTACCCGGCCGCTATGGCCTGCTCGCGCGAGGCCAGCACCACGCGGTTCTCCTCGGCGGGCAGCGTGCCGCAGCTGGGCAGGTGGAACTTGTGCGTGTTCACGTTGCCTATGTAGTAGCCGGTGCCCGCGCCGCCCGTGCTGTTAAAGCTGCCGCCGCCGCCGATAATGCCCGCCGCGTCGCCCGCGCCCTCGACGTCGTCCCAGGGCGCGTCGATCACGCTCAGCGTCGCGCCGTCGCTGATTGCTATCAGGTCGCCGAACAGGTCGGTGCGCAGCACCTGCGCGCCCGCCTCGGCCAGCCGGTCGAGCGTCGCGGCGTGCGGGTGGCCGAAGTCGTTGACCGCGCCCACCGATATCACCGCCCACGCGGGGCTGACCTGCTCAAGCAGCGCCGCGCTGCTTGAGCTCGAGCTGCCGTGGTGGCCGACCTTGATCAGATCGGCCTTGAGCTGCGCGCCCGAGTCGAGCAGCGCCTGCTCCTCGGCCTCGCCGGCATCGCCCATCAGCAGCAGCGCCGTGTCGCCGTAGCTCACGCGCAGCACTATCGAGTTGTCGTTGACCGCCTCGAGCTCGCTCGCGGGCGCCAGCACGCTTATCTGCGCGCCGCCCAGCGTCAGCTCGTCGCCGGCGCCGAGCGTGGCCAGCGCAAGGCCCTGCGCCTCCGCGGCCTGTACGTAGTCGTTGAACGCCTGCTCTGAGTACTCGGTCGCGCTGGAGTACGCCGCCTCAGCCGTGGCCACCTCCAGCGCCGCGCTGAACCCGCCGGCGTGGTCGGAGTGGGGATGGGTGTTTATCGCGTACTTGAGCTGGGCTATGCCCAGCGCCTTGAGCAGCGCCGCCACGCGCTCGCCGCCCTCCGCCGGGCCGGCGTCCACCAGCATGTGTTCGCCGTCGCAGCTTATAATGCAGCCGTCGCCCTGGCCGACGTCCACGAAGTACGCGCTCAGCTCGGCGCGCGCCGCGCCCGCCGCCAGGAGCAGCGCGCACAGCAGTATCAGCGCCACGGCGCGCCTCAGGCTGCGCAGCGGGCCGGTGCGGCCATGTTCAGTCGTGTGCATCACGCTTCGCCTCCTCTTTCGCCCGCGGGCGTCACGCTGCCCGGCGGCAGCTCGCGCGATATGCGCTCCAGCGTTATCGCGTCGACCAGCGCGGTTATCAGCGTGCCCTCGTCGGTGTATTCCTCGGATATGACCTTGCCCTGCGCGTGCACGCGGCCGACCAGCTGGCCCTGCGCGTAGGGCACCAGTATGCGCACGCGGCTGAGCAGCGCGGCGGCGCGGCGCTGTATCTCGCGCGCGAGCTCGCCCAGGCCCTCGCCGGTGCGCGCCGACACGTACAGCTGGCCCCGGGGCAGCGGCGCCCGCTCGGATAGCAGGTCGCACTTGTTGTGCACCTCGATCACGGGCTTGTCGGCCGCGCCCAGCTGCGCCAGCACCTCGGATACGACCCGGCGCTGCTGAGCGCATTCGGGGTTGGCGGCGTCGGACACCACGACCAGCACGTCGGCCTGCACGACCTCCTCGAGCGTGGCCCTGAACGCGCTGACCAGCTCGTGGGGCAGCTTGTTTATGAAGCCCACGGTGTCGATTATCAGGCAGCTCTGGTTGTCGGGCAGCTCGAGCTTGCGCGTGGTGGTGTCCAGCGTCGCGAACAGCTTGTCCTCGGCCAGCACATCCGCGCCCGCCAGCCGGTTGAGCAGCGTCGACTTGCCGGCGTTGGTGTAGCCCACCAGCGCCACCAGCGGCACGCCGTTTTTCTGGCGCTGCCGGCGCTGCAGCTCGCGCCGCGACTCCAGCTCGCGCAGGCTGTCGGTCAGGTTGGATATGCGGCGGCGGATGTAGCGCCGGTCCTGCTCGAGCTTGCTCTCGCCGGGGCCGCGCGTGCCTATGCCGCCCGCCAGCCGGCTCAGCGCCGTGCCCTGGCCCATCAGCCGCGGCAGCCGGTACTGGAGCTGGGCCAGCTCGACCTGGAGCTTGCCCTCGCTGGAGCGCGCGCGCTGGGCGAATATGTCCAGTATCAGCCCGGTGCGGTCGACGCACTTGACGCCCAGTCGCTCCTCCAGGTTGCGCAGCTGCGCGCCGGTCAGCTCGTCGTCGAATATGCAGACGTCCGCGTCCAGCGCCTGCGCGCTCAGCGCGAGCTGCTCGACCTTGCCCGAGCCTATGTAGGTGGCCGGGTCGGGCTTGGGCAGCTTCTGCAGCACGCGCTCGATCACCAGCGCGCCCGCGGTGTCGGCCAGAGCGGCCAGCTCGCTCAGCGACTCGGCGCTGTCCACCGACACCAGCAGCGCGCGCTCCTGCGCGTCCTCCACGCCCGAGCTGGCGCGCACGCGGCTGTCGGCCAGCGCTATCTCGCGCATCCACTCCTCCTGCGGCAGGCGCTCCACGTCCACGTGCGGGTACTCTATCACCTCGGCCATGCCGTCGCGCATTTCGCCCAGGAAGCCCACGCCTATCTCGCGCGCGCTGCCCGCGACCACGCTGACCGCCGCCATCGCGTCGAAGTTCATCGTGCGCAGCGCCTGCCGGTCCACGCCCGACAGCCGCGCCTCGCCCTCGGGGTGGGTGTGTATGCAGCGTATCATCGACAGCCGGCCCGGGTTGCGCCTAAGCCTCAGGCTCTTGAGCGGCACGCTCTCCGGCCCGCCCACCGTTATGTCCAGCACCCGCCCGTCCCGGCTGATGTACACGCTGACCTCGCGGTTGCACTGGCCCGAGAACGCCGCGATCCGGTCGATCAGCTCCCGCGGCGCAAAGCAGTCGCCGTCTATGTCCAGCTCGTACAGCGCGCGCAGCCGGTCCAGCGCCGACTGCCGTATGCCCTCGATGTTTCCGTTTATGTTGTTTTCGCCCATAGCTCCTCCTGTCCTTGAGCGCCCGATGCGGCGCTTGTTGTGCGGCAGCTATATTATACCATGTTTTGGGCAAATGTAAAGTAAATTTACTTGACACAAATTGAGGCCGGGCAAAGTTAAATGGTTTCACCCCGAGCGTTTACCGGGCGCGGCTTGACACCCCGGCGCGCGCGGGGTATAATCTCATGACGCGATAAAAGGCGAAATTGCGGGAGGAATGGATATGTACGTATACAAGACGCGCGGCACCTGTTCAAAGGCGATAGAGATAGAGGTAAACGGCGACACGATCGACCAGGTGCGGTTCATAAACGGCTGCAAGGGCAACACGCAGGGCGTGTCCAGGCTGGTCGCGGGCATGAAGGTGGACGAGGTGATAAGGCGGCTCAAGGGCATACCGTGCCAGGGCGCGACGTCGTGCCCGGATCAGCTGGCGCGGGCGCTGGAGGAGATGAAGGCGCAGGGGCTGTGCTGAGGCGCGCGGGGGGCGCGCGACAGGGCAAAAGCGCGAGCGCGCGCGGGCCGGCAAAGAGCAGAGCGGCCCGCGCGCGTGTTTTACGCGCATTTTTTACTGATATGACTTTTTTTCGTGCTTTACATTAACGCGGGCGGGCGTATAATGAGTACGACAAAATTAGCCGCAAAAGCGACGCGAGAGCGCCGCGGCGCCGTACACAAAAGGAGGCGGCATAAGATGTGGTGGACCGTGTTTCCCGGCATCGCGGTGGGAGTGTTCCAGGTATACGCGATGCGGGTATACATGCGCGGGCTGGGCGCGGGCGGCAGGGGATTGCGCAAGCGGGTGGTCACGGGGCTGATAAACGCTGTCCTGGTGCTGGGGCTGCTGATCGGCTGCGCGTGCGTGTCGCCCGAGTCGCTCATGTGGGGCGCGGGAGGCATGTGCGGCTGCATGATACTGCTGACGCTTGTGCTGTTCATCAGGTCGATAGACAACTAAGGGCAGGTGATTAAACGCATGGAAAACTTCACGGTTGAGGTCAGCCCCGAGACCTTTGAATGGCTGGGGCTCACGATCAGCCAGTCGCAGGTGACTCTGTTCATAGTCTCGCTGCTGCTGCTGGCGTTTGGGCTGGTGTTCAGGTTCTGCCTGTTCCCCAGGTTCACCGAGCGCCCGGGCAAGTTTCAGAACGTCATAGAGCTGCTGGTGGAGGCCGCCGGCAAGATGGCCGACTCCAACCTGCACGGCAGGTGCGCGGGGCTGTACGCCTACTCGTTCTCGATGATGGTGCTGATGGTCACGAGCTACCTGATGGAGCTGCTGGGCATGCGCATACCCGCGACCGATTTCAACTTCACGTTCGCGGTGGCGGTCATGTCGCTGGTGGTGATAGTGTTCTACGGCGTCAAGTACAAGGGCGGCTGGGGGTACATCAAGTCGTTTGGCAAGCCGCTGGGCATAATGTGGCCGTTCAGGGTGCTGAGCGAGCTGCTGATACCGGTGTCGCTGTCGTGCCGAATGTTCGGCAACATGTTCGCGGCGATGGTCGTCATGGAGATAGTCTACCAGGCGATGTCGTACTTTGCGATAGGCGTGCCGGCGATACTGGCGCTGTACTTCAATCTGTTCGACGTGGCGATACAGGTGTACATTTTCGTGACGCTGACGCAGATATTCACCGGCGAGGCGATCGAGGAAGAATGATCCGGGTGGATCCGACTGATACTGTTTAACTTGATTGGAGGATGTTTTTATGAGCGGTTTGATAGCTCTGGCCGCGGCGATAGCGGTGTTTACGGGCATAGGCGCAGGTATTGGCATATCCCTGGCGACGAGCAAGGCGGTCGAGTCGATAGCGCGGCAGCCCGAGGCGAGCGGCAAGATACAGTCGGTCATGATGCTGGGCGCGGTGCTGGCCGAGTCCACGGCAATATACGGCCTGGTCATAGCGATACTGCTGTACCTGAAGGTCTGAGCGCGCCGCGATGCGGCAGGTAGAAATATTCGGGTGGTGAAATTATGGGCATAGATATAGACATCTGGCGGATGCTGGAGTACGTGATAAACGTAGTTATAATTATACTCGTGCTGTCCAAGCTGCTCTACAAGCCCGTCAGCAAGTACCTGAAGGAGCGCCAGGCCAAGATCGACAGCGCGCTCGACGGCGCCGCGGCCAGCGAAAAGGACGCGGCCGAGCTCAAGCGCCAGTACGAGGAGCTGCTCAGCCAGGCCCGCGCCGAGAGCGCCGAGACGCTGCGCAAGACCAGCGAGCAGGCCGCGCGCCAGGCCGACGAGATAGTCGAGGCTGCGCGCGAACAGTCGCGCCAGATAATCCAGCAGGCCCACGGCGACGTGGAAAAGCAGATGAAGCTCGCGCGCGAGCAGTCGCACGATCAGGTCGTCGAGATGGCCGTGCAGATGGCCTCTCAGATACTGGGCCGCGAGGTCTCGCGCGCCGACAACGCCGATATCATAAAGGCGTACTTTGAAGGGCAGGGCGCAAAGTGAGCAACACATGTATTTTGAGGGTTGCCGCGCCGCTGGACGCCGGACGCCTGGGCGAGATACGCGCGTCGCTTGAGAAGTATGCCGGCCACGCGCTCGAGCTGCAGGTCATAGTCGACGAGACGATCATCGGCGGCTTTATAGCGATGCTGGACGACCGCGTCATAGACCGCAGCTACAAGAGCATGCTGGGCGACATGGAGCGCTATGTCAAGCAGAACGACAAGCCGCTGAGCCAGTACGCCGAGAGCCCCAAGCCCGCGGTCGGCGAGGTCACGCGCTTTGCCGACGGCATAGTCTCGGTGACCGGCCTGACCCGCTGCCGCTATGGCGAGCTGATATACATAGGCAACGCCTCGGCGATAGCGATGAACATATCCGAGCACCAGGTCGACGCCGTGCTGCTGTCCAGCGACAACACGATCGAGCAGGACGCGATAGTGCACGCCTCGGGCAAGGTGCTGCGCGTGCCGGTCGGCGACGTGCTGCTGGGCCGCGTGATAGACCCGCTGGGCAAGCCGCTGGACGGCATGAATCCGCCTGCTTATACGCATAAGCGGCCGATAGAGGCGCCCAGCCCGTCGATACACGATCGGCAGAAGGTGTCCCAGCCGCTCAAGACCGGCATACTCTCGATAGACTCGATGATACCGATAGGCCGGGGCCAGCGCGAGCTGATAATCGGCGACCGCCAGACCGGCAAGACCACGATAGCGCTGGACACGATACTGAATCAGAAGGATCAGAACGTGCTGTGCGTGTACGTGTCGATAGGCCAGAAGGCCTCGACCGTGGCCGACGTGGTGAACACGCTGCGCGAGCACGACGCGCTCAAGTACACTGTGGTCGTGGCGTCCACCGCGGCCGACAGCGCGCCGATGCAGTACATAGCGCCGTATTCGGGCTGCGCGATAGCCGAGGAGTTCATGTACGCGGGCCGCGACGTGCTGGTGGTGTACGACGACCTGAGCAAGCACGCGGTCGCGTATCGCGCCATGTCGCTGCTGCTGAGGCGCCCGCCGGGACGCGAGGCGTATCCGGGCGACGTGTTCTACCTGCACTCGCGTTTGCTTGAGCGCGCGGCCAAGCTCTCCGATGAGCTGGGCGGCGGCTCGATGACCGCGCTGCCGATAATTGAGACGATGGCCGACGACATATCGGCCTATATACCCACCAACGTGATATCGATAACCGACGGCCAGATATACCTGGAGTCGGAGCTGTTCAACGAGGGCATGCGGCCGGCGGTCAACGTGGGCCTGTCGGTCAGCCGCGTGGGCGGCAGCGCGCAGACCAAGGCGATGCGCAAGGTCGCGGGCCGATTGAGGCTCGATCTGGCGCAGTACCGCGAGCTGAGCGTGTTCTCGCAGTTCGCGGGCGAGCTGGAGGAGACCACGCGCGAGTCGCTGAGCCACGGCCAGCGCGTGACCGAGTGCCTAAAGCAGCCCCAGCACAAGAGCCTGGGCGGCGCGGAGCAGATAATCATACTGCACACCGTGCTGGAAAACATTACCCGCGCGGTGCCGCTCAAGCACCTGGCGCAGTTCAACAGCGAGTTCCTGGCGTTCGTGCACGACGAGGGCCTGGACGTGCTGGCGGACATAAACCACACCAGCGAGCTGAGCGAGCAGAGCGCCCAGCGCATAGAGGCGCTGGCCACCGAGTTCATGCAGAAGTTCTTCGACGCGCACAACATACAGCCCGAGCGCGAGGAGCGCGAGCTCAAGCTCGACACCCGCACCCGCACCAACGCCAAACCCGAGGCAGGTAATAAGCAATGAAGAGCATGGCCGACATAAAGCACTCGATGCGCGCAGTGCAGGATACCAGCAAGATAACCAAGGCGA
>CAWVGT010000294.1:0-6071 GCA_963928645.1 Candidatus Fimadaptatus sp.
CAAGACCGGCGAGCTGGAGTACAAGCAGGGCCTGATAATGAGCCAGCTGGTGCTGGCCGACGAGATCAACCGCACCTCGCCCAAGACCCAGTCCTCGCTGCTGGAGGTCATGGAGGAGGGCCAGGTCACCGTCGACGGCAAGACCTACAAGATGCCCCAGCCGTTCATAGTCATGGCGACGCAGAACCCGGTAGAGTTCGTGGGCACGTACCCGCTGCCCGAGGCGCAGCTGGACCGGTTCTTCATGTGCATATCGCTGGGCTATCCGACCCACGACGAGGAGGTCGACATACTCGAGCGCTACACCAGCGGCGCAAACCCGATAGAGGAGCTGCAGAGCGTGTGCACCGCGGGCGACATACTCGAACTGCAGCAGCTGGTCTCGGGCGTGTACGCGGCGCCCGAGGTGCGCTCATACATCGCCTCGATCGCGCAGACCTCGCGCCACCACAGCGCGCTGAGCCTGGGCGTGTCGACCCGCGGCGCCATAGCGCTGCTGCGCGCCAGCCAGGCGGCCGCGCTGCTGGACGGCCGCGACTACGTGATACCCGAGGATGTGCAGGGCATGTGCGGCCCGGTGCTGCAGCACCGCCTGGTGCTGGGGCCCGAGGCGCGCATGAAGGGCCTGGACGCGCTGCGCGTGCTGCAGAGCGTGGTCAGCGCCGTGCCGGTGCCGGTCAAGCTGTCATGAACAGGAGATGGCTGGTATTCCTGCTCGCGCTGGTGACGGTGCTGCTGGCGGCGCTGTCGACCGGCTCGATGTTCTACTATGTGATAGCCGCGACTATGGCGGTAATGATGGTGCTGAGCTTTCTGTCGGCGCTGGTGACGCTCTATAGCGCGCAGATAGGCTTTCAGATGCCCACGGTCACGGTGCGGCGCACCGAGAGCCTGCCGATGCAGATATCGGTCAGGCACCGATGTCCGCTGCCGGTGGCGGCGCTGTACCTGACGCTGTCGCTGCCCGAGGACTCCTCGACCGTGGACGAGCTGGTGATAAGCCCCCGGCCGTTCTTTACCACGTCGCTTAGGTACATGCTCAAGTGCCCGCACAGGGGAGTGTACCAGGTGGGCGTGGACACGCTGTGGGTGTCGGACGTGTTCGGGCTGTTCACGCTCCGGCGCGTGATAAACGACCGCTCGATAGTGCTGACGGTGCAGCCCAACGTGGCCGACATAGCGGCGCTCGACCTGTCCTCGGGCGAGAACGGCCCCGAGTCGATGGCCCACAATACCGACGACATGGCCTCGCCCTCGTCGGTGCGCGCCTATGTCGAGGGCGACTCGCTCAAGAAGGTGCACTGGAAGCTGACGATGCGCAAGCGCGAGCTGATAGTGCGCCAGTACGAGGAGGCCGCGCGCCCCGATACGCTGATAATCATGGACTGCGGCACGATCAGCGCCACGCGCGAGATGGCGCTGGACGTGGAGGACGCGATGTGCGAGGTCGCCGCGGCGGTGGCGCTGAGCCAGCTCAGGGAGGGCTTCCCGGTGCGCATGCCGCTGTCCAGCGCGCGCCCGCTGGAGGTGTCGGGCCAGTCGCTGGCCGACTTCGGCCGGTTTTTGACGGCGCTGACCGAGGTGCGGTTCGACGGCGACAACCCGTTTGAGAGCGTGCTGGAGCTGGAGACGCGCCGGCTGATGCGCTCGGGCGGCGCGGTGATAATCACCCAGCGCCTCAACACCCAGATAAGCGACATGGCGCTGCGCATGAAGCGCAGCGGGCTGAAGGTGCGGCTGTACTGGATAAGCGATTCCCAGCGGCAGGAGGCGCTTGCGATGCTGATGCGCCTGGCGTCGATGGGCGTGTACGTAAAGCGCGTGTCGCCGCTGTGCGATTGGAAGGAAAGGAACCTGGCTTCATGAACCTGCGAAAACAACTGCGCGAATCGATCGGCGGCATGGTGATCGCGGTGCTGCTGGGCGGCTCGCTGGCGCTGACGCTGTGCGACGCCATGGGCATGGCCGTGGACATAGCCGCGGTCGTAGCGCCCTGCCTGATTACCGCGCTGGCGTGCGCGCTGATGACGCTGGGCGTGTGGCCGCTGGCGATCACGCTGGCGCTGCTGATCGCCGGCGGAGGCGCGGCGGTGTACTTCCGGCTGCCGGCGTATACCCAGCTGGAGGCGCTGGCGCGCGCGCTGCTGACCGACGGCTCGCTGGACGGCTGCCTGAACGCCATAGCCGGCGTGCTGGGCGTGCTGCTGACCGCGACCGCGTTTTTGATGACGCGCGTGCGCGGCGGCGTGTACCCGGCGCTGACGCTGCTGATGCTGGTCGCGATGGGCACCTGGATGTTCGAGCGCAGCCTGAACGTGTACTACGTCGCGCCGGCGCTGGTCGCGGTGGCGATGCTGTTTGCCAGCTCGGCCCGCGAAAAGACCAGCTTCAACTCGGCGCTGCCGATCGCGGCGGTGTCGGTGGCCGCAGCGCTGATGCTGATGCCGCTGATGGGCGGGGTGTCGGCCTCGCTGCAGCAGTTCGGGCGCGCGGTGCGCTCCACCGTCGCCGATTACCTGATGTTCTCGGAGGCGCGCACGCTGTATTCGGTGCAGCTGGACGGCTATCAGAGCCAGTCCGGGCAGCTCGGCGGCGACGCCAATCCGTCCGACTTCCCGATAATGGAGGTAGAGACCGACAGCAAGCTGCTGCTCAGGGGCACAATAAAGCGCGAGTATACCGGCAACAACTGGGTGGACTCGGCGATAAACAGCCGCAACCTGTTCGTCAGCCCGCTCAGGCGGGCGCTGCGCAACCAGGTGTTCGGGCTGAACCAGCCCGAGGAGCTCGAAGCCGCGCCCGAGGGGCTGATCGAGGCCGTGGACGTGAACGTGACGTTCCTGTCGCGCGGCACCAGCACGCTGTTCACGCCGCACCGGCTCACGCACCTGAGCGTGGGCGGCGACATGATACCCTACTTCAACTCGGCAGGCGAGGTGTTCATAACGCGCACCGTGCGCGCGGGCGACGCGTATTCGTTCACCGCGCTGGTGCCCGATACGTATTCCGACGAGATGGACGCGTACCTGAGCGGGCTGGCCAGCGACGGGCTGCACAGCGCGCTGGACTCGTATCTGCAGCTGCCCGGCACGCTGTCCACCGAGGTCTACGACCTGACATATGACATAATCCACGGCTACTCCACGCCCTATCAGAAGGCGCGCGCGATAGAGGATTACCTGAAGGCCAACTGCAGCTATACGCTCACGCCCGGCGCCACGCCCGAGGGCAGCGACTTCGTGAGCTACTTCCTGCTGGAGAGCCGCGCCGGCTACTGCACATACTTCGCCTCGGCGATGGGCGTGATGGCGCGCATCGCGGGCATACCTTCGCGGTATGTGGAGGGCTACCTGGTGCAGCCCGACGAGAGCGGCGTGACCGAGGTGATAGGCAGGGACGCGCACGCGTGGGTGGAGCTGTACTTCGACGGCTTCGGCTGGCTGAGCTTCGACCCGACGCCGGACGACGAGCCGCGGCCGGCGACGCCCACGCCCGAGCCCGAACAGCCCGACACGGCGACGCCGTCGCCCGACCCCTCGCCCACGCCCGAGCCGTCGCAGGAGCCCGAGCCCAGCGCGCAGCCGCCCGAGCTCTCGCCCGAGCCCAGCGCGCAGCCCACGACTCAGCCCGAGCCCGATACGCCGCCCGACGAGCCGCCGGCGCCGCGGCCGTGGCTGATAGCGCTGATAGCGCTGCTGATACTGCTGCTGATAGCGCTGATAGTCGCGCTGAGGCTGTACATGTCGACGCCGCGCTACGCGGTGCGCCGCGCGCAGACCAGCGCGGACAGGCTGATGGTGTACTACCGCGCGCTGCTGACCGTGCTGGAGATGCAGGGCCAGGTGCCCGAGAGCAGCGAGACGCCCACGGCGTTCGCGGCGCGGCTGGCGGGCGAGAAGCTGGCGGCGCAGTCGTTTGTGACGTTCACCGAGATAGTCGTGCGCTCGCGCTACGCGGGCCAGGCGGTCACGCCCGAGATGTGCGCGGCGGGCGCGGCGGCGTATGCCGACGCGGTCAAGTCGCTGCACCTGCGCGAGAAGCTGCGCTGGTATCGCCGGCGCGTGCGCCAGGGCATGGGCGACGTTCATCAGATACCTTGACGCGCGCTGCGCGTGTATTAGGCGCCGCTGACCTGTGTGGTCGGCGGCGCTTTTGGCTATTGACCTGGTATGTCGCGCATTGGCGGCTTGGCCATACGTGCGGCAGTAATCGGTAGAATAGGCGGATCAAAGCGGAGCGCTTGCGCATATCAGATCGGTTTTACAGCATTGCCTATGCGATGTTTCGAAAAAACTGTTTGGAATAGAAAACGTTATACAGCTGCCGAGGTTTGTCAGCAGTCTGAGGTGTCGCTGGCCGGAATGGTCGGCGGCGCTTTAGGCTATTGACTAGTATGCCGCGTACTGTCTGCTTTGCCAAACGTGTGGCAGTAACCGGCAGAATAGGTGAATAAAAGCGGAGCGACTGCTCAGAGCAGATCGGTTATACAGCATTGCTCATGCGATGTTCCAAAAGGCTGTTTGGAATAGAAACCGCTGTCCAGCCGCCGGGGTTTGTCAATGCCCAGAGCGCCGCCGATCAGTACGATCAGCGGCGCCCTGGCCGATTGACGCGCGAATCCGGGAGCCAGGCAAGCGGCGCAATCAGGCGAAGGCAGCGGCCATCGAACGGCGGCGCGCAGAGCCCCGTCGCCGAACCGGTATCGCTCGCGCGGCAGCCGGCCACGCAGCCTATCAGCGCCGCCTGACGCCGCGCCGCCTAGAATTCGTCCTGCCAGCGCACGGTCATGCGCTCGCCCTCGAACTCGATGGGCAGTATGCTGTAGCCCGAGTGGCGCAGGTCGCCCGGCTGCCAGTGGTCAAGCATCAGGTACGGCTGGCCGTCGGCCTCGAATATCCAGGTGCTCTGGCCGTGGAAGGTGTTGCGGCTGTCGGGGCCCTCGGCCGGGTTGTCGATCAGCTTCATGCCGGTGGACAGTCGCGGCGTGGTCGCGTACAGCATGCTGTTGGGCGCCCAACCGGTGCAGCCCGACGTGACGCAGTAGTACAGTCCATCGTGCCATATCAGCGCCGGCGCCTCGCGCTCCTGGTCGGGCATGTGGGCATAGCACACCCCGGTAAAGCCGGTGCACTCGGCGTTCAGCTCGGACATGTACATCGTCTTGTTCCAGTCGCCGCTGTGCACCAGGTACACATGCCCGTCGCTCGGGTCGGTGAACAGCGTCATGTCGCGGCAGTCGCGCCGGTTGGGCAGGAACGCGCCCAGCAGCTCAAACGGCCCCTCGGGCGCGTCGGAGATCGCGCAGCCCGCATGCGCGAACGTGTAGTCGGCGCTGTCCGAGTGGAACCACATCACGTACTTGCCGGTCAGCGCGCTGCGCACCACCTTGGGCCGCTCCATGACCCGCCCCGGGTGCAGCGGCGACGCCGGGTCGCCGGGCTGCGCCGCCAGCGCCAGCCCCTCGTAGTGCCAGCTGTGCAGGTCGCGGCTCGAGTAGCAGCTTATGCCCACCACGTCCACGCGCGCCAGCTGCCGCCCGTCCACGCGCACGTTGTCGGCGTCCTTGTTCTCGCCGTACCAGTACCACCTGTCGCCGAACCGGGTTATCATGCCGCCGTGGGCCTGTATCAGGTTGCCCGCGTCGTCCCGCCAGCATTGTCCGTTTTTCATGTGATCATCCTCCTTTTATGTAGTCGCTTTTAGCGGCGCATGTCGTAAGCGCCGCGCCGGCCCGTGCGCCAGGGCGGCCGGCTGTGCAGTTCAGCTACGGTCGATCGCGATACGCGCCCATGCGCAACCGCCCCAATCCGCCGGACAATCAGCCCGCACAGGTTGTCCGCAGCAAATCGCGATACGCGCCCGCGTGCGCAACCGCCCAAGCTGACGTGTAGACAGCCCGCACAGGTTGTCCGCAGCAAATCGCGATACGCGCCCGTGTACGCAACCGCCCAAGCTGCCGAGTAAAAAGCCCGCGCATATCAACCGCAGCAAAACGCGACACGCGCCCGCGCGCACAACCGCCCAAGCTGCCGAGTAAAAAGCCCGCGCATATCAACCGCAGCAAAACGCGA
>CAWVGT010000295.1:0-6507 GCA_963928645.1 Candidatus Fimadaptatus sp.
CTGCAGCCGCTGCGCGACCTCCTCGCGCTTGCTCAGGCCCATCGCCACCAGCAGCGCGTTTATCAGCGACAGCGGCGCCGCCAGCGAGTCCACAAACGACGCCATGTCCGACTTGGCCATCAGGCAGTAGTCCGACAGCGCGTGCAGCGGCGACATCGGCCCGTCGGTTATCGCCACGAGCTTGGCGTGCTTGCTGTGCGCGAACTCCATGGCCTCGACCGTGCGCGTCGAATAGCGCGGGAACGATATGCAGATCATCAGATCCTTCTCGCCTATGCGGCTGAGCTGCTCAAACACGTCCGATATGCCCGATGTGACCACGCTCACCTGGTCGGTCACAAACCGCATGTAGAACCCCATGAACTCGGCCAGCGGCGCGCTCGAGCGCAGGCCGAGTATGTATATGTGCTCGGCGTTGCGCATCAGCTCCACGACCCTGTCGAACACCTGCTCGCCGTTTATGTCCAGCGTGTTGCGTATGTTCTGCATGTCGGCCTTGAGCACGCGGCTGAGCACCATCGACTGGGGCATCTCGGCCGACATCTCAAACCGCTGCGACGCGGTGAGGCGGTGACGTATCAGCTCCTGCAGCGCCTTTTGCAGCTGCGGATAGCCCTCATAACCCAGCGCGTCGGCAAACCGCACCACCGTCGATTCGCTCACGCCCACGTATTCGCCCAGCTTGGACGCCGTCATGAACGCCGCCTTGTCGTAGTGCGCCACTATGTATTCGGCTATGCGCTTGTGGCTCTTGGACAGCTTGCGTCCGGATTGGTTGAGTCGTTGTATCAATTCCTGCGATTCCTGCATAATTCCGTCTCCTTGCGGCAATCTGGCGCGCATCCGAAACGGCGGCATGCGCGCGATATATTTCCGGCAAAGCCTGCCGTGCTTGCTATATTATAACGCGCCAGGCGCCACTTGGCAAGCAATTCGGCAAGGTTTTCATTCAAATCCTGCAAAAACCCTAAGCTCAATGCTACGAACGCCTCATAATTGGAATTTATGCGCGCCCTGATTCATAGGGTGGCGCGCTCACGCGGTCCAGTCGCACAGCAGCGCGGTGTACGTCGCAAACCCCCGCGCCAGCAGCTCGCGGTCGTACCTGGGCTCGAGCGCATCGGGCGCGCAGTATTTGTGCGTCACGTCGAACTCGATATCGTCGCCCCGGGCCTCGCGGCGCACGTATGCCGAGTCGTCATACCGCCAAGCCAGCGGCGCGCGCCTGAGCCCCCGCACCTCGCCCGCGGGCACGTTCAGGCTCAGTATGCAGTCCCGGTGCGCCTCCTTAAGCGCTATGTCGATCAGGCGGCGCGTGAGCTGCACCGTGGGCCCGAACTCGCGATTGCCCAGCTGCGTGGACACCGCCAGCGCCGGCACGCCGTGCATGCACGCCTCGAACGCCGCGCCGATCGTGCCCGAATAGTGCACGTCCGCGGCCGAGTTGTAGCCGTCGTTAATGCCGCTTATCACCATGTCGGGCGGGCGCTCGCACAGCGCCTCCAGCCCCAGCAGCGCGCAGTCGGCCGGCGTGCCGAATATCTCGTAAGCCTGCGCGCCGCCGCGCCTGTAGCGCCGCGCCTTCAACCGCCCGGTTATCGATATGGAGTGCGAAAAGCCGCTGCACTGGTTGTGCGGCGCGCATACCATCACGTCGTGCTCGCCCGCCAGCGCGTCGTACAGCGCCCATATGCCCGGTGCGGCTATGCCGTCGTCGTTTACCAGCATTATGCGCATCAGTATCACCTCATACATATATTTTACCAGCGCGCGCCGGTTTGCGCAATACCAAACGTAGCGCATCACAAAGCGCGCCGCGGATATGGCGCGCGGCGCGCAAATGGTGTATAATTGCGGCAAAGCGCACCCGGCGCTCGCGGCGCGCAAACGGCAAACGCGAAGACAAGGAGGCGCAACATGAACATTGACGCGGGAATGATAGAGCTGGACAAACTGCACCCCTGGGAGGTATACTCGCGCTCGCTGAGCGGCGAGCTGCGCCAGTGCGCCGACGAGGGGCGCGATGTGGCGCGCTACGCCGACGTCGTCAAGGCGATAGAGGCGCTGCCGATAGGCGCCACGCGCGAGGAGCTGGCGCACATAATGCACTCCGCGCTGACCGGCGCGCCCATGCGCCCCGACTTTGGCTACCTGGAGCCCGACGCGCTGGACGCTATACGCGCCGCCCGGCCCCTAAGCCGCCCCGAGCCCCGCCCGCTGCCCGACGCGGCCGCGCTGCGCGACAAGGTGCGCGGCGCATGGCTGGGCCGGATATGCGGCTGCCTGCTGGGCAAGCCGGTCGAGGGCTGGATGAGCGAGGACATACGCGCGCTGGCGCAGGCACAGCGCAACTGGCCGCTGAACGCATACCTGCGGCGCGACGCGCAGGCGCTGGAGCAGCTGGGCCGGCAGAGCGCGCTGGACAACGCCTGGGCCGACGCGCTGGGCGGCGCCGCGCCCGCCGACGACGACACCAACTACACCGCGCTGGCCGCGCTGAAGGTGCTGCCCCGGCATGGCCGCGGCTTCACGCCCCGGGACGTGGCGCTGGAATGGCTCGCCGGCCAGCCCAAGGACGCGTACTGCACCGCCGAACGGAGGGCGTTCTGCAACTTCGTGGCGGGCATAATGCCACCGCGCTCAGCCACGTACAAGAACCCCGACCGCGAGTTCATAGGCGCGCAGATCCGCGCCGACTACTACGGCTACATCAACCCCGGCGACACCGAACAGGCCGCCGACATGGCCTGGCGCGACGCGTGCATATCCCATGTCAAAAACGGCATATACGGCGAGATGTTCGTCGCGGCGATGCTGGCGCGCGCGGCGGTGTCCGACGACATGGAGGACATAATACTCGCCGGACTGAGCGAGATACCCGAAAAGTGCCGCCTGGCCGAGGCGATACGCGGCGCGCTGGCGCAGTGGCGCGCCGGGCTGAGCGCCGACGAGTGCTTCCGGCAGCTGCACGCGACCTACAACGAGCGCGACGGCTTTGACTGGGTGCACACGATACCCAACGCGGTCATTGTCGCGCTGTGCCTGCTGATAAGCGGCGGCGACTACTCGCGCGGTATAACGCTGGCGGTGATGCAGGGATTTGACACCGACTGCAACGGCGCGACGGTGGGCTCGATAATCGGCATGGCGCGCGGCGCGGGCGCGATCGACGCGCGCTGGAGCGAGCCGGTCAACGGGCAGCTGCGCACTCAGATATTCGGCTGCGAGCTGATTTCCATAGACGAGCTGGTCGAGTTGACGCTCAGCCATATGGCCAAGTGACGCGCGGTTGAAGCGGCGCTTGTCCGCGGGCCGGTCGCGGCGATTGGGGCGCGGCCGGCCTCAGGCCGTTTACAACCCCGGCGGCTGGACAGCCGGTTTACTCCAACAGCTTTTTAAGCAACCTGTTGGTGATATTGCAAAACCATTCTGACACAAGCGGCGTTTAGCTTTTGCTGCATGTTTCGCCGGCTGCTGTTAACGTTTGGCCTAGCTGAGCGTGTGTGGCATGCTTTGTCAATATACTGCGGGCTGGTCGCGGCGATTGGGGCGCGGCCGGCCTGTTTCCGCGCGGGGCTCGCGGGCGGATGCGCGCGATTCCGGCCCTGCTGCCGCGCATGCGGGCAGGTCGCCTGGAACAGCCAGCCGCGATGGGCGGCAGGCCACAGTTTTGTCGGACGGCCGTATTGCGTCGCATTAGCCTTTGGGTATTTGACTTCCTTTTATATTGCAGCGCGTGCGCATTGCGTCTGTTGATTTGTGCTGGCGTACACTTTGGACTGGCTGGATTTTGTTGCTTTGCTGGTCTGGTTCTGTTTGCGGGCGCTGCATGGCCGAATTGCTGTCCAAGACATCCATGCCGCCGATAGCACTGCTGGCTTCTGCACAATTTATATTGTTGCGCGTACACATTGCGTTTGCTGCCTTTGTCTGATGTACACTCGAGTTTGGCTGCCTTATGGCGCTTAGCCGGTCAGGTTCTGTATGCGGGCGCTGCATGGCACAATCGCAGGCCGATGTGTCCGCGCCTCTGATTGCACTGCTGGCAGCTCACCTTTATACTGCAACGCGGCGCGTGGCGTTTGCCGCCTTTGGCTGGCGTTCACTCGGGCTCGCCTGCCTTACACCGCTTTGTCGTTCTGGCTCCGCATACAGGCGCCGCATGACCTAATCGAGGGTCAAGGCATCTATGTCTCTGATGGCACTGCTGGCTTGTTCATCTTTATACTACTATGTGTACACTTTGCGTTCGTCACCTTGAGCTGATGCGCACTCGGGTTTGCCTGCGCTATGACGCTTTGTAGATTTGATTCTAAATGCAGTCGCTGCATGGCACAATCGCAGGCCGATGTGTCCGCGCCTCTGATTGCACTGCTGGATTCTTACCTTTATACTGCAACGCGGCGCATTGCGTTTGCCGCCTTTGGCTGGCGCACACTCGGGCACGTCTGCCTCATCCCACATTGTAGGCCAGGTTCTGTACACAGGAGTTACACAGTTTAATCGCGGGCCAATTCGCCTGTGCCGCCGATTGCGCTGCCGGCTTCTACAACAGCCACCTCCCTGAGCAGTTGCTCACGACATTCACGCCACATTTCCCGCGCCCAACTCAAACCGCATGCCGTATTGCACCGGATTCAACCAGCTTCATGCCATATGGCCGTCGCCGACTTTACGAGCAGGCGCCGCTTCCCCAAGCGCAGCTCCCCGCGCCCGCGCCTCCTCAAGCCTGCCAGCCATTGCCTACATCAATCGCCGCGCAGCTCCACACCATATGACTGCAGCGCGCGGCAGCCGCCGCTCGGTTCCAGCATCGCCCGTATGTTAAGAATCTGTTAGATCGCATTCTGGCTATTGCAAATTCGCGGGCGCTGGATTATAATGTATTAGTCAAAGATAGTCAAAGATAATTTGACGCCCGAAAGGTTTGGTGATGCTTGTGGAGACTAAAGACTATTACGCCATATTGGGCGTTGACAAATCGGCCACGAGCGATGAGATAAAAAAGGCCTACCGAAAGCTGGCCAAACAGTATCATCCCGACGTGGCCGGCAATACCAAGGCCAATGTCGACAAGTTCAAGGAGATATCCGAAGCATATGAAGTGCTGGGCAGCGAGGAAAACCGCCGCAAGTATGACAAGCTCATGGACGACATAAAGCACGGCCGCAACCCCTACGGCGCGGGCAACGCGCCCGGCGGCGGCCAGTGGCAGACCTATACCGGCGGCAGCGCCGACTTCGGCGACTGGGACGACATACTCAGCCAGTTCTTCGGCATGGGCGCGGACTCGTATTCGAGCGGGTTTGCGCGGGGGCGCGGCGTGAAGCACCGCATGTCGCTGGACGTGGAGAACATAATCACCGTGTCGCTGCAGGACGCCTACGCCGGCGGCAAGAAGACGATACGCCTGGACGACGGCAAGACCGTGGACTTCACGCTGCCCGCGGGCGTGCTGCCCGGCGACCGGCTCAAGCTGCCCGGACTGGGCCGCGTCGGCGACGACGGCCGCAAGGGCAACCGCATACTCCAGGTCGAGATAGCCAGCGACGATGCGCTCGACCTGAACGGGCTGGACGTCACTATGAAGCTGGATATCGCGCCCTGGACCGCGGCGCTGGGCGGCAACGTCGACGTAAAGCCGTTCGACAGCCGCATTACCGTGAAGGTGCCCGAGGGCTCGCGCGGCGGCCAGCGCCTGAAGATACCCCATCAGGGCTACCGCGACCGCCAGGGCCGCCGCGGCGACCTGTATCTGCTGCTCACGATACAGAACCCGAGCTACATGACCGGCGAGATGCGCGAACTCTACCGCAAGCTCGCCGCCGCCGCGCGCTGAGCGCCCGGCAACACGACCATCTACCCCACATATCAATGAGGTGACGATATATGACGATGAACAACTTCACTCAGAAGGCGCAGCAGGCCATCTCCGAAAGCCAACAGCTCGCCCTCAAGAACCATAACCCCCAGGTCGACGGCGAACACCTGCACGCCGCGCTGCTCAGCCAGTCCGACGGGCTGATACCCCGGCTGGCGCAGCTGCTGGGCATAGACGTAAAGGCGTATACCGCCGACGTGAACGCGCTGGTCGACAAGCTCCCCACCGTGGACGGCGAGGCCCAGCTCTACGCCACGCGCCGCTTCAACGAGCTGCTGATACGCGCCGCCGACCTGACCAAGACGTTCGGCGACGAGTACGCCGGCGTGGAGCACATATACCTGGCGCTGCTGGACGAGCACGACTCGCCCTCGACGCCGGTATTCCGCAAGTACGGCATAACCCGCGAAAAGGTGCTCCAGGCGCTGCAGCAGGTGCGCGGCAACCAGCGCGTGACCTCCCAGGACCCCGAGAGCACCTACGAGGCGCTGACCAAGTACGGCAACGACATGATCGAGACCGCGCGCAGCGGCAAGCTCGACCCGATAATAGGCCGCGACGCCGAGATACGCCGCGTGATGAACATACTCTGCCGCAAGACCAAGAACAACCCCGTGCTGATAGGC
>CAWVGT010000296.1:0-32810 GCA_963928645.1 Candidatus Fimadaptatus sp.
CGCCAGTCCGCCCAGCAAGGTCAGCACAGAAAATATGTCCACCTTAGCCACTCCTATCAGAGTAATGCGCGTAAACCGCCGCTGCGAGTGTAAGCAGCGCGTATGATGGCGTTCACGCTACGTATGACTATATCAGCCGTTTGTAAGAGGCGTGTAAGAACTGGTATAGAAATGCGCTGCTCCGCCATAATATAACAAATTGTGGCAAGGCTGTGGCGCGGAGGGCGAAGGTGATGCGGGCGCGTCAGGCGGACGCTTGAGCGCGGCCAGCCATATTAGCAGTATATGCGGGCCAGGCGGGCGGCATGCGGCGCGCCCATACAAACTGGCCGCGCGGCGCAGGCGCATCGCGGGTCGGCGTCGGCGGAGCCTGACCTTGCGCGCGGATAGCTCTGCCAAACAAACTGCCCGCGCGCCAAACCCGGCGCGCGGGCATTCAAAACGTTGACAAAGCCCTTGCTGCCGGATGCTGCAAGTTTCGCAAACTCGTTTTGATTTGTTTATATATCGAATTATGCAAAACAGTGCCGTAGTGTCGGATAGATAAGACGCAATATGCGGATTCAGATCATGACCATTGCAATTGAAGCCGGGCTGTCTGTGTGTGAACAGCTTTGTCAACAAACTGCTGCCCGCGCGCCAAACCCGGCGCGCGGGCATACCCAAGCCAATACAGCGGCGACAGCGCGCCGCGCTACCCAACCAGCCCGTCGACGTCGGCTCCGGGCGCGGCCGCGCGCAGCTCGTCGGCATAGCGCGCGCCCAGCTCGCGCAGCTGTTCGGCGCTGGGCTGTTCGGCCTTGTAGGGGTTGTCGTGGCCGATGCGTTCCTTCCAGCGCGCATGGGCGGCGGCGTTGTAGCTGAGCGCGGCGTCGACGAGCGCCGGGCGGGCGTCGATATCGGGCGGCGCATAGCCGTACAGCGCGCGCAGCAGTTCGCCCGCGATTATCGCGTGGCCGCGCAGGCCGGGGTGTATGCCGTCCTGGGTGAGCGGGCCGTCGGCCTGGGCGTGCGTAAGCGGCGTGAACACGTCCACGGTCAGCTCCGCCTCGCCAAAGCCGCGCGCAAGCTCGGCATAGCGCGCCATCACGTCGCAGTAGCGCTCATACGGCTGCATATAGCTGTACTTGGGCGCGCCCAGCGGCAGGCCGCCGCCCTCGTAGGGCGTGGGCGTGGCCAGGGCCAGGCGGGCGCCGGCCGCGTGCACGCCCCGCGCCAGCGCGCTCAGCCCGTCGATATACGCCTGAGCGCGCTCGGGCGCATACGGATAGTATATGCCGTCGTTTATGCCGTACATCGCAAACACCCAGTCGGGCCGCGCCAGCTCCAGCGCACGAGAGAGCCGGCCCCGCACGCACGGGCGCGGGAACGGGTGGTCGGGCTCGCTCAGGCCGCTCGCGGTCTCGGAGGACACGCCGGCATTTATCAGCTCGACCCCGGCGCGGTTGAGCCGCAGCTGCATGTCTACCAGCGCGGCATAGCGCCCGTCGTCGGTTATGCTGTCGCCCAGCAGCAGCAGTCGGCTCATTTGGCGTCACCCCGCTTGAACGGATTGGGCGCGCGCTGGCCCTTGGGGCGGGTGGCCTGGTCCATCGTCAGGCCGGTGCAGTAGTCGAGCTGGCGATACTCGCCGGGCTCGTTCTCGCGCTGGCGGGTCATGCCGTCCACGTCCCAGCTGGGCGTATACTCGCCGCGCCAGGGCCGGCACTTCCACTGATAGCCGCGGAACGGATCGCGGGTGCGGTTCATCCAGTCGAGCAGCACGTCGTGCAGCCGGTCGCGCTGTGCGGCGTAATCGGGGCTGTCTATCAGGTTGACCATGTCGCACTCGTCGTGGCGGGTGTCGTAGAGCTCGTCGGTGTCGGTCAGGTGCAGCGCGAGCTTGTACTCGTCGTCTATCACCGCGCGCATGGGCTGGAAGCCGCCAAAGCCGTCGTGATCGAGCTCGTAGCGGTTGAACTCGACGAACGCGGGCCGGCCGGTCGGCGTAAGCGAGCCGCGCACCTGCTCGAGCAGGCTCTCGCCCTCAAAGCACTTGGGTATGCGCAGGCCGAAGTAGTCCATAACGGTCGCGGGCAGGTCGATGTGCGACACGGTGTGCGGGTATACCACGCCCCGGCCGGCGTCGGGGCCGCCGAATATCAGCGGTATGCGGGCGATCTCGTCGTACACCGCGGGGCCCTTGGCGCTCAGGCAGTGCGCGCACATCGCGTCGCCGTGATCGGAGGTGTACATGCGCAGCGCGCCGGGCGCGTACTGGCTGACCGCGTCGAGCACGCGGCCGATCTCCATGTCGGCAAACGAGTTGCAGCCCATCAGCAGCGGGTTGTCGGGGTTGACCTGGTCGCGGTCGAGCCGCTGGCGACCGCCGGCCCAGATGCGCTGGTACTCGGGCTTGCCCTCGAGCGTGTCGTAGAGCGAGCGGCGGCGCGCGGCGTGGTAGCCCTGATACATGGTGTTGAACGGCGGCGGGCACAGGCAGGGATCGTGCGGCTCGTCGTAAGACACCACCAGCAGGAAGTCCTGATCGCGGTGCTTTTCGATGAAGTCGAGCGCGCGCCTGGTCACGCGGTCGGCGAACGTGAACTCGGCCTTTATGCCCTCGGGCGTCATGCAGGTCTCGGACTGGCGCGAGGCATAGCGCTCCTCGCCGGACAGCTCGTCGAGGTAATTGCGCATGTCGTACCAGTACGCGGGATCCCAGCCGTCGGGGCACACGCCCTCGCCGAAGTAATCGCCGCCGTCCAGGTGCCACTTGCCGATATAGGCGCAGCTGACGCCCTGAGCGCTGAGCCACTGGCCCAGCGTGCGCACGTTTGCGCCCAGCGGCATGCAGTTGCCCCAGCTGCCGTTGGAGTGGGGGTACATGCCGGTGAACAGCGCCGAGCGCGCGGGCCCGCAGACGGGCTGGCAGGTGTAGGCGCGCTCAAAGCGCACGCCGCCGGCGGCCAGCGCGTCCAGATTGGGCGTGCGCACGCCATCAAAGCCGTAACAGCCCACCATGTTCCAGCCGGTAGTATCGGTCATTATCCATACGAATTGCTTGTGTGCCATAACTACCTCCTCTGATGCGCGGTTTTTTTCATTATAGCACATATTGCAGCCTTAAGGATACGCAAATTGACGTTTGCGAAAAAAAGTGCGCCGGGGCAGGGCGCGCAAAAGGCAGAAGCATGGGCGAACGGCTGCAAGGGTGCAGCGCGGCGGCTGTTTGCGCAGGGCGGCGAGCGCCTGCGAGTTGCATGTTCTCGAGTACGCGGGCGCATACCTATCAGGCAGGCCCTGGGCAATGTCAATACATGCTGTGCGGCGCTTTATGGCACGGCTGCTCGATGCGAAAAACCAGATGCCGAACTTGAAAAAAGCGCGCCCAGGCAGGACACATAAAAGGCGGGAACATGGCGAACAGCTGCACAGGTAAAGCGCAGTGACTGTTTGCTCAGGCCGGCATGAGCCTGCGAGTTGCGTGTCGGAGAATATACGGGTGCGTGGCAAACGGGCATGGCCGGGCGATATAAATACATGCTGTGCGGCGTTTTATGGCGCGGCTGCTCGATGCGCAAAACTTGATGCAAAACTTGCGAAAAACGCATGCCGGGGCGAGTGCACAAAAAGCGGAGCAGGGCGAACGGCTGCACGGGTGAACCGCGGCGGCTGTTTGCTCAGGCCGGAAGAAGCCTGCGAGTTGCGTGTCCGAGAATATACAGGTGCGTGGCGAACAGGTATAGCCCGGCAATGTCAATACATACTGCACGGCGTTTTATAGCACGGCAGTTCAATGCGACAAACCTGATGCCAAACTTGCGAAAAAAACGCGCCGGGGCAGGGCGCGCAAAAGGCGGGAGCAGGGGTAAACGGCTGAGCAGGTGCAGCGCGGCGGCTGTTCGCGCAGGAAGGCGAGCGCCTGCGAGTTGCGCATTCTCGAATATGCGGGCGCATACCGACCGGGCAGGGCCCGGCAATGCCAATACACGCTGTACGGCGTTTATGGCACGGCTGCTCGATGCTCAAAACGCAACATCAAACTGAACGCAGCATGCACCACGGGCCTGAATGCCAGTGCACAAACAAGCCCGCATATCGAACGAACATAGCCTGCCGTGCGGCATGCCCAACACAGCGCGCAGGTCAATGTGGGATAAAGCAAAGCCGCCATGCCCGATTGACACGGCGGCGTGTGCAAAGTGTACATATACCCACGCGCAGGGCAAGCGCAAACAGCCCGTCTCTTCCAGCCCATGCGATGTCGCGCTCACGGCGCCCGGCGCCCACGAATCTCTGTGCGACTGCGCTCACCCCAGCTCGACCGCATGCACCACGGTGCGCATATCGTCAGCCTCATAGCTGCACGTGACAAACGAATACAGCCGGTCGACCTGCGACAGGTCGATGTCGGCGCGCGCGAGCTCCGACCGGGCCAGACACTCTGCCAGGAACGCCTCGAACTCGCCCTCGCCGAACTCGAAGCGGCGCAGCGGCGCGTCGGCGCTCACGGCATAGGCGGCGATTACGGTCAGGCGCAGCTGGCGCTCGGGCGTGGCGAGCAGTATCTCGGGATGCGAGTTGAAGAAGTCAGCGTTCTTGTAATCGACCAGCCCGGCAAACATCGAGCCGTCGCGCATGTGGTGGCCGTAGATTATCGTGTGCGCGCCCATAAGGTCGGCCTGGCAGTCGCAGTCGGCGAATATCGCGCCCGAGCTGCTGGGGCTGCCGTCAAAGCCGGTGTCGAGGTAGATCCGGTTGTCGTCAGCCTGCGCAATGGGGTAGCTTATGCCGGTGCCGGGTATCTCCACCCAGCCAACCACGTCCTGGTTGACGGCGCGCAGCCCGTCGAAGTCGACGTTCAGCGCCGCGCCGGTCTGAGCCGACGCGCCGTTTGCGGTGCTCGCGCCGTCAGTGCCGCTCGCGTCGCCCGCGTCGGCCGTGCCGCTCGATTCGCTCGAATCGGCCGCGCCGTCCGCGGCGCTCGAGTCGCCGGTGAACGCCTCGCGCAGCGCGTCGTATTCGGCGCGCGCGTCGGCATATTCCTTCTGGCGCACTATCAGCCTGTAGCCCGACCATGCGAATACTACGCATGCCGCTATCAGCAGCAGCGTGAGCAATAACCTTGACGTCTTGCGTTGTCCAGCCATACGAGTCTCCTTTGCGCTTGCGCCCGCCGGCGGTGTTCACTGTATTTGACGGCGGCGAGCGCTGCATATTTCCATATTAAACCGCAAGCCCGGGTTATTTTTTGATGGCGGAGCCGCCACAATGCGGCGCGCCTCCGGGCCCGCGCGCGCCGGGCGGGGAGGTGTGCGCGGGCGGCTCGCCCGGCAGCTGCATCTCCAGCATGCACTCTATGTTCATCTCGTCGCCCAGCGACAGCCGTCCGATGCGCCGGCCCAGCGCCTCCTTGGGCAGCGTGACCACCGCGCTCAGCACGGCGGTCGACGGGCGGCGCAACCCGGCGCGCGCCCAGTCCATCAGCGGGTATTGCCATATCAGCCAGTCGCGCGGCGCGTGCGAGGTCACTTCTATCGCCGGTATCATGTCCCGCCGCGACTCCAGTATTATGACCGGCCGCAGCTTCACGTCGGACGAGTCGCGAAACAGCGTGTACGCCCACCACAGCTCCCACCTTTCGGGCTGTGACTGCCGCACCGGCCTGCGCGTGCGCGCCCGCCCCTGTCGTATGTTCATGCCGGCCGTTCACTCCTTTGCGCTTGCGCTGTGCTCATTATGGCACAACGCCCCCGGACTTGTCAATCGCGCGCGACACGCCAAATTAACGCGCGCGCCGCTTGACAGAAATATATGAACGTGCTATCATATGACCAGAGGCTCAAATGAACATGCGGTCATATGTATGCAATTGAGGAGGCGATGCCATGGAGACGGTACATGACCACCGCGCGCTGCTGGAGCGGCTGCGGCGGGAGGCGCCCAGCGCGGAGGTGCTGTGCGACCTGGCGGATCTGTTCAAGGTGTTTGGCGACACCACGCGCATGCGCATACTGTATGCGCTGCTGGAGAGCGAGATGTGCGTGTGCGCGATAGCCGAGTACCTGGGCATGACCCAGTCGGCGATATCGCACCAGCTAAAGGTGCTGAA
Source organism: Candidatus Fimadaptatus sp. (assembly GCA_963928645.1). Classification (GTDB taxonomy): domain Bacteria; phylum Bacillota; class Clostridia; order Christensenellales; family Aristaeellaceae; genus Fimadaptatus. The sequence goes on from CAWVGT010000296.1 coordinate 6,095, forward strand.
GGACAATAACCTGGTGGGCAGTCGGCGCGAGGGCAAGACGATATACTACTCGCTGGCGGACGAACACGTGCGGCGCATAGTCGCGCAGGGCTACGAACACCTGATAGAGCGAAAGGGGAATGAGCCATGAAAAAGGTATTCAAGCTGGAGGAACTGGACTGCGCCAACTGCGCGGCGCGCATGGAGCAGGCGATAAACCGCATACCGGGCGTGAAGCGCGCCAGCGTCAACTTCCTGACCGGCAAGCTCACGCTGGAGGCCGAGGACGCGGCGTTCGACGCGGCGCTGAGCGAGGCGCAGAAGGCGTGCCGGCGGGTGGACGCGAACTGTCGGATAGTGATCTGACCGGACGGGAGGCGCAATATGAGCAGGCGGCAAAAGAGGGACCTGGCGCGGATCGCGGCGGCGTTTGCGCTGTTTATCGCGGCGTGGGCGTCGCCGCTGGAGGGCTACTGGCGGCTGGCGGCGTATATCGCCCCATACGCGCTGTGCGGCTGGGACGTGCTGTGGGGCGCGGCGCGCAACATGGCGCACGGCCAGCTGTTTGACGAGAAGTTTCTGATGGCGCTGGCCACGCTGGGCGCGCTGGCGATAGCCGAATACGACGAGGCGGTCGCGGTGATGCTGTTTTACCAGGTGGGCGAGCTGTTCCAGGGCATAGCGGTGGGGCGCAGCCGGCGCGACATAGCCGCGCTCATGGACATACGCCCCGACACCGCGTGCGTGCTGCGCGCCGGCGGCGAGCAGGTAGTCCCGCCCGAGGAGGTCGAGGTCGGCGAGCTGATATCGATCAAGCCGGGCGAGCGCGTGCCGCTGGACGGCGTCATAGTCGCGGGCAGCGCTTCGCTCAACACCGCGGCGCTGACCGGCGAGAGCCTGCCGCGCGAGGTCGGCCCGGGCGACCGGGTGATAAGCGGCTCGATCAATCTGAGCGGCGCGCTGACCGCGCGCGTGACCAGCGCATACGAGCAGAGCACTGTGGCGCGCATACTCGAACTGGTCGAGGAGTCGTCCGCGCGCAAGGCCCGCGCGGAGAACTTCATCACCCGGTTCGCGCGCTACTACACGCCATGCGTGGTGGCGGGCGCGCTGCTGCTGGCGCTGGTGCCGCCGCTGTTTGCGGGCCAGCCGTTTGCGGAATGGCTGAACCGCGCGCTGATATTCCTGGTGGTATCGTGCCCGTGCGCGCTGGTGGTGTCGGTGCCGCTGTCGTTTTTCGGCGGACTGGGCGGGGCATCGCGCCGGGGCATATTGATAAAGGGCGCGAACTACCTGGAGGCGCTGGCGCGCGCGGACAAGGCGGTGTTCGACAAGACCGGCACGCTGACGCGCGGCAGCTTTGAGGTCACGGCGATCCATCCCAGCGTGGTCTCCGAGGCCGAGCTGATGGATATAGCCGCCGCAGCCGAGTCGAATTCGCCGCATCCGATCGCCCAGTCGATAGTCGCGGCGCACGGCGGCCACATCGACCCGGCGCGGATAACCGACGTGCGCGAGCGCGCCGGGCTGGGCGTGGAGGTCGCGCTTGACGGGCGCCGGGTGTATGTGGGCAACGGCCGGCTGATGGACGAGGCGGGCGCGGCCTGGCACGAGTGCCACCGCCCGGGCACGGTGATACACATAGCGCGCGAGGGCGAATATCTGGGCCACATAGTGATCTCCGACGAGCCCAAGCCCGATTCGGCGCAGGCGATAGCCGAGCTGCGCGCGCTGGGCGTGAACCGCATCGCGATGCTGACCGGCGATGCGCGCCCGGTCGCGCAGGCGATGGCGCAGCGGCTGGGCATAGACGACGTGCGCGCCGAGCTGCTGCCCGGCGACAAGGTCGCTCAGGTCGAGGCCATGCTGGGCGGCGCGCCGCTGGCTTTCGTGGGCGACGGCATAAACGACGCGCCGGTGCTGTCGCGCGCCGACGTGGGCATAGCGATGGGCGCGCTGGGCAGCGACGCCGCGCTGGAGGCGGCCGACGTGGTCATTATGGACGACCGCCCCTCCAAGATACCGCTGGCCATGCGCGTGGCGCGCCGCACGATGCGCATTGTGCGCCAGAACATAGCCTTTGCGCTGGCGGTCAAGGGCGCGGTGCTCGCGCTGGGCGCGCTGGGGCTGGCGAACATGTGGTTCGCGGTGTTTGCCGACGTGGGCGTCATGGTGCTGGCCATACTCAACGCGATGCGCGCGCTGCGCGTCAAATCGTAGGCGGAGCGACGCGCGCCGGAGCTGCATATGCGGCTGAGCGGCGCGCGTCGGCGTTTTGCGCATATGTGGGGCGCTTCGAACGAGTGCGCGTCGGCATTGCGCGCTAGCGCCGCTCATCGCATGATGCGCGTTCCCTTTGCGCGTCGGCAATGTATACCTGCGGCGCGCATCGCGTTTGCGTGCATGTGAGCAGTTTGCCATATGCGCCTTGACGCGCGCCGAGCCCGCCCGCGCCAAGGCGCGCGCCAGGCCCGTGGACATGCAAAAGCAGTCCCATCCCCGCAACAGGGGAAGGGGCCGCTCAGACCGTAGACAAAGCCCTTGCCGCCGGATGTCGCAAGTTTCGCCAAGCTCGTTTTGGCTTGTTTATATGTCGAATTATGCAAAACAGTGCCGTGGTATCGGATAGATGAACCGCAATATACAGATTCGGATCACGGCTATCGCAACCGGAGCCGGGCTGTCTGTGTGAACAGCTTTGTCAACAAACTGAGCAGCCCCATCCCTGCATCGGGGGAAGGGGCTGCTCAGCCTATTGACAAATTATGCCGCACACGTACTGCTTGGCCGGACGTGCAACAGCAGCCGGCAGAACATGCAAATCCAACAAAACGCCGCCCATATCAGAAAGTTTTCGCAGCATCGCCCAAGCGCTGTTTCAACAAAGCCATCCGGAATCAAACCCGCCGTCCAGCTGCCGGGCTTTGTCAGCGTTCTGAGCGGCCCTATCCCCGCACCGGGGGAATAGGCTGCTGCTATTCTATATGGATGACATGGTAGACAACGCAACGCTATATCGCGACCGCGCCGCAATATCGTCCGCCGGTTCACTCCGCGGGCGCGGTCTGAACCTGCTGCGCCAGGCGCGCGTTGGCGAGCATCAGCTTGATGCGGTTCTCCTGGTTGACGCGCGTGGCGCCCGGGTCGTAGTCTACGGCCACGATGTTCATGTCGGGATGGGCGTCCTTGAGCGGCTTCATCATGCCCTTGCCGCAGATGTGGTTGGGCAGGCAGCCAAACGGCTGCGTGCAGACTATGTTCTTGACGCCGCGGTCGTACAGCTCGAGCATCTCGGCGGGCAGCAGCCAGCCTTCGCCCATCTTGCAGCCCAGGCCGATGAACTGCTCCACGCGCTCGACCGTGTGCTCGAACGGCGCGGGCGCCTTGAAGCGGCCGTGCTTTTCGATTATGCGTATCTGGCCGTGCTGTATGCCCAGCAGCAGCTTGTACGCCAGCATGAACAGCGAGAGCTTGATCCGCTCCATGCCGCACAGCCCGGGCTCGGTCAGGTGGTGGTATATGTAGTACAGGCAAAAGTCGAGCAGGCCCGGCACGGTGCACTCCGCGCCCTCGCCGACCAGGAAGTCGACCAGGTTGTTGTTGCCCAGCGGCGAGTACTTTACGTATATCTCGCCGACCACGCCCACCTGTATGCGCGCGCCGGGGCGCTTTTCGATCTTGTCGAAAGCGTCGAGTATCTCCAGCGCGTGGCGCCTGAACTGGCGTATATGGGCGCCCGAGCGCCTCATCTCGCTGGACAGGCGGCTGGTGAACTCCTGCGCCAGGCGCTTGCTCACGCCCTTTTCGACCTCGTAGGGGCTGCACTGGTTGACCAGCGACATCATCAGATCGCCGTACATCACGCCGAACGCCATGCGCTTGAGCATGCCGGGCGTTATGCGAAAGCCCGGATGCTTCTCTATGCCCACCATGCTGAACGATATCACCGGCACGTAGCCGTAGCCGGCGCGCTCCAGCGCCTTGCGCAGCAGCGATATGTAGTTGGACGCGCGACAGCCGCCGCCGGTCTGGAAGTATATCAGCGCCGTGGCGTGCGGGTCATACTTGCCGCTCTCCAGCGCGCTTATGAACTGTCCTATCACCAGTATCGCCGGGTAGCACGCGTCGTTGTGCACGTACTTGAGCCCGGTCTCGACTATCTCGGGGCCCTGGGTCTCCAGCAGCTCGGCCTTATACCCCGCGTCCCGCAGTACTTGCAGTATGAACCGAAAATGCAGTGGCAGCATGTTCGGCGCCAGTATCGTGTGCGTCGCCTTCATCTCCGGTGTGAACTTGACGTAGTAATCCGACTTCATTGAGCTCCCGCCTTTCCTCCAGCGCGCCCAGCAGGCTGCGCAGCCTGATCCGCACAGCGCCGAGGTTGGTTATCTCGTCTATCTTTATCTGAGTGTATATCTTGCCGCCATGCTCGAGTATCGCGCGCACCTCGTCGGCGGTAATCGCGTCCATGCCGCAGCCGAACGACACCAGCTGCACCAGCTCCACGTCCGCGTTTTCGGCGGCGAACTGCGCCGCGCGGTACAGCCGCGAGTGGTAGGTCCACTGGTTGAGCACGTGCAGCTTGGGCAACTGCGCCAGGTGGCACACGCTGTCCTCGCTGACGACGACGAAGCCCAGCGACTGCGCGAGCTGATCTATGCCGTGGCAGATCTCGGAGTCGATGTGGTAGGGCCGGCCGGCCAGCACCATTATGCGCTTGCCGTGTTCGCGCGCCCACTGCACGGCCTGCTCGCCGCGCGCGCGCACGTCGGCCATGTAGCGCTGATACGCGTCCCATGCGACTTCGGCGGCGCGCTTTATCTCGCTGCGCGATATTGCGGGGAAGTCCTGCCGGAACGAGTCGCGCAGGCCCCGATACAGGTTGCGCTGGCTGGACAGGTTCAGGTACGGGTACAGGAAGCGCACGCGCTTGAGCTCATCCATGTTGCCGCGCAGCAGCTCGGAGTAATATGCCACTATCGGGCAATTGTAGTGGTTGTCGGAGGACTTCTCGTCCACGTTGTACGACACGCACGGGTAGAATACCGCGTCCACGCCCTTTTCGATCAGCTCGACCACATGGCCGTGCATCAGCTTGGCGGGGTAGCAGGCGGTGTCCGAGGGTATCGAGAACTGGCCCTTTTCGTAGGTGCGCCGCGTCGACATGCCGGACACGACCACGTCAAAGCCCAGCTCGCTCAGCAGCGTGTACCACAGCGGCATCAGCTCGTACATGCCCAGCGCCAGCGGCAGCCCGATGCGGCCGCGGTTTGCCGCGCGCGCGGGCCGGGCGACCGGTTCGCCGGCTTCGTCGGCGGGCAGCGCGCCCACCAGCCGGCCCAGCGCGACGCGCTTGGCCTCGTATACGTTGGGCAGCTCCTCGCCCTTGACGGTCTTGAGCGCGCGGTCGCAGCGGTTGCCGGCGATGAAGCGCCGCCCGCCCGAGAACGTGTTTATCGTGAGGCGGCAGTGGTTCGGGCAGCCGTTGCAGGTCGCGGCCTTGGCGGAGTACGTGAACGCGCGCAGCGCCTCGGGCGATATGAGCGTGGTCTCGCGCACGCTCATCGCGCGCAGCGCCGCGCCGTATGCGCCCATCAGCCCGGCGATATTGGGCCGTATCACGTCCCGGCCTAGCTCAAGCTCGAACGCGCGCAGCACCGCGTCGTTGTTGAACGTGCCGCCCTGCACGACAATGCTCTTGCCCAGCGCGTCGGCGCTGCCGGCGCGGATAACCTTGTACAGCGCGTTTTTGACCACGCTGACCGACAGCCCGGCCGATATGTCGGCTATGTCGGCGCCCTCCTTCTGGGCCTGCTTGACCGACGAGTTCATGAACACCGTGCAGCGGCTGCCCAGGTTGACCGGCGCGCGCGCGGGCAATCCCTTGCGCGCGAACTCCTCGACGCTGCAGCCCATCGACTCGGCGAACGTGCTCAAGAACGAGCCGCAGCCCGACGAGCACGCCTCGTTGAGCATTATGCTGTCGATCGCGCCGTTGCGAATGCTGAAGCACTTTATGTCCTGGCCGCCGATGTCGAGTATGAAGTCTACGTCGGGGCGGAAGTAGCGCGCGGCGGTGTAGTGGGCGATGGTCTCGACCAGGCCGATGTCCACGCTGAAGGCGTTCTTTATCAGATCCTCGCCATAGCCGGTCACGGCGCTGCCGCATATGCGCACGCGCTCGCCACAGAGCGAGTAAATCTTCTCTAACTGCTGGCGCACTATCGGCACCGGGTTGCCCTTGTTGGGCGCGTAATACGAATAGAGTATCTCGCGCTGTGCGTTTACCAGCACGAGCTTGGTGGTAGTGCTGCCGCAGTCAATGCCCAGGTACGCGGGTCCTATGTACGACGCTATGTCGGCGGTGGGCACCACGGCGCGCGCGTGGCGGCGCCTGAACTCCTCGTAGTCGCGCTCGGACTCGAACAGCGGCCGGAGCCGGCCGGTCGCGCCGGCGGAGGGGGCGTGCGCTATGCGCTCGGACAGCTCGTCAAAGCCGAGCTCCTCGCCCGACGCGCCCGCATACAGCGCCGCGCCCAGCGCCACGGCTATGCGGCCGTACTCGGGGAACACGGCGTGCTCGTCGTCCAGGCCCAGCGTCTCCTTGAAGCGCTCGCGCAGTCCGCGGCAGAAGTACAGCGGCCCGCCCAGGAACAGCACCTTGCCCTCTATGCGGCGGCCCTGCGCTAGGCCGGCGATAGTCTGGTTGACCACGGCCTGGTATATGCTGGCGGCGATGTCCTCCTTGCGCGCGCCCTGGTTGATCAGCGGCTGTATGTCGCTCTTTGCGAACACGCCGCAGCGCGAGGCGATGGGGTAGATGCGCGCCGAGTTCAGGCTCAGCAGATCCATCTCGGCCACGCTCAGGTCGAGCAGCGTGGCCATCTGGTCGATGAACGCGCCGGTGCCGCCGGCGCAGCTGCCGTTCATGCGCTGCTCGAGCCCGCCGTTAAAGAATATGATCTTGGCGACCTCGCCTCCCAGCTCTATCGCGCACTTGGCGTCGGGTATGCGCCGGCGCACGACTTCGGCGGTGGCGAACACCTCCTGCACGAACGGCAGGCCGGCGGCCTCGGCCAGGCCCATGCCCGCCGAGCCGGATATCGCCACGCGCACGCGGGCGTCGGCCTGGGGCAGCGCGGCGCTGGCCTGAGCCAGCAGCTCGGCGGCGCGCTCGCGCACGCGCGAGAAATGGCGCTCGTAGCAGGTGAACAGTTCATGCTCGCCATCGGTCAGAGCGAGCTTTATGGTCGTCGAGCCTATGTCGACGCCCAGGTTGTAAACAATCTTGCCCATATCGGATCATTCCCTTGACGCTTGTCGTCGGCATTTTATCGGTAAACAGCGCGTGCTGTTTATACAGTATAATTACTTGAATTGTAATCCATGACAGGATTTTTGTCAACGGAATCCGGCGCACGATTGCGCAAAGAAATCGAACCCAGGGTGAATTCACTGTGAAATGTGATTAACAATGGCGCGCCGCGCCCGCGTGCGCGAGATGTTACATATAATAATGAAGAAACGCCGCAATGCGTGTGGTGGCGCGCGATTGGCGATCGCGGCGCGCGGGCCTTGGCGCGCAAAAATGGGGTGGTCGAACGACATTTCACATGCGGTTGACGAAGCCCGGTAGCTGGACAGCGTTTTTTACTCCAAATCGTTTTTTGAAACGACATATGGGTGATGTGCAGAACAGGCTTGGCGTAAGCGGCAGTCTGATTATGTTTGCGTGGATTTTCGGATACTGTTGCGCGATTGGACAGTATACGGCCTACTTTGTCAATTGACCAAAGTAGGCTAAACGATATCTTCCTCGGAACGTTGACAAAGCCCTGACAACCAGATACCGAGGTTCAAGACAAATTCATTTTGAATTGAGACAAATACGATGCCGCAAAAAGCAACTACAATATCAACCGCCTGACTGCCATTTGCATATTTTGGCCGTAACCACTGCACGAAAAGCCGGGATGTTCACATAAGAATTGCTTTGTCGACAAATCGAGGGAGGCCAAACGGCCTCCCACAGACCGCTGACAAACCCCGGTAGGTAGATAGCGAGTCTTACTCCAAACTGTTTTTTGAAATACCATGTTGGCGATATCGCAAAGTCGGATTGATTCGCGCGGCGTTCCACTTTAATTTGCATGCTTTGTCGACTATGATTGCATGCTTGGCCAAGCAGACCGCGTGCGGTATGCTTTGTCAACAAACTGAGGGAGGCCAAACGGCCTCCCACAAATCGTTGACAAACTCCGGCAGCCAGACAGCAGGTTTACTACCAAATGCTATTTGAAACAGCCTATGGATGATGTTGCAAAATCAGTCTGTTGCAAATGGTGTTCCGTTTTGATTCGCATGTTTGGTCGGCTCATGTTGCATGCTTGGTCAAGCGGACAGTGCGCGGCATACTTTGTCAATACACTGTGGGAGGCCAAACGGCCTCCCACATGTATCGAATGCGCACCTGAGCAAGCTTACAGCAAGCGCACAGCGCCCACGCGCCGACCAGCGTCAGCGTGCCGCGACTTCAGCGTGCCAGTCGGCGCGCTTCACCGGCGTGGCGGGTGAATCTATCGCAAACTCCACGCCGCCCAGCGTCGCGCGGGCACTCAGCACGCCGTCCGCCGCGCTCAGCTGCGCGGCCTCGGGCAGGCGCCCCTCCATGCTCAGGCACACCGCGGCATACGCGTCGCGCAGCGCGTCCAGCCGGATCTCGCGCTCGGGCCCGCTGTAGAGCACCACGTCCACGTTGTAGCGCTTCTCCAGCGCGGTATCGAAGCGGCGGTGCAGCGTGCCGTGCGCGTCCTGCAGCGCGGCGTCGGCGGCGCTGTCGGTCAGCTCGAACTTCAGCGGCGCGCCGTCAAAGCTCGCGCCCAGCAGCTTGAGGCGTATGCTCACGCCGCCGTCGTCCAGTATGGCCTCGTCGTCGGTCACGCGCGGCGGGTTGTCCAGCGCGCCGCCGAACTCGAACCGGAGCCGCAGGTCGTAGGCGCGTATCGTGGCGCGCTTCACCATGTCCAGGTTGCAGTGCGTATCGCCGCCGTCGGTGTGCAGCGACATCGTGGCCAGCGCGTCGCCGCCGCGCTGCGCCACGGCCAGCACGCCCGAGGAGAAGTCGTACAGGTCGTGCAGCACCGTCGCGCCCAGGAAGCGCGTGCGCGCGCCGCCCCAGTAGCCCAGCAGATTGCGGCGCTGGTTCCAGGTGATCGCGTTGCGCCAGGAGCCCAGCGCGTACGCCTCGCACAGCCGGGCGGTGGCCTGCTCGCGGCAGGAGTCGAGTCCGCCGTCGGCGGTGTAGAACGTCAGGCTGATGTCGTGCGGCTCGCAGCGCCGGAACGCGGCGCGGTACTTCTCGGGGCACTTCAACTCAATGTACGCCCAGCCCAGGTCGTAGTCGAAGTCGGCCTTGTCGACCAGCCGGATCTCGTCCTCCAGCCCCAGCTGCAGGAACGACAGCGTGCGGTTGGTCGCCAGCCACTGATACGAGCGGCTGTTGGGCCCGCACCACTGGCGGGTGGGCGCGTGGAAGTACTGCGCGGCGGTGCCCCAGCCCACGTCCAGCATCGCCTCGGCCCAGGCGTGCACCTCGGGATCGGTTATCTCGTTGTATATGCGCGTCAGATCCTCAATGGCCACCACGGTGTAGGTCGAGCTGTTGTACTCGGCAAACGTGTTTGAGTTGGCGCGCGTGGTGTCGTAGAACTTGTGGAATATGCTCTTGCCGTAGGCGAACATGTCGGGCCAGTTCATGAACTGGCCGGCCGCCAGCGTGACGTACGCGCCCATTATGCAGATGTTGGTGTAGTAGCAGCCCATGTTGCGCCGGAATATCGACAGGCACGCGCACCTGAGCGCCATGCGCAGCCGCTCGACCAGCTCGCCCGGCAGCCGCTCGGCGTGGTGGTGCAGCACCTGCAGTATCTCCTTGCCGCAGAAGTTGGCCCAGTTCCAGTCGGGCGGCGACATCTTGCTGAGCGGCTCCTCCATGTACCACGACCATATGCCGAACGTGGCGTTGGAGGGCTCCTGATCCTGCAGCCGCACCACGTTGTCCAGCACCTCGGCCGCGCGCTGCCGGTCGGCCTCGCGCCCGCTGGCTAGCAGCGCCGCCGCATATCCGAACGCGTCGCGCGTAGGATGCACCGTCGTGTACGACAGCGTCGTATGATAGCGCGCCGAGCCCAGCTCGATGCTCGGGCCCTTCCAGTCCTCGTCATAGCGCGCGTTCAATTCGCTCAGCGCCTTTTCAAAGCGTTCGCGGTCGCGCTCCTTTACGGTTAGCATTACAGATTCCGCCTTTCGTAATATACTTGCGTCGCATTACTATCGCCGCATATTGTCGGATTGTGTCACGTTACGTCATCGCCTGAATTATACCATCTGTGCGCGCGAGTGTCAATAAAACTCGCGCCGCTGCGCACATTGCTGTCGCAAAATCCGGGCGCGAGTGCGAAATTGATGTAAACGGTGAAAATAATTAGCTATGATGTTGACACAAGGCGCATGTAGTGGTACAATTTACATTACAAAGCGCGGTACAAAATTCGAGTGTAACGATAAAAGTAGCCGAGGAGGAACATGGATGGCACAACAAGCGCACAACACGATACGGGTTCACGGCATGAGCCTGCGCAAGCGCATCTGGCGCGACCGTTACCTGTACCTGCTTCTGCTGCCGGTGGTGGCGTTCTTCATAGTGTTCAAGTACGCGCCGCTGTACGGGCTGCAGATAGCGTTCAAGGACTACAAGATGAACCTGGGCATATTGGGCAGCGAATGGGTGGGCATGAAGTACTTCAACCGCCTGTTCAGCTCGGCCGTGTTCTTCCGCGTGTTCAGGAACACGCTGCTGCTTAACATCTACAACCTCGTTTTCGGCTTCCCGGCGCCGATAATACTCGCGCTGATGCTCAACGAGATGCGCTCGCAGCGCTTCAAGCGGATATCGCAGTCGATAGTGTACATACCGCACTTCTTCTCGTGGGTGGTGCTGGCGGGCATGGTGGACAGCGTGCTGTCGCCGTCCACGGGCATAGTCAACATCTTCCTCAAGGCGGTATTCGGCTGGGAGGAGGGCATATACTTCCTGGCCAGCACGCGCTGGTGGCGCACGGTGTTCGTGGTCGTCAACATCTGGAAGGAGATCGGCTGGGGCACGATAATCTACCTGGCGGCGATGTCGGGCGTGGATCCGCAGCTGTACGAGGCCGCGATAATCGACGGCGCGGGCAAGTTCCAGCAGATCTTCCACATAACGCTGCCCAGCATACGGCCTACGATCGTGATACTGCTGGTGCTGCGCATGGGCAGCATGATGGACGTGGGCATGGAGCCGGTGCTGCTTTTGTCCAACAACGTGGTGCGCGACGTGGCGGACGTGTTCTCCACGTACATCTACCGCCAGGGCATTGAGTCCACGCAGTATTCCCTGACTACCGCGATGGGCATATTTCAGTCGGTGATATCGACGGTGCTGCTGCTCGGCGCCAACTTCATATCCAACCGGCTGACCGGCGAAGGCATCTGGTAAGGGGGAATAGCAGTGATTGAGAACTCGCGCACAAAGGTGTTTTACGCGGTGAACTACGCGCTGGTCACGCTGGTGGTGCTTACGATGCTGCTGCCGCTGCTCAACATAGTCGCGACCTCGTTTTCGAGCGAGCGCGCGATAATGTCCAACGAGGTGGGCATCTGGCCGGTGGAGTTCACCACATATACCTACGGCCAGGTCGTCGAGCGCACGCCGATACTGCGCGCGATGAAGAACACCGTGGTGCTGACGCTGGTGGGCACGCTGATCTGCATGTTCATGACGATACTGGGCGCGTACGCGCTGTCCAAGAAGCGCCTGGCCGGCCGCAACCTGTTCCTTATGATGATAACGTTCACGATGCTGGTGAACGCGGGCATAATCCCGAACTTCCTGCTGATAAAAGACCTGAAGCTGATGAACACGTACTGGGCGATCTGGCTGCCCGGCGCGATATCGACCTACAACCTGATCGTCATGAAGACGTTCTTCTCGGCGATACCCGACAGCCTGGAGGAGTCCGCGTTCATAGACGGCGCCAACGACATAGTGATACTGCTGCGCGTGATACTGCCGCTGTCGCTGCCCGCGATAGCCACGATAACGCTGTTTTACGCGGTCGGCTACTGGAACAGCTACTTTAATGTCATGCTCTATGTCAACACGTCCTCGCTCAAGGTGCTCCAGCAGGTGCTGCGCGACCTGGTCAATTCCTCGGGCGCGACCGACCAGCTGCTGGACTCCGCCGACCAGGCGCAGTCCATCGCGACCGAGTCGATAAAGGCCGTCGCGATAGTCATAGCCACGCTGCCGATAATGTGCGTCTATCCCTTCCTGCAGAAGTACTTCGTGCGCGGCGTGATGATAGGCGCGATCAAGGGCTGAAAAATCGTGACCTGTGGGGGCGGATGCTCCCTGAATATAATAAGGAGGTCATCATATGAAGAGATTCTGGGCCATACTTGTTGCTGCGATGCTGGTCGTCAGCGCGCTGCCCGTGCTGGCCAGCGCCGACGGCGCGGACAAGCCCACCATATCGGTGGCGATAATGGACCGCGGCACCGTGCCGTCCGACAAGGGCGACTACGAGAACAACTGGGCCACCGAGTGGATCAACGAGAACGCGCCGGTCAACGTCAACTTCGTGGCCGTGCCCCGCTGGGAGACCTACACCACCTACAACCTCTGGCTGGCGTCGGGCACCAGCGCCGACATCATAATGGAATTCCAGCCCGAGTACGTCCAGGAGTGGTCGGGCGAGGGCATGCTCACTGAGCTGGCCGCGCTGATCGACGAGAACGCGCCGACCTATCGCTCCAACACGCCCGAAGAAGTTCAGGCCTGGGGCATGTACAACGGCGGCGAGTACGCCATGGTCGATGCCCGCGCCGAGAGCGGCGTCATCAACCACATGGTCTACATCCGCAAGGACTGGCTGGACGCGCTGGGCCTTGAGCTGCCGCAGTCGATGGACGATCTGATGGAGATCATCCGCGCGTTCACCGAGGACGATCCCGACGGCAACGGCGAGGACGACACCTGGGGCTGGAGCCTGGCGCTGCAGGGCCAGACGATAATCCAGAACATGATGGGCGTGCACGGCTCCAACTGGACTGTGCAGGACGGCGAGTTCATAAGCGGCTACTGCTCCGAGGCCATGCTGCAGGCGTTCCAGTACATAGAGCAGATCTATGACAACGGCTGGTGCGACAAGGAGTACCTGTCCGATACCAACGGCACCAATGCCTACTCTCAGTTCTCCACCGGCAAGCTGGGCATAATCGCCTGCGGCGGCGGCTACCTGGCCAACACGATCTGGGAGACGCTGATGGGCAACGATCCCGACGCGGTCGTAGTGCCGATGCCCTCGCCGACCGAGTACGGCTACTATCAGGAGCGCGAGTGCTCGCTGCTCAGCTGCATACCCACCACCTGCGCCGATCCGGCGGCGGCGGTCAGCTACCTCGAGTGGATGTACACCGAGGGCTGGGAAAAGGTAATGTACGGCGATGAGGGCGTGGACTTCGAGTATCGCGACGGCGTCATCTATCGCCTGGGCACCGACGAGGACTACGCGGCCAAGTTCAACTACACTCAGGAATACGCCGTGCTCTCGCCCTATAAGGTCACGATAGACATCTTCCGCAAGACCTACGAGGCCTATGACGACAGCAACATACTCAAGGACGCGTACCTGATCCAGGCCGACGCCATGGACGCGACCAAGGACATACCGTTCCATCGCGAGACCCCCACGGCCGATCTGGGCCTGAGCGTGTACACCGAGCTTATGCCCGACATGAACACCCTGGCCGACGAGTACTTTGCCAAGGCCGTCAACGAGGCTGACTTCACCGCCGAGCAGGCGCAGCAGCAGATCATCGAAGAGTTCGACGGCATGGGCTACCAGGAGGTCAAGGCTGCCTACAACGAGGAGGCCGCGAACCAGGGCCTGCTTGGCTGATGTAAGCTGATATAGCGCAAGCGCGCAACTTTAAAAAGGTGAACATCCCTGCGGAGCCATGCCTGTCGGCAACCGGCACGCCGTTCGGGCTGTTCACCTTTTGTCATAGGGAGGTGCTTTTATATGCACACGTATGTAGACGCCGTCACGGGGCGCAGTATCCGCCGCTACACCCAGGGCCCCGCGCGCAACGCCAAGCTCTATTTCACGACCGAGAACTTCAGCGCCGACGATCGGTACTTCTTCTTCACGCGCGAGGGCGAGGGCCTGATGCGCGCCGAGTACGCGACCGGCGAAATGCGGCTGGCCGCCGGGCCCGAATACAGCGGGTTCGCGATGGACTGGCAGGGCGACTTCGGCGTAATGTGTCGCGCGGACGGCGTGGTGTGCCGGCTGGACGCGAACAGCTGCGAGATAACCGAGCTGGGCCGGCTGCCCGAGGGCGAGCTGTGCGGGCACCTGACCATATCGCGCGATGGGCGCATAGCGGCGGCGTATCAGCTGGCCAACAAGATCTACTCCCTGGAGGTGCTCGATCCGGGCGAGGCGCGCTCGCGCAGCGTGTACCTGACCGATCAGCGCCTGGGCCACAGCCAGATCTGCCCCAGCGACGGCAACCTGCTGTTCTACATACACGAGACCGGCGGCGACGCGCTGCAGCGTACCTGGATGTTCGATGTGGAATATCGCATGCCGCGCCCGTATTATGTGGAGCACCCCAACGAGTGGATAACCCATGAGACCTGGACCGCGGACGGCAGCCATATGCTGCTTATGAAGATACCGCACGCCATAATACTGGGCGACCGGGACGGCCGGCACTTCGACGAGATATATCGCAACGACGCCCGGCGCGTGCTGCACCCGGGCGTGTCGCGCGACATGAAGCGCATGTGCGCCGACTTTGATTTCGACGGCAAGTACGGCGTCATGCTGATCGACCCGCCGACCGGGCGCGGCGTGGATCTGGCATATACGCATCCCTACGCCACCGGGGCCGACCATCACCATCCGTCGTTCAACCGGCGCGGCGATGTGGTGCTGTTCAGCGCGCCGGACGAAAACGGAATTGCGCAGATTTGCACGACGGAAATTAACGATTGCATTATATAATGGGGCGAGACTGCTTGAAGCATGGTGGATAAGTCAATGAGCAAGAAGGTTACGCTGAGCGACATCGCACGGTTGGCGGGGGTATCTAAGAACACGGTGTCGGTGGTGCTGCGCGACCTGCCGGGCATCAGCGAGCCGGTGCGACAGAAGGTGCTGGCCGCTACCGAACAACTGCACTATCCGCGCGCCGAACAGATGCGTGCGAAAAGGGTAAACTACGTGCTGGTGCTAATGCGCCGCAATTTCTTTGGCCAGGTGACCGGCGCGACCACGGTGGGCATGATACCGCGGCTGCTCACGCAGCTGCAGTTGCAGGCCGAGGAGCGCGGCTGGGTGGTCGTGATACAGTGCCTGGAGGAGCGCGACGAGAGCAACTGCCAGCCGCCCTCGATACTGGGCGAGATGCAGTTCAAGGGGATAGTGACTCTGGGCAATATGTCGGCGGGCTATATGCGCCGCCTGGCGGACAGCGCGCTGCCGCTGGTCACGATGCACCAGCACTACGACGGGCTGAACGTGTACTCGGTCACCAGCGACGACGTGTACGCCGGCTATGTGATGACGCGCTACCTGATAAGGCTGGGCCACACGCGCATAGCGTATATGGGCGAGACGCATTACATGTCCAAGTACATGGAGCGCTGGCTGGGCTACTGCCGGGCGATGCACGAGGCAGGTCTGCCCGTTATTGAAAACTCGTACTCCACGTCGTTGGTGGAGCATCAGACAGAGGAGGATGAGCGCGAGCTGATAGCCGACGCGTTCGACAACCTCGAGCAGCTGCCCACGGCGGTGGTCTGCGGCGAGGACTTCACCGCGAACCGGGTGATGAACTACCTGAGCGAGCTGGGGCTGCGCGTGCCCGAGGACGTGTCGCTGGTGGGCGTGGACGACGTTTTCAACGACCAGGGTTATATGAGCAATCCCGCCAATCCGGATATCTATATCACCACGTTCTATACCGACGCGGCCGAAATCGCCGGCGCCACGCTGGACATACTCAGCCACGCCGATGAGATCGGCCCGCACAGGCGCGTGATATTTGGCCACATAATCGAGCGCAACAGCGCAAAGCGACCGGGGTGACGGTCAAGCGTCCAGCCGCCAGGGCGCGGCGGCGCGTATACGGGCCCGAGACAAATGTCCCGGGCCCAGACCGCTGACAAACCCCGGGCGGTGGGACAGCCGGTTTTACTTCGAACAATTGTCTGCAGTATCGCGCTGGCGATTACGCAAAGCCAATCTAATGCAGGCGGCACTGCACATGATTTTGCATGTTTGGCATGCTGGCGGCGCATGTTCGGCCAGGCAGACCGGTTGCGGCATACTTTGTCAATAGACTGGGCCCGGGACAAATGTCCCGGGCCCGCGCTGCGCAGGTCGGGCGCGGCGTGGCGGGGCGTGGCGCGCAGGGGCGGCGGGGCTCTCGCCGGGCGCTGCATCGGGCATAAAGTGGAAACAAAAGCTGTGACATGTGGCTTTATTGCATTAAAAGTGGAGCGCAGGGCCATAAAATAGCGCATACAGGCAGGAGAAACGCCGCAAGTGGCGAATAGAGTCATATAATGTTTCGAATGAACCCGGCCGATGGAGCTTGGCCGGGTTCGGAAAGGAAGATGAATATGGCGAATCGGACTGGATTTGGCGCACGGCCGGGCGCGCGGATATCCGCGCAACAGGTCGCGCTGATCGCCGTGAGCGCGCTTGCGATAGTGCTTATGATAACGACGCTGCTGGCGTTTAATCGGAGCGCCGAGAGCGAGCGCGCGCAGCAGGCGCAGCGCTCACAGCTGCTGGCGCGCTATGACGAGGAGATAAACGCGCTGGGCATACTGATTGAGCGGCAGGCGACCGAATCGGGCGACGCGCGCATCGATACGCTGCACGACATGATAAAGCACATCTACGCGGCCGACGCGCTGAGCCTGTGCATAGTGGAGGCGTACGGCGGCGAACCGCTGATGACTACCGACCAGTATTCGGAGCTGACCGAGCTGGTGAGCGGCAGCATACGCCAGCTGCAGTCGGGCAGCGATCCGGACGCGAACCTGGCGGAGTTCAGCGCCGCGCTGGAGGCAGTGACGCCGGCGTGAGAGCGTGACTAAATGCGGCGGGCGGCGGCAGCGGCCCGCCGCGCGAAAGTTTTGGGGCAAAATTCGGCGGGGAGGGTTGCGCGGCGGGGCGCTTTGCGTTACAATTACGCAGGGGAGCTATCGCGGACAACGCAGGAGGGTTAAATTGGAGAAGAGTAACGCGATTGTCGAAGGAGGTATGCGCAGCGCCCGCGCGCGCGGCATAACCGATTACCTGGACGCCCTGGATGGGTTCCGGACGCTGGGCACGCTGCTGGTGCTGCTGTTCCACTACTGGCAGCAGTCCTGGGTCGGGTTCAGCTGGGCGATACAGCTGGGCTCATATACGCTGCGGATAAACCTGGAGCCGTGGATAATAACCGGCGGACTGGGCGTGGAGGTGCTGTTCCTGCTGAGCGGATTCTGCCTGTACTATCCGCTGGCATTGGATCCGGACAGGCAGTTCAATGCGCGCGAGTTCGCATACAAGCGCTTTGTGCGCATACTGCCGAGCTATTACCTGTGCTTCCTGGTGGGCGCGCTGCTGCAGCTGTGGTGCACGCCCTGGGCGCAGCTGCGCATGAGCCAGCTCGGGCCGCAGGAGTGGTGGTATCACTTCATAGGCGGGCTGTTCTTTGGCCAGACCGCGACGCCGCGCATGTATACCAATCCGTTCAACGGCGTGCTCTGGTCGCTGCCGATAGAGCTGCAGTTCTATCTGATATACCCGCTGGTGCTGCGCGCGTTCCGCAAGCGGCCGCTGCTCACGGCGGCCTGCGCGTTCGTGGTGGGCGAGTGCTGGCGCTTCTATCTGCGCTCGGTCGACTCGTCCAACATCGTGTTCCTGATGAACCAGCTGCCGGGCATGATAGACGTGTTCGTGGGCGGCATGCTGGCGGCGTGGATGACCGGTCACATACGCCGCGCGCTCAACAGCCGGCAGCTGAGTCAGCTGGCGCCGGTGTTTACGGCGCTGGCGCTGGCGTTTTTGCTGTTCTTCGGGCTGGACCAGCTGCAGATGTATCAGTCGCGCTCGCTGGCGGGCGGCACGGCGGTATCGCAGATGGTGTTGCGCAAGTACAACATAATGGCGCTGGGTTTGGGGCTGATGGCGGCGGCGTTTGCGTGCCGCTGGCTCAGGCGCGTGCTGGGCAATCCGTTTACGCGCTATATATCCACGATATCGTATCAGCTGTACATGTGGCACATGCTGATAGGGCTGCGCCTGAAGGAATGGCACATACCGCCCTACACGATACCCGAGGGCGGCACGTATCCCATGGACGACGTGGCGTGGCGGTTGCCGTACCTGCTGATCAGCCTGGCGCTGAGCTTTGCGGTGGCCACGGCAATAACGTACCTGTACGAGCGGCCGATATCGCGCGCGCTGCTGCGGCACAGGCCCGCCTGGGTGATTAGCGGCGGCAGCTCGTTGCGCGCGGAGCTCATCGCGGTGCTGATGGGCGTGGCGCTGTACGCGGCGCTGCAGGCAGTGCTGGCGTGCATTATCTGACGCGCCGATAACCGGCGCGGCTCGACGGGCAAGGAGTGTTTTGAAATGTATATGGACAGTATCAACCGATTGATCGACAGCTACCGCGACGATATGATAGCCACGCTCGCGCGCTGGATACGCATACCCAGCGTGCAGGGCGAGGCAGTGGGCGAGATGCCGTTTGGCGAGGCGCTGCAGGACATGCTCGAGGAGGCGCAGCGCACCGCGACCGCGCTGGGGTTTGAGGCGCGCAACGTGGACAACCACCTGCTGGAGGTCGACTTTGGCGCGGGCGAGCGCACGCTGGGCATACTGAGCCATCTGGACGTGGTGCCGGCGGGACAGGGCTGGCAGCACGCGCCGTTCGGGGCGGAGATAGACGGCGGGCGCATGTACGGGCGCGGCACGTCGGACGACAAGGGCCCGGCGGTGAGCGCGCTGTATGCGATGAAGGCGGTGCGCGAGGCGGGCGTGCCGCTGCGGGACGGCGTGCGGCTGCTGCTGGGGCTCAACGAGGAGAGCGGTTCGGCCGACATAGCCTACTACAAGCGCGGGCATGCCATGCCCGATTACGGCTTCACGCCCGACGCCGACTATCCGGTCATAAACTGCGAAAAGGGCGGCCTGGGCGTCAACATAAGCGGCGAGCTGGCGCGCGGCGCGGGCGCGTTCGAGATACGGCGCATAGAGTGCGGCACGCGCGTCAACATAGTGCCCAATGAGGCCGTGGCGGTGCTGGGCGGGCTGGACGCTGCGGCGTGCGCGGCGCTGCTGGAGCGCACGGGCGAGCTGCGCGCCCGGCTGGAAGCGCAGCCCGGCGACGCGCCCGACGAGTGCCGGCTGCTGGCGCACGGCGTGGCGTCGCACGCGGCCATGCCCGAAAACGGCGTCAATGCCGCGGGCATACTGCTCAAGGCGCTGTCGGCGATGGGCGCGGGCCAGCGCGCGATCGATGCGCTGGCGGAGCTGATAGGGCTGGAATACGACGGGGCGAAGCTGGGCGCGGCGTACAGCGACGAGGTGTCGGGCGCGCTGACCTGCAACCTGGGCATACTCAAGTGCGAGGCCGGCCACCTGCTTGCGATGCTGGACATTAGATATCCGGTCACGGCGCGCTCGATCGAGCTGCTCAGCGCCATAGCGGGCACGGTCGCGCCGTATGGGCTGACGGCGACGCTGCGCGGCGACAGCAAGCCGCTGTATGTGCCCGAGGACAACTTCGTCGTGCAGGGGCTGATGCGCGCCTACGAGCGCGTGACCGGGCAAAAGGCGTACACGATAGCTATAGGCGGGGGCACGTATGCGCGCAGCATGGACAATGCCGTGGCGTTTGGCAACGCGTATCCGGGCACAGACAACCACATACACATGCCGGACGAGTTCGTCGACCTGGAGGAGTTCGTGCGCAACGCGCGCATGATGGCCGCGGCGATAGTCGAGCTGGCGGGTATACCCTGCGCCGGGGGCGGCGCTGAAGCATAATACCGATTGGAGAGTGAGACGGATGATCAAACTGGGTGTATGCCGGGGCATCGACGATGCCCAGGCGGCTTACGAAGCGGGATTTGACTACATCGAGTGCGGCTTTGGCCAGATAATGGGCCTGCCGCAGGCCGAGTTCGACGAGTGGAAGCGCAAGCTGGCCGATTCGCCGATACCCTGCCTGGCGATGAACGGCATGCTGCCGGGCAAGTTTCGCCTGACCGGGCCGGACGCGGATCTCAAGCCGGTGCGCGAGTTCCTGAGCGTGGCGTTCGAGCGCGCGGGCGAGATAAAGCTGCCGGTCGTGGTGTTTGGCAGCGGCGGCGCGCGCAACATACCGCAGGATCGCAACGGCAACCTGCTCTACCCGTTCGACAGGGCGCTGGACCAGGTGGCCGAGTATCTGCAGATGGCGGGCGAACTGGCCAAGCCGTATGGCGTGGTGATAGCGATAGAGCCGCTGCGCGCGCTGGAGAGCAACATAATCCGCACCGTGGCCGAGGGCGCGCAGCTCGCCAAGCGCGTGGCGCATCCGTGCGTCAAGCTGCTGGCCGACGCGTTCCACATGGCCGAGATGGGCGAGGGCGCGCAGGCGGTGCTCGACGCAGGCGCGGACATGCTGCGCCACTGCCATACCGCCAATCCGTTCGGGCGCGTGTATCCGACCGAGGCCGATCGCTGGGACTATGCGCCGTTCTTCGACGCGCTCAAGCAGATAGGCTACCAGGGCGGCGTCAGCGTCGAGGCGAGCTGCGACGATTTTGCCCAGGCCGCAAAGCGCGCCTTTGCCGTGCTCGATCCGCTCAGAAAGTGACGGCGCGGGATTTATAAAAACTGCGTGCGCGGCGCACACCTGAATGTTCAGGGCGTGAGCCGCGTCGCGCTTTGACGGGCGGATCGCCCGCACGGGGGCGCAAATACAGCGGAGCGCGCCCCGGGGATTTGTGCCGGTTGCCGCAACGGCGAGGTGACGGATGAAGGATTACTTGAGCACGGCTGCGGAGCCGCCTGTCATGACGCCGGACGGCGACCTGCAGTCGCCGCGTTCAGGGCGGCTGACCCCGCCCCGGTCGATAGCGTTTCAGCCCGAATTCTGGTACGGGCTGATGATCGTCGTGGTGACATATCTTGGGCTGATGTCGCTGGTGAATTTCAACCTGTTCGAACACGCGGTGCACGACTCGTTCACGCTGATGGCGCTGTCGTGGCGGCAGGGCAGCCTGGCGCTGATAAACGGCGAGAACTACCCGTATCTGGAGCTGGCGATCTACAACGGCCAGTATTTCGTGAGCTTCCCGTCGGTGCCGGCGCTGATAATGCTGCCGCTGACGTTCATATTCGGCGAAAACACGCCCAACACATTCATGACGTTCATGTACCTGCTGATAGCGTACATGGGCGCGTACAAGACCTGCCGGGTGTACAGGAGCGCGGGCGAGGCGCTGTGGCTGGCACTGTTCATGGTCATGGGCTGCAACCTGCTGCAGTTCTCGATGAGCGGCGGCGTGTGGAACCAGGGCCAGCTGGCCAACTTCATGTTCCTTTCGCTGTTCATGGCGGGCATGACGGGCCGCCGGCGCAGCGGTTGGGCGCTGGGACTGATCTGCCTGGCGCTGTCGGTGGGCTGCCGGCCGTTCTCGGCGGTATACGTGCCGCTGGGGCTGTGGCTGCTGTATCAGAACCTGGGCGACGGCCGCGGCATAGGCGCGCGGCTGAGGGCCATGCTGCCGTATCTGGCGGTGCCGGCGGCGATAGCGCTGGCGCTGGGCTGGTACAACTGGGCGCGG
Source organism: Candidatus Fimadaptatus sp. (assembly GCA_963928645.1). Lineage (GTDB taxonomy): Bacteria > Bacillota > Clostridia > Christensenellales > Aristaeellaceae > Fimadaptatus. The sequence continues at coordinate 28,023 of CAWVGT010000296.1, forward strand.
TTCGGCAATCCGCTCGAGTTCGGCCACAACTACCTGCCCGAGCATACGCGCGACCCCGACATGCCACAGCTGGGGCTCAAGTACGTCATGACGAACATAAAGAACCTGCTGCGGCTGCCCAAGTTCGAGGGCAATCGGCTGGTGTTCACCGACGTGATGTTCAGCGGCTTTGCGTTCTGGCTGGTCAACCCGATCTACGATACGGTCATAATAATGACGATCGTCAAGGCGGTGCGGCGGCAGTGGCACGTGACCGACACGCTGCTGGCGGCGGGCATGGCGCTGGAGGTGTTCATGCTGCTTATGCACAAGACGTTCGGCGGCTGGCAGTTCGGGGCGCGCTATCTGTGCGACCTGATACCGATGATGCTGCTGTACTGCGTGTACTGGCGCGAGCGCACGCGAGCGTGGGAGTATCCGATAATGATATTCGCGATGGCGTTTAACATATACGGCGCGGCGTGCTTCCATCTGATGCAGGGCGGATACTGAGCCGGCGGGAGGTTGAGCGGATGCTGTCGATATACAAGACCGCGGACGAGGGACTGGTGGCGCTGGACGCGCCGGAAAAGGGCTGCTGGGTGAACCTGGTGGCGCCCACGCCCGGCGAGGTCGAGCGCGTGGCGGGCGAGCTGGCGATTGAGCCCGACTTCATAAGCGCGGCGCTGGACGAGGAGGAGTCGGCGCGCATAGACAGCGACAGCGGTCAGCTGCTCGTGGTGGTCGACATGCCCACGGTGGAAGAGGAAAACGGCGCGTATGTATACGCGACGCTGCCGCTGGGCATAGTGCTGACCGAGGACGCCATAGTCACGGTGTGCCTGCGCGAGATGCCATTGATTGCCGAGTTCGCGACCGGCAAGGTCAGGGGCTTCTGGACATACAAAAAGACGCGGTTCGTGCTGCAGCTGCTGTATCGCAACGCGATCAGGTTCCTGGCCTACCTCCGGCAGATAGAGCGCTCGTCGCTCAGGTTCGAGAAGGAGATGTACAAGTCGATGCGCAATAAGGAGATGATACAGCTCCTTATGATCGAAAAGTCGCTGGTGTACTTCTCGACCTCGCTCAAGGCCAACGAGGTGGTGCTCGAAAAGCTGATGCGCCAGGAGCTGGTCAAGCGCTATCCCGACGACGAGGACCTGCTTGAGGACGCGATAATCGAAAACAAGCAGGCCATAGAGATGTGCAACATATACTCAAACGTGCTGTCGGCCACTATGGAGGCGTTTGGTTCGATGATATCGAACAACCTGAACATAGTGATGAAGGTGCTGACGAGCATAACGCTGGTAATCAGCATACCCACGCTGCTGGCGTCGCTGTGGGGCATGAACGTGGGCGGGATACCGCTGTCGGGCAACCCGTACGGCTTTTGGGTGATGTGCGGCGTGGCGCTGGCGATGTCGGCGGTCGCGATAGTGGCGCTGATGCGGCACAGGATGTTTTGACGCGCTGGAGGTACATATGGATTTTGAGCGACTGGACGAGCTGGCGCGCGGGCTGATGCTGGGCCGCCGTTCGCACAACGCGCGCGAGACCGGTCACGGCTACTACCACTGCAACCGAGTGATGCGCGGCGTGATAGAGCTGCGGCGCGCTCAGACCGACGACGCGTCGCACGACGAGCTGCTGCGCGCGGCGGCGCTGCTGCACGACTGCGGCAAGGCGATAGAGCCGCACAACGTGAGCGGCGCGGCGCTGGTGGGCGAGTTGCTGGCGGGCGAGTGCGCGCTCGACGAGATTGCCGAGATACGGCGGCTGATATACCTGCACGATCTGCGCGGCGGGCAAGTCGACCTGTGGGCCGCGCTGATGCAGGACGCTGACCTGCTGGATCACTATGGCAGCATGGAGATCTGGCGCAAGTTCCTGTACGCGGGCTACCACGACAGGCCCCCGGCCGAGTCGATGGACTTCGCGCTTGCGCGCTACCCGGCGCAGGTCGAGAGCGACCGCGCGCTGCTGAACCTGGAGGTGTCGCGGCGTGTGCTGGACGAAAAGGTGCGATTTACGTATGAGTTCATGGCGCGCATGCGGGTGGAGCTGACGGGCGGATATGTGACGGGCATGCCAGGGCAAAGCTGAAAGCGGCTTGACAGGACACGCATGGCGGGTTATAATGGCGATCCGGCACTCGACGCGCGGCTGCGCAAATCTGTCGGGTGGCGCAGGGAGGCGTGTAATATGGACTTTGACGGGTTGGACGGCATAGCGCGGCAACTGATGCTGGGTCGACGCTCGCATAACGAGCGCGAGACCGGACATGTGTACTACCATGGCAATCGCGTGATGCGCGGCGTGATGGAGCTGCGCAGCGCGTATACCGCGGACGCGTCGCACGACGAGCTGCTGCGCGCGGCGGCGCTGTTTCACGACTGCGGCAAGGCGCTGGAGCCGCACGACGTGAGCGGCGCGGCGCTGGTCGGCGAGTTCCTGAAGGACGAATGCACGCCGGACGAGCTCAGGGAGATACGGCGGCTGGTGCTGGGCCATGACCGGCGCGACGGCAAGGCGGACATGTGGCTGGCGCTGCTGCAGGACGCGGATCTGCTGGATCACTATGGCAGCATGGAGACCTGGCTCAACTTCCTGTACTCGGCGTATCACGATCGGCCCCTGAGCATGTCGCTGGAGTTCTATCGCAACGAGTATCCCGCGCAGGCCGAAAAGCATCGCGCGCAGCTGAACCTGGACATATCGCGGCGCGTGTTCGACGAGAAGCTGCGGTTCACATATGCGCTGGCGTCGCGGCTGGAGGTCGAGGGCGCGGGCGCGTACATAGAGCGCCTGACCCCGGTCGAGCGCAGCTGAGGGCGCTGCATGCGCGGCGGCCGATGCGCCCAGGCGCGCCGCGGGCTCAGGCGAGCCGGGCGGCGTCGGGTTGGGCGCTCCATCGCCGGCGGAGCGCGCGCTGCGCCTGACCGAGGCGCCAGGGCGCGCTGTCAACGCGCCGACCATCGGGTCGCGCGGCCTCGGTACTACATACATTGCATATCGAGGCTGACGGCTGCGCGCTGTGGACTGCGCCGCGGCGCGCGCAAGCTGTGTCGAGGCACGCCATCGGCATGCCGTCCGGCGCGTGACGAGCTGCCGCGCGCAGCATATCCCGGCTCCAGCCCGACGATGCGATCGATATATGCACTCGAACGCGCGGACCGGCTCCCGCGGCGGGCCTTGCCCAAAGGCATTGGCCAGCCGCGTGGAGCCGGTTCGCGCTGCCTTATTCAAACGCGATATCTATATTGCCGTTGTTCGCGTCGACGTTGAGCAGCTTATCGCCGTCGCCCATGGAATCGGGCAGGTTGCTGTCGCCCTTCTTGATATAGGTCTGGATGGTGTAATCGTAAATCGGGCCATGCAGCGTGCCGGATATGTTGCCGTTCTTGCACTCGAGCGTCAGCTGCTCGCCGGCGTCGAGCGAGTCGAAAGCGATATCCCCGCCGTTTACGCTTATGCCGACGGTCGTGAGCAGCGATACGTCCTCAAGCGTGACCGGTTCGTTGGTAGTGGCGATTATCAGCGAATCCAGCGCGCCCGCAGGGATCTGGAGCGATATGTGGCGGTACGCTTCGGGTGACTTGCCGCCGATGAAGTCATACCAGCGCTTGTTCTGCCGCAGCTCCACGGTCAGCACGCCTTCGTCGATCGTCACGTCGTAATACTCCTTGTCGCTCTGATGGCATGACAGGTGTATGCCGTCGTCGGGCGACAGCGTCACCTCGACGCTGCGGTCGATTGCGTTTATGCGTATCGAGCGCACCTGGGACGCGTCGGCGTTGAAGTCGTAGGGGGTGAACTCGCCCTGAGCGGACGCGCAGCCAAACAGCATCGTCAGCATCAGGCATGCGATTGCAACCAGGAGCTTTTTCATTGTGGGATACCTCCGTTCTTGTTATCGGCCGATCGATGCGGGCTTGCGCTGTGGGCATCGAGCGGCTACAATGTGAGTATAAGGCTTTGTGCCGCACAAAGGTCAAGGGGGAATTTTATGGAAAAAGTGTACAGCATACGCGAGGCGGCGCGCATAGTCGACATGACCAGCGAGGCGCTGCGCCATTACGACCGGATCGGCCTGGTCTGCCCGGCACATCGCGACGAGCAGACGGGTTATCGCTATTATACGCGCGCCGAACTGATACGGCTCAGCACGATACGCGCGCTGCGCGGCATGGACATACCGCTGGACGAGATCAAGCAGGCGCTGGATATGAACGACCTGAATTCGGTGATAGGCTTTTTCGCGCATGCCGAAGCGCGCGCCGACGCCAAGCTGGCCCAGCTCGAGTACGCCAGGCGCAAGATACGCCAGGCCCGGGCGGAGTACGAGAAGAAGCTGGAGCCGCCGCGCGCGGACGACGGCGCGTTCGTGCGCAGCTTTCCGAGCCGGGTGATACTGCTGTCGGACCGGCTGCGCGAGCCGGTGCTGGACAACCTGTGGTGCTACCACAAGTCGTTCTACGAGCAGCTGGCGCCTGAGGAGCGGGAGCGCTTCGCGTTTGAGGATCTGGCCGGGATATACCACTGCGGCGGGGATGCGCGGCTGTTTGCGGTCTGCGTCAGCTACTGCGCGCGGCCGGGGCTGGTGGAGCTGCCGGCGGGCAGGTATCTGTGCGTCAACTGCACGGAGGCCGACAGGCGCGGCGCGCGGGCGCAGTTGCTGAGCACAGCCCGCACCGAATACGGGGCGCAGTGCGATTTCGCGCTAGAGTGTGTTTCTAAAAGAATAAAATCGAGTAATCAGTGAGGAAATATACAAAAGAGACGGGAAAAACAGGGAGTGCAGTCGAA
>CAWVGT010000297.1:0-5354 GCA_963928645.1 Candidatus Fimadaptatus sp.
GTTTCGGTGGTCAGGTGTGTCAGGCCTTGCGCCTTGGCATAGTAGGCCTGCGCCAGCGCGGAGTTTAGCTTGTGGCTGCCGGAGGTGTTGTTGCCTTCAAACTTGTAGTATATGTGCGCGGGGGTATCCAGCGCCTTTTCGAGATTGTACGCGCGTATCAGCGGCGCGGGGCGGTATATGCGGTACATGTCCAGTACCGGCTCGGGTATCGGCACGTATTCGGTGGTATCGTCCAGCTCCTGGCGGGCCAGCTCGTCGCAGAACACGGGGCGCAGGTCGTCCAGTGTCACGGGCTTGAGCGTGGCGGGGTTGAGCATGGGATCGGGCTTGTCGACCATGTCGGCGCGCAGGTTATACCATGCCTTGGGCAGCTGGTCCTCGGTCAGATACATGCGATACGGTATGCGCTTCATTTTATTTACCTCCTGAAAATCTATTCGCCGGTTGCGAGCGGGTAAATAAAAATCCCGGAGGAATCACTTCCTCCGGGACAGAATAACTTCTGCGTTGCCACCCAGATTGGCGCTTGCGCGCCCGCTCATTTCGCATACCAGCATATGCGCTTCGTTGATAACGGATGAAGCTCCCGTCGGTTACTACTTGCGCCGCTGCGCGTTCGCCCCGCCCTTAGCAGCCCATTCAACCAGCGCCCTGATACCGCACTCGCACCATCGGCGGCTCTCTGTCGATCCGGCTTTCCAGTTTACTTCACTGCCTCATCAGTTTATCGGTATTATAGCAGCGCGTTTCGGGTTTGTCAAGGGTGATTTTCAAAAAACTTGGCGGCTGGGGGAGCGTACAGCGCGTGCAAAGGGTTGGCCGCGCCATCGCGCGCGCGTTGTCAGCCCGGTGCGCGGCTGTGTTGACGCGCATTCGGCGCTTGCATGGGGTCATAAACCTGATTTGACAGGCTTATGACCGAACGTGCGCGCCGCATTGCAGGTGGGCGCGGCACAAGTTCGTTACCTGTGCAAGCGCCGGCTTCATTGAAGGAACGGCGCTATCGTTACGAGTTCATCCAGCGCACGGCGCGTTCAGTCGCGTCGTAGCCTTGTCCATCGTCGCTATGGCCAATTTGCGTGCGGTAAAGCGCTGCCCATGCAAGCGTGTCTGACAATGCGAATCCGCGCCCGCCCACGCGTCGATCATAGCCAGCAATTGAGCCGTGACATACAGTGTCATACGGCGGCGCAACGACGCCCCCGCTGCGTCGCCCAAGCCTCGCCCGGTTGCCCGCATTCAGCTCTCCAACCGGCAGAGCTATCGCTGGCACTGCAGGCACCCGGCTCGCGGAAAGAGCCAGCCCTCAGATCGCTTCGAACCGCGTCAGCCATACTGCATTAAGCGCGCCAGCGCGCTGGGCGCTGCGCTCAGGGCGCACGGCGTCGTAATCAAGCTGCATAAATATAAATCGAGCCTCGCGGCCGGATTGCCAAAGTCGCACCGCGCGCGGAGCTCATAATCGGGCGCGTGAACGCATATACTATACGTGACGACATCAGGAAGGCAGGCGATGAGATGGATCTGAGCAACACGCAGACGCTGATAAACCTGGCGCGCTCGTTCGCGGGCGAGTCGCAGGCGCGCAACCGCTACACGCTCTACCTGGAGCAGGCGCGCGCGGACGGACTCGAGGCCGTAGCGCGCACTATACAGCTGATCGCTGACAACGAGCTGGCGCACGCGCGCGAGTTCATGGAGCGCATCATCGCGGGCACGCCGGCGCAGCCGGGCACGATAATGATAGACGCGGGCTATCCATTCGAGCAGTGCACGACGACCGACAACATGTTCTTCGCGGCGGCGGGCGAGAATGCGGAATCCACGCGCATATACCCGGAGTTCGCGCGCGTGGCGCAGCAGGAGGGCTTTGAGCCCATAGCGCAGCTGTGGACGATGATAGCGGCGGTGGAGCGCGGCCACGATGCGGCGTTCACCGAGATCGGCGCCCGCCTGCGCGACGGCACGCTGTACAAGCGGGAGCAACCGCTCGTGTGGAAGTGCAGCAACTGCGGCTACGAGCGGCTGGGCGCGGAGGCGTGGGATGTGTGCCCGTTGTGCGGATACCCGCAGGGCTGGGTTGAACTGAACCTAGACGCGCGGCTGTAGGCGGCGCGGGCAGGGGATGCGGGCGCGCGGGCTGGACAAGCCTGCGCGCCCGCGCGCGTCTTAGGCATGTGCTGGGCGGCGGAGGCGGAAGGGCGATGCGGCTCAAGCGACCTGCGGCTTGGGTCGCGCGCCTGGCTGCAGTTGACGAACGCGACGGTTGCGTCGCGCAAACGCCGGCGGCGCTGTTCCGAAGGAGGCTGCGCGCTTTGCCAGGGTGCAGTATGGCGCGCATAGTTACGTTTGGATGCGGATGTAGGGGAATCGTTTGATGCGACGGGGCGAATTCGCAGATCGAGCGTCCCTTTGGCGTCATGCGGGCTCGAGTATCAAACATTGCCCAATTTCAAATCGCAGATAAAAGAGCTTTGACAGATAATGCACACGGCAAACCGCGCGATCACCGCGCCAGTCGGCATCTTTAACCGAATATCCTATTCAAATCCGCTGCAATCGACCTGCCAAATGAGTCCATTTTCGAGCGTGAGGAACAGCTCGCCAATAATCAGACAACTGCACACCCAACGAGAAAACGGCGCGCAACAATCAAACAAGCGCGCCGAAATTGAGCCCCAAAGCGCAGTCCGTCAATCGATAGCAAAGCGCTGCCTGTAAATCAAATGCCCAATAAACGTTTCACAGAACCAGATTGCCGCGTCGCTAGCGCCAGCAATGGCGCGATGCCGGAGCGATTGACGATACGCTGCTTGCATAATCATGCAGCCGCCGCGTTCAACGGCCCTCCATGGCGCCGCGCAGGTAGCTCAGCGCCTTGAGCAGATCCCCGGGCTGCTCGAACATGTACGGGTACGCCTCGATTATGACCGCGCCGTCATAGCCGCGCGCGCGCAGCTCGTCGCCAAAGCGGGCGAAGTCGAACCGGCCGCGCCCCGGCAGGCACTCGCGGCCGTCGGCGTCGAAGTCGTACGCGTGCACGTGGTCCAGGCGCGGGCCCATGGCGTCCATGAACTCGTGGTAGTCGCGCTGCGAGCGCGCGGCCTGCTTTATGTCGAGCGTGAAGCGAATCTCGGGCATGCGCTGCGCTATCAGCGGGCCGAACTCGGGCTGGGAGAACTCCGACCAGAACACGTTCTCCAGCGCCAGCGCCATGCCGTGTTCGCGCAGCGCGTCCATGACCGGGCGCAGCGCCGCGGCGGTCACGTCGGGATCGGCCAGCGGCGGCACCGCGCCGCGCGAGCTCAGCAGGCGGTTGCGGCCGTGAACCACGTAGCGCGCCGCGCCCAGCTCGCAGCCGGCGGCGATCGCGGTTCGGGTCTCGCGCAGCGCGTACTCGCGGCCGTGCGCGCTGGCCGAGAACAGCATCACCTCAAACGACGAGTTGAGCATGTGCATCGATACTACGTTCAGCCCGCGCGCGGCCTTGAACACCGCGTCGCGGTACTGACCCGAGTACTCGTCCGGGCACTGGAAGAACACCTCCGCGCAGTCGCACTTGCCCGAATCTCTCAAAAATGCCAGCGCCTTGTCGGTCTCCATGCGCCCGAACAGCGAGCTGGTCGATATACCGTACTGCATAATGCCTCCTTGGGGTCGCTTTGGCATACATTGTCTTTGAAACGCCGCCCGCGCGCGTGTATAATTTGCCCATGGACGCAAGGGCGGCAGGGGAGGTGAGCGCATGCGCGTCAGGTTCGGGCGGAGCGCGCTGATGGCGGTCGCCGGCGCGGGCGCGTACATCGCGGCGCTGAGCGCGAGCCGGCGGCTGTTCGACTGGCACAGGGCGCTTTTGACGCACGCATATGCGGCGCTGGGCCGCCTGAGCGCCGCCACGGACGCGCCCGTGGCCGAGGCGCTGGCGCTGGGCCTGGCGTTGGCGTGCGCGGGGGCGCTGGTCTGGGCGCTGGTGGCGTGTGCGCGGCGGCGTTCGGCGGCGCCGCTGCGGCGCTGGCTGGCGGGGCTCGTGGCGTTTGCCATCGGGCTGGGCGGCGCGCTGGCGCTGATGTGGCCGGCCTGGCTGGACAGCCCGCGCGGCGCTCAGGGCGCGTACCTGCGCGCCTATGGCCTTGACGAGCTGGAGGAGCTGATACTGGCGCTGGACGCGGTGCTGCGCGACGCGTCCGAGGGCGTGGATCTGAGCGGGCCGGTGATGCGGCTGAGCGCGCCGCCGGCGGAGCTGGCGCAGCGCGTCGCGCAGGCGTACCGTGCGGCGGGCTACGCGTCCCATCCGCCCAAGCTGTCGCGCGCGCCCGAGTGGATGGCGCGGCTGCGCATAGCGGGCATATTCGTGCCGCTGACCGGCGAGGCGGTCATTAGCCCGAACGACTTCGACTCCGCGCTGCCGTTTACGATGCTGCACGAGCTGGCCCACGCCCAGGGCGCGCTGCGCGAGGACGAGGCCAATCTGCTGGCGTTGAGCGTGGCGCTGGGCTCGGGCGACGCGGAGCTGATCTGGTCGGGCGCGCTGACGGCGCTGCGGTACGCGCTAAACACGCTGCGCGCGCTCAGCCCGGAGCGCTTCCAGGTGCTGCGGCAGTCGCTCAGCGCGCCCGTGCTGCGCGAGCTGGACGCCCAGCGCGCGTTCGAGTCCGAGCCGCGCGACTGCGACGCGCTGCTGAGCGCGGTCGGCGCGGGTGCGACGCGCCCGGCGCTGGCGCGGGCCGGCGAGGCGTTCGTGCGCGTGAGCGGCTACGGCGCGTATGACGGCCTGACGTATCTGCTGCTGGACGCAGGCTGGCTGCGGCGGTAACGAGTGTATGTACATACAATATCACCGATCGCGGTGCGCGTCAAGCGGCGGGGGAGCAGCGGCACGGCGAACGCAACAAAATGTATTTGCGATAGCCACGAATTAAACCTGAAGCGCCCTGTGAGTTTGAGTAAAACGCAAGTTGCGTCGACCAAAGCGGAGTTTGGCGATGCGCTTTTATGTCGTCAAATGAAACTGCCTTGGGATTGCGGGCGTGACGCGTGGTACATCTGACGCCGTCAATTAGCAGACAAGGCGTCCGGCGCGCGGGCAGATGGCGATGATTTGAGGCGGCCAATTGTATGCCAACGCCCGCCATGCTGGCGACAGTTTGCGGCGCCTGCGTGCAAATCCGGGATTGATCTTGGACGCGGCGCCATGTCTCGCGGCGGTAGGTCGTCACAGGTCTAGCGGAGCATCTGGTGCCGCAGCTTGCTTGCGCACCTGTGCGTTTATTGATGTGCGATAAAGAAGCAATAGAAGTGTAAAAAATTTTGCCGTTCCTATCCGGCACTTGGCCATTGTGTCGGATAGGTCGGGC
>CAWVGT010000298.1:0-8875 GCA_963928645.1 Candidatus Fimadaptatus sp.
GCTACAAGCTGTTTCCCAAGTAGCAAATATTCTACGGCATGCCTCTGTGCAAGTACGTTCGAAACATGCGCATAAGCGATATCGCAAACAGGCCAGCCAGAGCAATCGCGGGCCGGTAACTTTGCATGGCCTGAGCATAACTCTCATCTGCCGGGTTGAATCGCCTGCGAACAATCCGCTGCGCCAAATGATAAAAGCGTGCCCGAATGCCGTATGTGCACCCAGACGCGCCCCAGCCGGTTGACAAAGTCTGCCGCACACGGTCTGCTTGGCCAGACATGCAAAAGCAACTGGCAAAGTATGCAAATAAAAATGAGATTCTGCTCGCACCAAACCAATTGTGCAACATTGCTCACGGACTGTTCAAAAACTGTTTGGAATAGGGCCATCTGTCCAGCCGCCGGAGGTTTGTCAACGGCCTGAGCGCGCCCGAATGCAATGAGCGCATACGGGCGCGCTTTTGCTCGATGGTAACTGCGCGCATATACTCAAGCCCGCAGAACGCCTTCCCGCGCGCGGTTCCAACCGTTCATGCCGCTATGCGCTTGTCGGCGCCTACCGCTGCGCGATCGGGAAGTATACGGTATAGGGCTGATACCCCACGTCCATGAGCGGTATAAACCGCAGCCCGCGCGGCTGGCCCACGGCGCGGAACGTGGTCTTCCAGTTGCTCCACTCGCGCTCGTTGTCGGGCGTCAGCAGCGACTCGGGGTGCGCCGGGTCGTCGGCGTAGAGCATGCGCTCCTCGTCGCACAGCCCCGCAAGCGTCACTGGGCCGTAGCAGAACGCCGCCATGTCGGGCGCGTCGGGCAGCCGCTCCACGCGCACGCCGCGCGGCACTATCAGCGTGACCTCGTCGCCGTCGCGCCACTCGCGCTCAATGCGCGCAAAGCCCTGCTCGAGCGCGAACCCGGTCGCCTCCCCGTTGACCAGCACGCGCACATCGCCGGTGCGCCAGCCGGGCACGCGCAGCCGGAGCGCAAAGCCGACCGGCGCGGCGGCGCGCAGCGTCACGCACTGCACCAGCGCGCCGGGCAGGTGATGGGCGCTGTCGCCGCCCAACGCCTGGCGCGCAGTGTTGGTGCTGAACGACTGCACGCTGCCGGCCAGCGTGTCGCGGCGCGATATCAGCGTGACGGGCGTGCCGCTGAGCTGCGCGCGTATGTCGGCATCGAAGTACTGGCACAGGCTCACGCCGTGCTCGTCGGCGTACGCCAGGTAGCGCGCCAGCGCCGCGTTGGCCTGCACCAGCGTGCCGTGGCAGCAGAAGAAGTCGTTGGTGCGGCTGGCCCAGCCCTTGCGCCCGCCCGCCTGCAGCGGCAGGAAGTACGTCAGCAGCCCGGTGTCGGGGTAGTCGCTGTGCGCGCCGTGCGTAAAGCTGCCCTGCCAGTAGCCCTGCGCGAATATGCCGTTGAACAGCCCCAGCTCGATGTAGTCGGCGTAGCGCGCCTCGCCGGTCCAGCGCAGCAGCGCGTCGGCCAGCCGCAGCATGTTGTATACGGTGCAGTGCTCCTGGTTCTTCGCGCCCAGGCGCGCGGCGAGCTCCTGCTTGGGCGTCCATATCTCGCCGCAGGTCTGGCCGCCGGTGGCGAACTGGCCGCGCTCGTCGACGGCGCAGCGCCAGTATGCCTCGACCACGTCGCGGTACCTGCGCTCGCCGGTCACTTCATAGGCGCGCGCGCAGCCCAGCACTTCGGGTATCGTGGTGTTGGCGTGCATGTTGGTCAGCGGGTCGCCGCCGTCCAGCAGCCGCCCGAACAGCCGCCCGCGCCAGTAGCGCTCCATCAGCGCGCGGTATACCGGCTTGCGCTCCTCGTCGCCGCGCTCGTCGGCGATGGAATAGAGCTCGGCCCAGATCTCGAGCATGCCGCCGGTCTCGTAGTCGAGTATGTCATCCAGCTGTTCGCGCGAGAAGCGGCCGCTCCAGCGGTAGAACCAGTCGGCGAACTTCTCGGCGACATCGAGCGCCTGCGCGTTGCCGGCGTAGCGGTACATGTCGACCAGGCCCATGAGCGTCTTGTGTATTGTGTACTGGGGCGCCCACACGCTCTTGCCGCGCGATCCAGTCCAGGTACTTTTCGGGTATGGACGCGGCCCACTCGCCGCCGTTCTCCTGCTGGCACAGTGCCAGCTCCGCGACGATGGCGTCGGCGCGGGCCTTGACCTCGGCGTCGCCGGTGGCGGCGTAGCGCAGCGCGGCGGCGCTGAGCCAATGGCCGGTGAAGTGGCCGCGCAGCTGGCAGCCGGGCTGTTCCCAGCCGCCGTGCATGCCGTCGAGCGAGGTCGTGGCATCGCGTCCGGCCTCCAGGTTGTAGTTGAACATCAGGTTGCGCTGAGAAAGGCTGAGCATGTATTCGCGGTTGGCGGCCTCGCGGCGCAGCAGTTCGTCGTCGCGCAGCGCGATGTCGCCCGTGGGTATCATGTGCATATCGGCAATACCTCCCGGCTGTGTTTTGCCTGTATTATAGCGCGCGCTTGACGCCGCGTACAGCAGGGTTTATACTGAAAACGTGTACGATTTACCTGAGTTGGGCAAGGCCGCGCTCAATGTCCGGTCAGACTTGTGCTCGGCGCACGCGGGCTGTCATCGGCGCGCGACGGCGGTCGTTCATGGGTGGCGTAGTGCAAACTGCGCATAAATAGCATATCACCTGACCGGGCGGCGCGACCGTGTGCATGGCTGCGCGGCGCCTGAGCGAGCCGCCGGCAGCGGTAGGCCGACACCGGAGCCGGCTAGCGGCGCGGCTGTCGGCCGGCGCGCCCGGGCCAATCTGGGCGCTGGGGTGGCGCGCGGCGAGGCACGGCAAACGGCCGGCGTGCACGCCTGAGTATTAGGAGGCGAGCCAATGCCAAACGAAATAGAACTGCGGCTGGACGCGCTTCCGCTGGTGATGATCTGCGAGCGCTGCCGCGCCGAGGCGCCGTTCGTGCATCAGGACCGCATACTGGCGCACCATGTGCTGCTGTACGTGCAGGGCGGCGGCATAGAGGTCATAGAGGAGGGCGAGCGCTACGACGTGCGCCCGGGCATGGCGCTGCTGCTGCGCGCGGGCGCGCACCACTGGGGCGAGCGCCCGAGCGCGCCGGACACGCGCTGGACATATGCGCACTTCACCGCGAGCGAGGGCGGCGCGCCCGGGCCCGACCTGGGGCGCGTGCGCAATCAGGAGTTTGAGCCGGCCGACTACGCGCGCGCGATACGCCTGCCCAAGCTGACGCGCCTGCCGGCGGACGGCCGGGCGGTGGGCAACCTGGAGCGCATGGCGCGGCTGTTCTCGTCGAACCGGCCGCTGCGCGCCGCGCAGATGTGCGCGCTGCTGCTGGAGGCGCTGCTGGACATGTATGAGCTGGCGCACCCGGAGCCGCTGAGCCTGGGCGATCCGGTCGCGCTGGCGATAGCGCTGCTGGAGCGGCGGCTGGACGCGGCGTTCGACGCGGGCGCGCTGGCGCGGGAGTGCGGGCTGTCGTATAAGTACCTGGCGGCGCGGTTCAAGGCGCATACCGGCCTGAGCCCGCAGGCGTATCACACCCGGCTGCGCGTCAGCGAGGCGGCGCGGCTGCTGCGCGAGAGCGGCCTGAACGTGACCGAGATAAGCGACAGGCTGGGCTACTGCAACCCGCAGTACTTCAGCCGCACGTTCGCGGCGGTGCGCGGCCAGTCGCCCAGCGAGTACCGGCGCGGCCTGATGCGGGGCTGAGCGCAGCCGGCAACATGAGAGCGATATGAGATCGGAGATGATGACATGAGCCAGGAACTGGCATGGGGCCTGGACATAGGCGGCACCAAGTGCGCGCTGTGCGTGGGCGACGCCGCGGGGCAGGTTAGGGCGCGCTGGCAGCTCGCCACGCGCGATTACGCCGACTGGCGGGCGCTGCTTGCGGCGCTGCTGGCCCGGGCGGCGGATGCGCCCCGGCCGCGCGCGATAGGCGTCAGCTGCGGCGGGCCGCTGGACGCCGCGCGCGGACTGATACTCAGCCCGCCCAACCTGCCCGGCTGGGACGAAGTGCCGATATGCGCGTGGCTCCGCGAGCGCACGGGCGTGCCGGCGTTCCTGCAGAACGACGCCAATGCGTGCGCGCTGGCCGAGTGGCGCTGCGGCGCGGGGCGGGGCTGCCGGGACATGGTGTTTTTGACTTTCGGCACGGGCATGGGCGCGGGGCTGATACTGGACGGCCGGCTGTACGAGGGCGCCAGCGGCATGGCGGGCGAGGTCGGCCACGTGCGGCTGGAGCCGGACGGGCCGGAGGGCTACGGCAAGCGCGGCTCGTTCGAGGGCTTCTGCTCGGGCGGGGGGCTGAGCCGGCTGGCGCGCATGGAGCTGGGACGGGAGCTGAGCGCGCGCGAGCTGACCGAGCTGGCCGATGCCGGCGACGCGGGCGCGATAGCGGTGCTGGAGCGCAGCGCGGACCTGCTGGGGCGCGGGCTGGCGCTGATAATCGACATAATCAACCCCGAGCGGATAGTGATAGGCAGCATATACGCGCGGGCGCGGCGCTGGTTTGAGGCGCGCATGCTTCAGCGCGTGCGGGCCGAGGCGCTTGAGGCGGCGTGGCGGGCGTGCGAGATAGTGCCCGCGCAGCTGGGCGACGCGATAGGCGACGTGGCCGCGCTGACGGTAGCATGGAACGGACTGGAGGGATACGATGCGCGAGGAGAGCTTTGAGCGCGCGGCGGACATGCTGGTGAGCTGCTTTCGGAGCGGGGGCAAGCTGTTGCTGTGCGGCAACGGGGGCAGCGCGGCGGACTGCGCGCACATAGTGGGCGAGCTGGCCAAGGGCTTTGTCAGCCGCCGCCCGCTTTCGGCCGAGCTGCGCGCGCGGATCGGCGAGGACTGGGCGGCCGGGCTGCAGCGGGGTCTGCCGGCGCTGGATCTGACGGCCAACTGCGCGCTGATAGCGGCGATAACCAACGACATTGACGGCGTGAGCGCGTATGCGCAGCAGGTGCTGGCCTACGGTCGACCGGGCGACGTGCTGCTGGGCATATCGACTTCGGGCAATGCGGAGAACGTGCGCCGGGCGCTGGTGGCGGCGCGGGCGCTGGACATGGGCACGCTCGGGCTGACGGGCGCGGGCGGCGGGCGCATGGCGGAGCTGTGCGACGTGCTGCTGGACGTGGACGCGAGCGAGACATACCTGGTGCAGGAGCGGCATTTGCCGCTGTACCACAGGCTGTGCCTGCGCATAGAGCGGGAGCTGTTCGGCGGCGCAGGCTGAGCCGCGCGGCCGCACAGCCCATCCCCGCCGCTCCCTGCGCGCCGCAGCCGGCTCACTCAAACAGCTCGTCCCCGACGATGCCCGGCCCGTACGGCATGAGCGCGGTCATGATATAGGGGTTAATGTAGGTGTCCGAATTGGCCTTGGCAAACCGCCACAGCTCGCCCACCAGCTCGCGCACCACGCCCTGGTAGCGCGGGTCGCCGGCCAGGTTGTTGAGCTCCAGCGGATCGCGGCGCAGGTCGTACAGCTCGTCGAAGTCGAACGCGTTGAACACGTACTTCCAGTCGTCGCTCTCTATCGAGCGCTGTATGCCGTAGACCTCGTTGCCGTTGGTCTGCGTAAACGAGTAGCGCGGCGGATCGGATACCGCCTCGCCGCGCAGGTACGGCATCAGCGAGCGGCCGGCGAACGGCCGGGCGGGCGCGATGCCGGCCATGTCCAGCAGCGTGGGCGCAAAGTCGGCCAGGCTCGCGCGGTCGGCAACCTCGCGCGGCGCGGTCAGGCCCGGCAGCCGGACTATGAACGGCACGCGGTACGCCTCCCGGAAGCAGGGCAGGCCCTTGGCCCACAGCCCGTGCGCGCCGGCGTAGTCGCCGTGGTCGGAGCAGTATACTATTATCGTGTCGTCGTACAGCCCGGCGGCCTTCAGCGCGTCGACCAGCCGGCCGAACAGGTGGTCCTCGTACGTGCAAAACGCCATGTAGTGGCGCAGCGCGTCGCGCTGCTCGGGCTCGCTCAGCTGGTCAAACAGCGCCCGCGTGCGCCGGTAGAGCGCGGGCTTGTCGCGCATATCGTCGCGGAAGCTGTCGGGCAGGCGGATCGAGTCGAGGTCGTACATGTCCACGAAGCGCCGCGGCGCGAAGTACGGGTCGTGCGGGCCCAGGTTGCCCACGTAGAACAGCCACGGCGCGCTCAGCCCCGCAAGCTGCCGGGATATGTGCCCGACCGCGGCGTCTATGACCTCGCGGTCGCCAAACGGGTTTTCGCTTTCGCCGTAGAGCCGGTAGCGCGGATAGCCGGGGCGCTTTATCTCGCCCGGCTCGCGCGGCGAGTCCATGTCGCAGATGTCGCCCGCGCGGTACATGCTGCGCCACTCGCGGCAGTCGGGCACGCGCGCCAGATCGCTGGGCCGCACGCCGGTATAGCGCGCGGTGTGGTACACGCATTCGAACCCGCGCCGCTCGGGGCCCTCCTCGTCGGACACGTGCCACTTGCCCGCGAAGAACAGCCGGTAGCCGGCCTCGGCCAGATCCTCGCTCCAGAGCCGCACGCCACGCGCCAGCCCGCGCGAGAGCGTGTTGCCCACGTTCACGTTGTTCCACACGCCGTGCGCGCTCGGGTACAGCCCCGAAAAGAACGTCGCGCGCGACGGGCAGCAGTGCGGCGCCGGGCAGCGCATGTTGGTGAACATCACGCTCTCGCGCGCCAGCGCGTCCAGGTTGGGCGTCCGGCACATGCCAAACGGCGGGCAGGTGTCGAACCGCTGATGATCCGTCATGAATATCAGCACATTGGGCCGGCGGTCGGCCATATGAATCACCTCTCAAAGCGTATACCAGGATTATACCAGCGCGCGGCGCGCGCGTCCATATCAAAATCGGCGGGTGCGCGCGGCGCGTTTTTTAGCGCAAACGCGCTTGAACCGGGCGGCGCGGGGCGGCTATAATGCGGGTATGCCCGGCGCGGAGCCGGCAAGACGTGGGCGGGAGGCGCGGTATGCGAATCGATAACGACCTGGGGCGCGACCCGATAGGGCGGCTGGTTTTGAGGATAGCGGTGCCCAGCATGCTGGCGCAGCTGGTCAGCGTGCTGTACAGCATAGTGGACCGCATGTACATAGGCAATATACCCGGCGTGGGCGACATGGCGCTGGCGGGCGTGGGCGTGTGTGGGCCGGTGGTCACGATGGTGAGCTCGGTGGCGTCGCTGGTGGGCCTGGGCGGCGCGCCGCTGATGAGCATACGCATGGGCGAGGGCGACATGGAGCGCGCCCGCTCGATAGTGGCCAACTGCTTTATGATGCTGTGCGTGCTGTCGGCGGCGCTGGTGGCGGCGCTTATGCCGCTGAAGGAGCCCATGCTCAGGCTGTTCGGCGCGAGCGCGGACACGCTGCCGTATGCCGAGGGCTACTTCAGCGTGTACCTGACCGGCACGGTGTTCGCGCTGCTGTCCACCGGCATGAGCCAGTTCATAATCTGCCAGGGCTTTGCGCGCCAGGCGATGGCGGCGGTGATGCTGGGCGCGGGGCTGAACATAGCGCTGGACCCGGTGTTCATATTCGCGCTGGGCATGGGCGTGGAGGGCGCGGCGCTGGCGACGGTGATATCGCAATTGGGCAGCTGCATATTCGTGCTGGGGTTCCTGTTCGGGCGGCGGGCGCATGTCAGGATATCGTTCGGGCACTACCGGCTCAGCGTGATGCGCAGCGTGCTAATGATAGGCTTTACGCCGTTTGCGATAATCGCGGTCGACAACGTGATGATAATCGCGATGAACGCGGTGCTGCAGCGCTACGGCGGCGCGGCGCGCGGCGACATGCTGATAACCTGCGCGACCATAGCGCAGAGCTTCATGCTGGTGGTGACGATGCCGCTGGGCGGCATATCGGGCGGCACGCAGACGATACTCAGCTTCAACTACGGCGCGCGCAATACTCAGCGCATACTCGAGGCGCAAAAGCGGATATTCGCGCTGTGCGCGGGCTACACGGCGTTCATGCTGGCCATGGCATGGCTGTGCGGCGGGGCGTTCGTGCGGCTGTTCACGCAGGACGCGCAGGTCGGCGCGCAGGCGCTGTGGGCGATACGCGTGTTCACGCTGGCGCTGATACCGCTGGGCATACAGTACGAGATAGTGGACGGCTTCACGGCGATAGGGCAGGTGCGCTACTCGCTGCCGCTGTCGTTCTGGCGAAAGCTGACGTATTTCGCAGCGCTGTTCGCGCTGCCGGCGGCGTTCGGCGCGGAGGCGGCGTTCTTCGCCGAGCCGATATCGGACGTGCTGGGCCCGGCGGTGTCGTGCGTAGTGTACCTGACCGGCATGAAGCGCATACTGCACCGGCGCGAGCAGCTGGGCGCGGGCGTGGCGGAATGATGCGGCATATCGGCGGGTGTCTGTGGCCGTGGCGATGCGTTCCGGCCGTTTGCGTGCGCGGCGCTGCCGTGGCGCGGATGCTGTCGGCGCGCTGCATCGCAGGAGCGACAGAAGGTCGGGTCGGCGCAGCGCTGCGGCGACTGCAGAGCGTTGACAAAGCCCGGCGGCTGGACGGCCCGCTTTACTTCAAACAGCTTTTGCAATATCATATCGATGATGCCGCAATGCAAGTCTAATACAAGCAAAATTCGCTTTTATTTGAATACTTCTCCGGTTGCTGCTGTACATTTGGTCAAACGGGCAGTGCGAAGCATACTTTGTCAATAACTGAGGCCGGGACAGCGCAGCGCTATCCCGATTACCAAATCGCTGATAAAGCTCTGCCTGTGGAACATTGCGCTCCGCTCTGGCGCGTATGCGCAGTCGGCACCTTGGTGGCATGTCGTCATATCGAATGCCAGTCGAAACTTTGCATCATATGGGTGCTGCAACTGCATACCGGGCCGAACTGCCTGCGAGTGAATCATAAATAACAAATGTCGGGACAGCGCAGCGCTATCCC
>CAWVGT010000299.1:0-16327 GCA_963928645.1 Candidatus Fimadaptatus sp.
GAGCCCCACAAACCGCAAGGAGGAATGAACATGTCGTTCTACTCATACAAAAACGCGAACCCCGACTGCTGCCCCGGCCGCGTGACCTCGGACAGCCAGAGCTGCGTCAGCGAGAAGGTTTGCGTGCATGTGAAGAAAGTATACGACTCCTGCATGCAGCAGGAACAGCTCGACGACGTGCGCGTAAACGTGCGCGGCATAGCGCCGGTCACCTGCGCGTCCAACGGCTGCTGCCCGGTGTGCGGCTGCAACCCCTGCACCTGCTGCAACTGCGACAACAGCGCCAAGCCCGTGCCGCCGTATACGTTTGAGAGCTGCCGCTCCTCGACGATACAGGGCACGATACGCAACCTTTCGATCGAAAGGCTGTGCGACCGGCCCAACTTTGCCCGCATCCGCGGCACCGTGGACATACCGATCGACATACTGTTCACCGACGCGCGCTGCAAGGAGTTCATGGGGCACAGCACCGTGTCGGTGCCCAAGGACGTGCTGCTGTGCGTACCCGACGAGTCCATCGTGCCCTATACCATCGACACGCTGGTTTCGGCAATCTGCGTCAGCGGTACATACTGCTCCGGCAACACCTTCGAGATCACTATCTGCGTGACCATCGTGCTCAAGATCATCGCCGAGGTCGAGATGATGATACCGTCCTACGGGCTGTGCACGATACCGCCCTGCGAGGAGTTTGCCGAGAACGTGTGCGATGAGTCGCACCCGCGACGTTGCCCCTATTCCGTCGCCTGAGCAGCCACTCCTGCCCGGGCCATTTATACACTCACCGGTCGCGTTATACAGTCAGGTTGAGCTGCAGCTATACATTATTTTTTCGTGTCGAAAGTTAAAAGTGTGTTAATCATGTCGTTCGATTTTCAATTTGGTATTGCCAATCATGTCCGAAATACATATAATAATCTAAAGCTGTAAATTCTGTTTGAATTTGGAGGGGATAGTATGGGCGCCACAAGTCGCAGCGTGCGTTCGGGTGCAAGAATTAATCCAAGCATACGAAGGCGCATACGCAAGAGCATGCCGTATTATGCACTGATACTGTTGCCGCTAATCTATCTGCTGGTGTTCCGCTATTATCCTATGCTGGGCATACAGATAGCCTTCAAGGACTTCAAGGTGCGGGGCGGCATCTGGGGCAGTCCGTGGGTGGGCTGGGAACACTTCCGAACGTTCTTTGGCTCGACCACGGCCGGCACGATAATCAAAAACACGTTCCTGCTGAGCCTGTACTACCTCTTTGCGAGCTTCCCGATACCGATTGTGCTGGCCATCTGTTTGAACGAATGCCGCTCGACCAGGTTCAAAAAGTTCACCCAGATGATAACTTACATGCCCTACTTCATATCCACTGTGGTTCTGGTCTCGATGATAATACAGTTCACCGACATATCGACGGGCTTCATAAATCAGATAATCGTAGCGCTGGGCGGACAGGCGACCAACTTCATGGGCAATGTGAACTACTTCCGATCGCTGTACGTGTGGACGGGCGTATGGCAGACGATGGGCTATTCGGCGATAGTGTACCTGGCGGCGCTCACGGGCGTGCCGGTCGAGCTATATGAAGCCGCCAAGGTCGACGGCGCGAGCAAGCTGCGCCGGATAATCAGCATCGACATACCCTACATAGCGCCCACGATAATAACGCTGTTCATACTCAACACGGGCAGCATACTCTCGATAGGCTTTGAAAAGATCTACCTGATGCAAAACAGCATCAACACCCCGGTATCCGAGGTTATCTCGACCTACGTTTACAAGATCGGCGTGCTGCAGTTCAACTACAGCTTCTCCACGGCGGTCGGGCTGTTCAACTCGCTGGTCAACCTGTTCATGCTGCTGTTAGTCAACACGATCTCCAATCGCATAAGCAAGGTTAGCGTGCTGTAGGGGGGCTTGAGATGACTGCGAATAGAGATATGCAAAAAAAGCGCGTGAGCAACCACGTGCGCCAGAGCTGGGACGACAGGGTCTTTGACGGCGTCACGCTGCTGCTGCTGCTGGCTGCGGTGCTGGTGGTCATGTATCCGCTGCTTTACGTCGTCAGCGCCTCGTTCTCCTCGACCACGGCGGTCATGGCGGGCCGGGTGTGGCTGCTGCCGGTGGAGTTCTCGCTGGAAGCCTATGCGACGGTGTTCAAGTACGAGGCCATAATGACCGGCTACCTCAACTCGATCATATACACTATCAGCGGCACGGCCGTGAGCCTGGTGCTCACCACGCTCTGCGCGTTCTGCCTGTCGCGCAGCGACTTTTATGGGCGCAAAGTTGTGAGCATAATGGTGCTGTTCACAATGCTGTTCAACGCGGGCCTTGTGCCCAACTACCTGCTGATAAACAATACCCTGGACTGGGGCAACACCATCTGGGCGCTGATAATACCCAACGCCATGAACGCCTGGTACGTGATACTGATGCGCTCCTACTTTGAGAACTCGATACCCAACGAGCTGTTCGAGGTCAGCGACATCGACGGCTGTCCGGTCATCCGCCAGCTGATCAACGTGGCGCTGCCGCTGTCCGGGCCGATAATCGCGGTCATATCGCTCTACAGCGCCGTGGGCATCTGGAACAGCTACTTCGACGCGCTGATCTACATCAACGAAAAGAGCATGTTCCCGCTGCAGCTGGTGCTGCGCAATATACTGATACTCAATCAGATGGACATGAGCGTGACCGCAGACCTGCGCGACATGGCCTCGCGCCAGGGCATGAGCAATCTGCTCAAGTACGCGGTGATCGTCGTGTCCAGCGCGCCGCTGCTGGTGCTGTACCCGTTCGTGCAGAAGTACTTTGTAAAGGGCATCATGGTGGGCTCGGTCAAGGGCTGAGCCGTACTGCGCAACCCACGCGCCGATGCGCGTCAGTATATTATTATAAGGAGGAACGCACATGAAACACAGCTTCCTGAAGAAACTGCTGGGGTTGGCCCTGGCGCTTGCGCTGTTGCTCAGCTGCGCGAGCGTCGCGCTGGCATGGGAGCCCGAGTGGGAGCACGACGAGGATCTCTCCGCGTACAAGCTCTGCGAGAACTTTGGCGACATAACGCTCACGCTGGCTGTTACCGACCATGCTTCCATCTCCGACTGGGACACCAACGAGTTCATACTCTGGCTGGAGGAAGTGACCAACGCCGACCTGCAGTTCGAGCTGCTGCCCTATGAGAGCCGCGCCGAAAAGCTGGGCCTGCTGCTCAACTCCGGCGACTATCCCGACATATTCCTCTCCTGCGGCATGACCGACGCGATGATAAGCCGCTTCGGCGTCGACGAGCAGCTGTTCCTGCCGCTCAACGACCTGATCGCCGAGCACGGCAACTTCGTAAACCGCATATTTGAAAACTACCCCGGCTCCGAGGGCCTGATCACCCAGCTGGATGGCAACATCTACTCACTGCCCGTGGTAAACGAGTGCTATCACTGCACGATACCCACCAAGTTCTGGATCAACCAGACCTGGCTGGACAACCTGGGCCTGGAGATGCCCACCACGCTGGACGAGCTGTACGACGTGCTGGTGGCCTTCCGCGACAAAGACCCCAACGGCAACGGCGAGCAGGATGAGATACCGATGGCCGGCGACTATGCCGACGGCTGGTACACCAACCCCGACCTGCCGATAATGAACGCTTTCACCTACTACAACCTCGACCTGGACAAGACCGCTACCAGCTCCGCCGCAGCCTTCGGCATGTACCTTGAGGACGGCACCATCACCGTGCCGTTTGCCAAGGAGGAGTTCAAGCAGGGCGTCGAGTACATGGCCAAGCTCGTGGCTGAGGGCCTGATCTACGAGGGCTCGTTCACTCAGGACCTGGCGGCGCTGACGCAGATCTGCGAGAGCGGCCGACTGGGCGCCTCCGCGGGCGGCTACATACTCTTTGCCAACCTGGGCAGCGATATCTACAAGCAGTATCGCGCCGTTATGCCGCTTGCCGGCCCCGACGGCCATACCAGCATACAGACCTTCCCGTATGACTCCGTTGCCGGCCATGGCTTCGTCATCGCCGCCGACACCGAGTATCCGGTCGAGTCGTTCATGATAGGCGATATAATGTACTCCTATGCGGCCACTATGCGCGGCTACTACGGCGTGTACGGCGAGCAGTGGACCGACGCCGAAGAAGGCGCCGTGGGCATAAACGGCAAGCCCGCCATGTTCAAGCTGCTGGTGCCGTGGCAGGAGTCCGAGCCGCAGAAGTACTGCATACTGCAGATGACCACCTCCTATCGCGACGCCGACTTCCGCCTGGGCGAGCCCTCCGACCCGACGCTGGATCTGTACAGCAGCGACGCGCTGGAGACCCTGCTGTATCAGGTGACCCAGGAGTATGAGCCATATATCGACATAAGCAAGTCGATACCGCCGCTCAAGTTCACCGACGACGAGAACGAGCAGATGTCGATCATCAAGGCCAACCTGAGCAACACCATCAAGGAAGGCATGTTCGCGTTCTTCAACGGCACCAAGACGATCGAAAACGACTACGACGCCTGGCTGGCCGATCTGGAGACCCAGGGCCTGTCCACGCTGATGAGCATCTACCAGAGCGCCTACGACGCTCAGTACAAGTAAGCGAGCTCCCCTCCCCCGCGATGCAGCCGGTGGAGCGGTCTGAGCGCCCATGAACTTCACCCTGCGCGCCGTAATCGGCGCGCAGTTTTTTTTGCGCCGCACTGGACGCGCGCACGCATCTGTGTTAACATATTACACATGGAATACGGCATAGCGCGCCATCTGCGCCCTATGCCATATCGAGGAGGAATACACTATGACAAAGCCCGCAATCGGCACGCGCCGCGCGTGCATCGCGGCGCTGCTAACGGCGCTGTGCCTGCAGCTGCTGCTGCCCGTCGGGGCGGTCGACCGCGTGCGCGCCGCTCAGGCTGACCCAGGCGAGGCCCTGCAGGAGCTGTATTCAAACAGCGACTACAATGTGCTGTACACGCCCGACGACCGGCTGAGCGTGCGCGACGCCGAACAGGCGATACAGGCCGCGGTGGAGTTGGGGCTGTGCGGCGACGCGTCCGAGCTGGAGCCGCAGCGCGACTTCGCTTTGGGCGCAGGAAGGGTATATCGGCTGCGGCAGGTCTGCGGTGGCGTGCCAGTGTTCGGCCGGCACGTGACGCTCATTGCCGACGCGCAGGGCGTGGTGCGCGCCGCGAGCGGCGACTGCGCGCCGACCGACCAGCTGGGCGCGCAGCCCGAGGCGGACTGGGCCGCGCTTGCCCGGGCGCTGGCCGAATCCCTGAGCGATGCAGAGCTGATCGCCGCCGAGACCGCGCTGGGGGCCGACGCTGTGCGCTCCGCCAGCGAGCCTGTGGTCTACGCCGACGCCGGCGCGCCGCGCTGGGCGCTGCTGGTGCAGGGCATGGCGCTGACGGGCAGAGGCGCGTGGCAGGCGGTTGTGGACGCCGCCACGGGCGAGGTGCTGCGCATCATCGACAATGTGCAGACGCTGGGCGAGCTGGAGCTGGATTCGTATCCATGGAGCGCGCAACTGCCCTACGACGCGGCGCTGGGTGGTTACGCGCTGCGCGACGACGAGCGCAACTTTGAGCTGTACGACGCCCAGGGCAATATGATCTCGATCGCCATGGCGTTTGACGCCGATCCGCTGATAGAGATGCACACCTATCTGGACTCCAACCCGATAGGCGAGTATTTTCACTTCGAGCCGGTAGGCATCACGGTGTCGCAGGGCATGCTGGACGCGCCGGTCGCGCTGCCCGACCCCAGCGACGCCGACGCTCTGCAAAGGCAGATATTCGCCTCGCTCGCGCTGGCCTACGACTACTTTGACGACGTGCTGGGCTGGGAGGGGTTCAACGGCCGGCGCGCGCCCATAAAGGTCGTGTACAACTGCAGCGGCCTGATAGAAGGTCTGGAGCTCACCACGGACAACGCGGGCATACTGTCCGGCACGCACTCCGCGGTGCTGTCGTTCCTGGGAGACAAGGGCCGGGAGGTGGCCTACGATCCCAACACCACGGTGCACGA
Organism: Candidatus Fimadaptatus sp.; assembly: GCA_963928645.1. Lineage (GTDB taxonomy): Bacteria > Bacillota > Clostridia > Christensenellales > Aristaeellaceae > Fimadaptatus. Next base: position 6,016 of record CAWVGT010000299.1, read on the forward strand.
GTACGCCCACGGCGTCGAATACTCGATAAGCTGCATAGTGGCCGGCTCGGGCGACGAGGGCGCCGGCGTCAAGGAGGCGTTGTCCGACGCGTTTGCCGAGCTGGCCGAGGCGTATGCGACCGGCGCGGATCCCGACTGGAAGAGCCTGGTGCGCAGCCATTATCCAATAGCTGACGATTCGCTGTACGACTATGCCGACTACGCGGCCGGCGTCGATGGCCATGAGTCCTGCACGATAGCCACATATGCGCTCTACCAGCTCTGGCAGCAGTGGCGGGACACAATGTCGGTCGAGGAGTGCATGTACAAAATGTCCAACCTGCTGTTCAGCGCGCTGTTCCTGCTGCCGCACGACGCTACGTTCTTCGACCTGGCGTACGCGCTGCGCACCAGCGGCCGCATGCTGGAGGCTGGCGGCGAGCTGTCGCTCAGCCAGTATGAAGCCGTCTGCGACTCGCTACAGCGCGTGGGCATACTCCGGCAGGCGTCGACCTGCATAGTGCGCGTGACCGACGACGCCGGCGCGCCGATAGAGGGCGCACAGCTGAGACTGCACACCGGCGCCGGCGACGCACCGGTGCTGGAGGACGATTACCTAACCAGCGGCTACGGCCTGGCGACGCTGCGCACCGATGCGCACGGGCTGGCGAGCATACGGCTGTTCGACGGCGGCGGGCGCTACCTGATCCAGGTCAGGGCCGACGGCTTTGAGGACTATTCGGGCTGGGCCGACACCATAGTCGAGCAGGCCGACTCGGGCGACGTGCGCTTTTTGATAAACGAGGTTCAGCTCCATCCGCAGGGCAGCGACCCGGGCCAAATACAGGTCGCTGAGTTCGACGACGGGCTGCTGCGCGCGCAGCTGCAAAGCCTGATCGAGCAGTACGGCACGGTGGCCGTGGGCGCCGACGAGTATCCGCCCGACGCCGACGGCCTCTACGTGCCGGCGCAGCGGCTGACCGGCCTGCTGGGCGCGGACATATTCGACTACGACGGCGACGGGCAGAGCGAACTGCTCACGCTGCGGCTGGACGCGGAGGACGGCTACGCGCAGCAGCCGGGCCAGGTGCAGTGCACGATATCGGTATACGACTGGGACGCGGAGCTGGCCACGGTCGAATTGGCGGACGAGCTGACATACGGCTATCCAATCGCGTATGCCGGAAACCTGTCCACGCTGCACTTCGCGCGGGGCGAATCGAGCCGGGGCGCGGCGCTGTATCTGGACTACTTCTGGGAGTTCAACACCCAGGGCTATGGCACGCTGCGCGTGGAGTACGATGGCGCGCTGAACCTGACCGGCGGCGTGGAGTGCGATGAATTCTACGCCTCGTACAGCTGTCATGAGGCCAGGTCGAACGAGGCGCTGCGCAACCTGCTCAATCTGCTGACGGCGTCGGACGGAGGCGGTTGGGAGCTGGCATCGACTCGCAACTGGGAGGAGGAGTCCGCCGACCCCGCGCCGCAATACCTGGATGAATACGGCGCATGCTATGGCGGGCTGATGGCGGACATGGCGCTTGAGGATCCGCATCCGCGCAGCCAGTGGCTGGATGACGCATTGCCGAAGATTGGCAAATACGATCCCGCGCGAGAAAACGAGTTCAGGCAGCAGTTGACTGCATATACCGACTATAAGCGCGAGCTGATATCAAGCCGCCCCGACGAGCGCTATATCGCGCTGGACGGCACACTGACGGCGCTGTGCGGCGTCTGTGTGCTGGGCGACTCCGGCATCTGTGAGCTGATGTGCTATGATAAGACCGGGCTGTTGGACGCGTACAGATAGCGCATGGCCTGGTACGGCGTGTATGCCGTTATTGGTGCGGCTGCCTGGTCAAATCGGGCGCGGCTGCGCCATGTCTGGATTTACTGAGCTGTCGACTGTTTACGCGCCGGGGGCATGATATGATGTTCACTGCCGACTGCAAAATGCTGCAAAGCTGAGGGCGATCTCATATGGTTGCGTTGCGCTGTTGCTGAAAATGCGCGCCTTCCGGCATACTGTGGTTCCGTCAAGCAAAAGTATAACCATCGGCATTATGTTATTGACAAAAGGTTTGATACCAGATATAATAACAACGATTGGGTATGTTTGCAGACACGTCGACGGTGCAGCTGCGTTACCTCCGGAGTTGTAGAATGATGACGGCATTTGCACAGCTCGGAGCGAGTTGAAACCGGGGCGCCGAAAGCTGCGCAAATGCTCAATCTGAGGCAATGTTTCACATTTTGGAGGCCACATCGTAATCACATATAGCAGCGCGGTTGGCAGCCAGGCTGTTACGAGGCGAAGCGAATGCGGTGCGTGGGGCCGAACGTTAACCCGCAGCGATGAAATGTTAAATGAGGAGTGGTGGTGGAGAACAACAAGCAAGGGTTTCTGTAACCTGCATCCGCGGGCGACGAGCTGGCGGTCTGGCTCGACGGCGCCGCCGTCATAGTCAGGCCGGTGCAGGGCGAGGCGGACATCACACATTATCTGGACGCGCGGTCGCCCAGGCATGAACCGGTCGCAGCGGCATAGATGATGAATCGAGCAGCAAACAAGCAGCACGCGGGCGGCGGCTCCAAGGGCGAGAACTTGCAGATGCGTGCGCGCGCATTTCTCAGATACGGCGATTTGAAAGCGGCGGTAAACGCTGCTCGTGAACAGGCGGCGGCGTGGACTACTAAGCCGCCGGCAAGCGGTTCTACGACGGGCAAGATCCATTCTATAATAGAAGGGCCATGCAATGAACGATAACATGAAGAATTTCATGGGCGTGGTATACGAAGATGCAGAGCTGGCGACCAGGTTATCCAATATGGACAAGGAAGCCCTGATAACTGAGGCTCAAAAGCGCGGCACAGCGCTGACCGGGGCGGACTTCACAGCCGAGAAGGGCGCTGAGCTGTCTGAGAACGAGCTGAGCGAGGTCGCGGGCGGTGGCGGGAACTTCATGAAGCGCGCAGCGGTGGGCATCGGCAATTTCAACGCTGGCGAGCGGCACTGCACCTGCAAGGGCGCGGGCGGCGGCGTGGACAACTAGGCCGCAGGCTAGCGGTTTACGGCGGGTTGAATCAATATCTATAATAGGAGGATCATGCAATGACTGACAGCATGAAGAAGTTCATGGACGTGGTATCCGAGAATGCCGAGCTGGCGACCAGGGTGTCCAATATGGACAAGGAAGCCATTATAGCCGAGGCTCAAAAGCGCGGCATAGCGCTGGCCGAGGCAGACTTCACGGGCGAAAAGAACGTCGAGCTGTCCGAGGACGAGCTGAACGAGGTCGCGGGCGGCGGCAAGTGCGCGTGCGTCGCGGGCGGCGGCGGCTCCAAGGGCGATAACCTGGATATGTGCGCGTGCGCGTTCCTGGGATACGGCGACTTTAAAGGCGGTACTAAGCGCTGCTCGTGCATGGGCGCGGGCGGCGGCGTGGACCACTAAACCGCCGGCAAGCGGTCAGATGGCGCGCAAAGTCAATGTCAATAGTTAATAGGAGGATCATACAATGACTGACAACATGAAGAAGTTCATGGACCTGGTATCCGAGAATGCCGAGCTGGCGGCCAAGGTGTCCAATATGGACAAGGCCGCTCTGATAGCCGAGGCCCAGAAGCAGGGCATCGCGCTGACCGAGGCGGACTTCACGGCCGACAAGAGCGCCGAGCTGTCCGAGGATGAGCTGGGCGAAGTCGCGGGCGGCAAATGCAGTTGCCTGCTCGGCGGCGCTGGCGAACCTAAAAATGACCACTCGTTACCTTGCGGGTGCACTATGGAAGGCAATGGCCTATTCACTGACATCGTGAGGCGCTGCAGTTGCGCCATGATCGGCCACGGCGTGGACACCTGATCCACGCGGCCGGGCTGCTGACGCCGGACGTGTTTCTGCGCGCGGCGGCGCGAGCCAATCGGAGTGAATATCATTACGGCATGCGCGCCGGCGTTCCATGCCGGCGCGCTGTGCTGTGAGCGTGCGCGGCACATCAGCCCGACGACAAATCTGATTAAAGGAAGCGAATGACCATGACGGATAATGCTAAGAAGTTCCTGGAAAAGCTGTCGGCGGACAAGGCGCTGGCAGCCAGGGTGTCCACTATGGACAAGGACGCCGTGCTGGCCGAGGCCCAAAGGCTGGGCATAGCGCTGACCGAGGCGGATCTGGCGCCCGAGGCGAACGCGGAGCTCAACGAGAACGAGCTGAACGCGGTCGCGGGCGGCGGCACGTGCGCGTGCGTATTTGGCGGCGGCGGCACCAAGAGCGATACGTATGACAAATGCGTATGCGCGTTTTACGGCATCGGCGAGTTTGCCGATGAAGTCGAGCGCTGCGGCTGTGTGGGCGCAGGCGGCGGCGTCGCTGAATAGTTCGGCCCTCGTCCCGTGAAGAACGGCGCGGGAGCGCGCCTTGCGCCCATGCCTGCCGGACGGCAAAACCCGCATCCACGGCGGGCGCATGTGCTGATGCCGGCGGGCAATGCGGCAAGGCGGGCGGCTGCCCCGCGTCGGCCCAAGGCCGGGCGTCATGTCAGAGCGCGGAGTATGGCTATGGAGACCACAAACCAAGTTTGATGAAGATGACGACCATGAGCGATAACATGACGCTGTTCCTTGAGAAGGTATCCGCCGACAGCGAGCTGCGAAAGCGCATCGGCAGCATGACCAAGGAGGATATAATAGCGGAAGCGGCCAAGTACGGCATACCGCTCCGCTGGGCGAGACCGACTTTATCAGCGGCGCTGAGATAAGCGACGACGAGCTGAACGAGGTCGCGGGCGGCGGCAAGTGCGGATGCTTCCTTGGCGGCGCCGGTGAAGACGGCGGCACCTATGAGAAGTGCTTGTGCGTTGTTTCCGGCTCGGGCAAATTCGGCGACGGCGTGAAGCGCTGCGAGTGCAGCATAGCTGGCGGCGGCGTGGTTGATTATTACGGAGATCGGCCAGGCAATTGGCATCAGAAGCCGTGCACGGTTGACCGGCCAAAGCAATATGGCCTGAATAAGCGAATGTCAATAGCTGGCCCCCATACGTTTGGCCGAGCGCCCGCGCGCCAATGCCGGGCTGCTGGCCGGGTCGGCATTCCGAATAAAGATCGCGCGAATACGACTCTATCAGGACACCGCGACCAGCTGTCGGCGACGCGCTGATCGCGGTGTCTTGCGTCATGGCAGCGCTGCGGCTTGCATGAGTGTATGCGCGGCGACAGGCGCTGGCGGCGGCTGCCCCTGCGCCGGACACCGGGAAGCCGCTCGAGGCATATATCAGTTTGACATATCGGACGGCATGGGCGTCGACCTGAACGCGCAGGCCGGCGACGTCACGGCGTTGGGGCTGCTGGCTACAAAGGCAAAGCAACGCGCCTGGAATTCGCATGGATGTATGAGCGCACCCCCACCGATCCAAACCTGGAGGGCGGGGCGCGCTTTGATTCCGGTCGTGGGCATAAGGCCGACTAGCGTCCCGGCCCCAAGCTGCTCAGGGTTCTCGGTGAAGGGCTGCGGTATTGGCCTGACAACGCCTTACCGGCGCGTCGAACGGCGTGAACCGATTTGTCGACCCAATCCGAGCCTCAGCGCAGCATGTGCCGGACGACGGACTCACGGCGCGCGGCTGTATGCGTAACAGATCCCTATTGGGCCACTGCTGCCGACGTGTGCGTGACTGCAATTGCGCTATAATGTGATTAAGTCAAATGCAATGGCTGCTTGAACATGGCAAGTCCAATACTTTGCGCCGATCATATCAAGCAGGATAGGTGTCGATCGTTATCAGCAGCGGCGGGGCGTTGCGCGCGCTGCCGCGCCGGGTTCTGTTGTAGGCTTATACGCTCGATTACGCTCGTCAGCCGCACGTTTTTTCGCTGCGCAGCCGGCGGATGCGTAAGCTGTTCGGATGCGCTCAATAAGCGCGTCGAGCTCGCGTATGCGCTCTGGCTGCGCGGGCATCGCGCGCCTTCGGCCAACGCTTTAAATTGCGCATCTGTTGCGGCAAGGCGCCGGTTCAGTTCGCTGCTGCGCTTGATACAAATGAGGCAGCGTAGACGCCCTGTTCCACCAGGTCGTGCAGGCAAGCGCGCCGTCGCTATGCCTGCTCAAGCTGTGACTGCAGCGCGGCCTTCCCGGTGGACGGCTCGGGGCGCCCGGCTTATAGGGCGCGGCAGGCGCAGCGCACATCGCCAGCCAGTTGTCGAGCGCGTCGATGACAGCCTGTTCCGTGCGCGCTATCGATACGCCTCCAGTCGGATCGCACGTCGTCGGACAGCTCAACATACAGTAGTGCGCCGCGCCGCCGGAGCGCACGCGCCGCATGTCCGCACGCGGCACAGTAGATCAGCCCCGCAAAGCGGTTGCTCAGGGCGGTGCAGTCGTGCGCGCGCGGCCGCCTTCGCTCGCCAATGCGGCGCCGCACCAGCTCGAACTCGACGCGCGCCACCAGCGGCTCGTGCATGCCGTGCGCCATTTTCCAGTTTGCACCCCTGCGGCGCATGTCGCGCACAGAGCCGTCCTTTCTTATCTGCTGAGCGCACCTGTGCCGAGCTCATGTGCCCCATGTATACCGGATGGCGCAGCGTGCCCGGTACGCCGGTCTACGTCCGCAGGCAGCTGCGGCGGGTTCTGAGCCCCAAGGCATTGGGTCGCCGCTATGGAACCCGAGCCCGGAGGTATGCTTACCCAGCCCCTGCGCGGCTCAGTCGAACATCATACGCACTGCGTCGGCGCTGGCGGGTTCGACTTCTAGCGTCCAGCCTTCATCGATCGGCAACCGTCGGCACGCATACCCGTGCGCAACCGAGCCGCAATAGTGTCCCTCGCGCATGCTGGCCCGGCATCCAGCCTGAAGGCGGCGCTTTATCGCCTTCTAGCCGCACCGCGACATGGACCGGCTTAACTCGAAGTATTCCTCGTCCATGCCGTCGTTTGGGACGCATGTCTTTGCGGGTGTGATTATGCCTGTGCCGGCAAATTTGAGTGTGCGGGCGACTACGCCCTGATCTACCGTGTCGCCGCGCGCCAGGCGCTCCACCTCCATGCACAGCTCGCCGTACCAGCGGCCGCAGCGCAGGTCGGCGAGCAGCCGCTGCATCTCGGGCCGGGCAGCAATCGTATCGCCTGACACCACCGCACGGTATATGTACTCGACGGCCATGTGTTGGCGCGTCGCCTGTTCGAGCGGCACCCGCTGCTGGCGCGCCAGCGTACCGCCCTCGCCGCGCGCTTCAGCCTCGATGGCTGCGCGAGATTTGCGCAGGCAGATGCAGCAGGTCATGATAAAACCTTCCATATACGGGCTGCCCGTTCGCGCATCGCGTCCTGTCGCAGCGCAAGCGCGCCATATGCCATAGATATAGAAGGTTTGACGTACAAAACGCCATCGCCCAGCTTTGCATAGCCATAACCCACGATACCAGATTGCCCGGACGCGGCGACGTCCGGTTGCTCGTTACCCATGTGCCGAATGGGTTTATACAACGTTTGAGCTCGCCCCCGTATCATTCAGCAGTCCATTTGCGCCGCCGATCAACCGTTAGGCGACACTCAGTGTACCCGGATACAGTGGCGTGCGACTCCATTCGCACTCCCCCGTCGAGTTGACAGCCTGAACGACGCTCGCATCATTCGCGCGCGCCGCATTCAGCCGCTTCACGCTCCAGCCGCAGCTTGACCGCCTGCGCTGCAGCCTGTTGTACGGCCAAGCGCAGGCGCCGCTCGTACTCGTCCGCCGGCACGCTCGACGGCCGGTATATCTGCCAGTGCGCACCGCCGTATTCGCCCTCGCCAACCAGCGCATGCTCGCGCTCGGTTGTGCTGCGCTCCATATAACCACACCTCCCCCATTCCTGCTTTTGCTCTACATGGTATGCGCGGGTGCCTGTCCGTTTTGCGCGCAGTTGGAGCGGCATGCGCCTTCGGCGTTGCGCTGCGCGTTTTGACGCATCGGCCTTTGTCGGAATGTGCTGCTAAGCGAAGCCCACGAATTGCGCATTCATATTCCCAATCGGCAGTTTACATCGGACTGAGCCGCAACTTGGCAGTGTGCGCGAATTTGGCATAGCGGCGCAGCGGTTCCCGGCTGCGCGCCTTGCGCGGGCGTTCGCATATCCCGCATGATCGGGACACGGCGCGGCATCATCCGTCCGCCCGACCAATATAGTAACAGTAGACAGCCCCATCGCGGCGGCATGCCAACATCGCTTCCATGGGAGGTAACGCGATGCCATACTGCATATACCTGCGCAAATCGCGCGCCGATCTGGAGGCGGAGGCATTGGGCGCGGGCGATACGCTCAAGCGCCACGAGGTCGCGCTCACTGCGCTCGCCCGGGCGCGCGGGCTCGACGTAGCGCACGTATACCGCGAGATAGTGTCCGGCGATACAATTGCCGCGCGGCCCGAGATGCAGCGCATGCTCGCCGACGTCGAACGCGGGCGCTGGGACGGCGTGCTGTGCATGGAGGTCGAGCGCCTGGCGCGCGGCGATACGATCGACCAGGGCATCGTCGCCCAGACATTCAAGTACACGTCCACGCTCATAATCACCCCGCAAAAGGTGTACGACCCCCGCAACGACATCGACGAGGAGTATTTCGAGTTCAGCCTGTTCATGGCCCGGCGCGAGTACAAGGCGATCAAGCGCCGCCTTATGGCCGGGCGCATGGCCAGCGCGCGCGAAGGCAACTACCTCTCGCCCAAGCCCACATACGGCTATGAGCGGGTGCGCGCCGAGGGCCGCGGCGCACGCTGGCGGCTGGCAGTCAAGCCGGACGAGGCCGCCGTAGTGCGCAGCGTGTTCGACTGGTATGAGCAAGGCATCGACGGCCGCGCCGCGGGCGCTCAGGCGATATGCAACCGCCTGAACGCGCTGGGCCTGCGCACCGCCGAGGGCAGGGCGTTCTATCCCAGCGGCATACGCGCGATGCTGCACAACGTCACCTACACCGGCGTGCTGAAGTGGAACAAGCGCGTGCAGCGCACCATACTGGCCGGCGGCACGCGCGTCATGCGGCGCGTGCTCAGCGGCGAGCCGATAATCGCGCGCGGCACGCACGAGCCGATAATCTCGATCGAGCAGTTCGAGCGCGTGCAGCGCCGCCTCGCCGAACGCGCGCACACGCCCTCGGTGCGCTGCGACCGCACGCCGCTCAACCCGTTCAGCGGGCTCATTGTGTGCGGCGTATGCGGCCGGCGCATGCAGCGCAGGGCCGGCGGCCGGCGCGCCGACGCCATTCGCTGCACGACGCCGGGCTGCCCGACCTGCGCGGCTCAACTGCAGGTGTTGGAGTCCGTGCTGACTGCCGCGCTGGCCCATCTGGCCCCGCTCGGCGAGGCGTTCGACCCGGCCGCAGTCGAGCCCATGTCGCCCGCCGACGCGGCTCGCCCGCCCGCCATGCGCGTCGCGTTGGAGCAGCGCATAGCGCAGCTGCGGCGCCAGCACAGGCGCATATGCGAACTACTCGAGACCGGGGTGTACGACGTCGCCACCTTTACCGAGCGCGACGCCGACATAGCCGCACAGCTCGCCGACGCCGCGGCCGGGCTCGAAGCGCTGCGCGACGCTGCGCCCGGGCCGCGGGCTGACGCCGGGATGCGCGTCAGCCTGCTCGACGAATACCGCCGCGCCTCGCCCGAAGGCAAGCGGCGGCTGTTGGGCGCGGTGATCGATAGGATCGTGTATCGGCGCGATCTGCATGCGCATCGCAATGGCGACACCACTTTGGGAATCGTATTGGAAGTTTTTATGCGGGAGTTTTAGGGGCGGCGAGTTTGGAACACGATTGATCTAGTGTCAACCGACTCTGCGCGGCAAATGCGTGGCGGGAGCCGCACTTCCGAGGATTCGTGTCATCATTTATGGGGTACAAGCCGCCACTCCAACTGGGATTTCGTGTGCAAATCGATTTTCCAAGCATAATCGCTGTGCATGTTGGCCATTCTCGATTGGCAATCCTATGGCTGCGGGTAGGCGCGCACAACTGCTGCTTCTCTTGACATGTTTAGCAATTAACCCACCGGCATCCACTGTCTAATTTACTGGATGCTCATATGTTGCCTAACCACAATGTCATATTGACCAAGCGTATGCAGTTACGATCCATATAATCATATCTCACCCGGCGGCGATTTGCGATCGATGCTCACAGTTTCATGCCATCGCCAAGTCATACCGGCGCGGATATGACGAGGCAATTCCTACATAACCAACCTGTATTGTATCGGCTGTGGCATTAACCCCTGCCCGCCTTCCTAGAGTGTGTTTCTAAATTCATACTAACAGGGATTATGCAAGCAATATACGAATGCAGGCAAGGAAAACAAAGCCCAGGAACCTG
>CAWVGT010000300.1:0-5144 GCA_963928645.1 Candidatus Fimadaptatus sp.
CAGGTTCCTGGGCTTTGTTTTCCTTGCCTGCATTCGTATATTGCTTGCATAATCCCTGTTAGTATGAATTTAGAAACACACTCTAGAAATGTAGTGCAGCGCGCGCAGTCGTGGCCACAGAAACATCTGCCCGGCAATGCGAGCACGCACGCATAGCGCTGTACGCCTTCAATCGTGCGATTGGGGCTGGTCTCAAAGCCGCAGCGCATATAGAAGCCGCGCGCGTCGTCGTCGGTCTCAGCGCATATCTCCCGCACCGGGTACTCTGTGGCTATGCGGTATATAAGCCGTCGTGAGATGCCCTGGCGCCGATGGCCGGGCGCGGTCGATATGTTGACTATCTCCGCGCGCAGCCCGTCCAGCCGGAACACTACCATGCCCAGCGGCTCATCGCCGTGCATGTACGCGCGCGCGTGACAGTTGCGCTGCATATACTGCTCGATGCGTTCACGCACGCGCTCGGGTGTGGGATTGTATATCGCATGGGCAAGCAGTCTGGCAAAGCGCAGTTCGCTTAACACACGGCTCGCGTCGATTATCGGCATGATTCCATCCTTTCGCATGTAGCGCGAATGCGCTGAGTGGGCGCACGGCGGCGCCCGTCGGGCCGCAGCTGGAGAGCGGCTTGCAAATCACCGCCCCAGATCGCGCGGCCGCTCCGGTATAGCCCGCATCCGCGCCTTGCGTCATCTGCGCAGTACCATTCGCTGCACAGGGTATCCAAACTCTGTAAGCAGTGCGTCCGGCTCAAAGCCGAAGCGCGCATAAAGCGCGCGCGGCGCTGCGGCCTTATCGTCACCTTCGCGAAACGTAGTCACGCGCACGTCGCCCGCCGGCATGCGTCGCAGCATTTCGGCGATCAGCGCCGAAGCAATGCCGCGCCGCCTGTATTCCGGCGCGACTGCCAGCCATGACAAACAGCGCTGACGCGGGGAGTACATCAGCGCGCCCGCGATGCTGGCGCCGTCCCTTACGCACAGGGCCGTCCCCCGCGCGATGTTCCGGCGCAGCACCTCGATGTATTCCTCCATCACCAGCCCGGGGAAGCCGTCCGCGACGCGCTCAACCAGCTCCAGCCAGCCGGCCATGCAGTCGCCGTCGGCGCGTTCGACGCATATCTCATGTCCCATGCTAACCGTCCTCCTGGTCAGGCGACCGCGCCATGCGCGCGCTCCGGTAGCCGCACGCCTGTCGCGTTAACCGTTCATTAGAGCAGCAGACCGTCCTTAAACGCATTGCCCACCTTTTCGCCCAGCACCAGGTACGCGTTGTTCATAGGATCAAACGTTATCGGACGAAGCAGCGCCGGATCGATGCGGCCATTTTCGCCGATAACGCTCTCGTCGGCGCATACGTTTACTATCTCGCCTATCAGCAGGCAGGTTTCCTTGTCATAGCTTATCAGCCTGCATTCAAGCGCCATGGGCAGCTCGTCGATCAGCGGCGCGTCGACCAACTCGCTGCGCGTAGTGTGCAGCCCGGAGCGAGCGAGTTTGTCGGGCACGTCGTTCGCAGACACGACGCCCAGATAATCGCACTGTACGACGTGCTCGGCGTCAGCCATGCTCACGGTGAACGCGCGGCGCGCGAGTATGTTGTGGGTGGTCTTGTGATCCGCGCTGAGGCAGATCGCTATCTGGTTTTGCTCGCAAATGCCGCCCCAGGCGGCGTTCATGGCATCGGCGACGCCATCCTCGCCATATGTAGCGATTATTAACACCGGCTGCGGGTACAGTATGGGCTTGGCGCCAAAGTTTTTTCTCATTGTGTTACCTCCTGTTCGGCGTTGAACGCCGTATCATGGACATATTATACCACATGCCGCGGCAAATGCAAATCTGCATCACAACCGAAGCGGTTCCCAGGGGCAAAAGGCATCCGGTGCAATCAGCGACAAGCGCCAAACCATAGGCGATCTTCGTGGACAGGTTTACCGGCGTTTTGCCATTTGACTGCGAGGTGCGACTGCTGCCGCTGTATAGGCGGTCTGGACAAGTCCGTAATATAATGTGGCAAAGCCGGTCAAGCAGGGTATGCCTTTATCAGACGGAATGGCAAGAGATAAGTGTAAACAAGAGTACATATCGCAACTTAAATAGCATCAATCGTAACGATTCTCTAAATCATATCCAGCAAATGCAGCGACTTCGCAAGCCAATTCGCAAACAGCCAAAGCAGATCATCGAACCCACAGGTCAAAAGCCGTCGCGCAGCCCCAAATCAGGAACTATGATATTGCAGGTCTGGACAGGGAATGACTTCAGCGCAAATATCAATTGAAATGGCAAGCGTCAGTAATTCGAGTTGAATATAATCGCAAACCAGTATACCAACCTTGGCCGCGAATATCGCCAATCGTGCCGGCATACATCATCAACAACCGAAGCAGAGTGCAGAGTGCACAGGTAAAGCATGGTCGATAAGCCAAATCAACGCGTCCTCAACCAACTACAGCCACAGCCATCCTGCACGCAAGCCCAGCCACAATCCAAGCAAACGAAAGGCGGGGGGGATACGCTGCCGACAGATACCTCGACAGCATACCCTCCGCCGCTCACATCCCGCAAGCGTATCGCAAGCGCGCCCACCCATGAGCCCCGGCTCAACCATCACAGCACACATCGCCCTGCGCATCGCAAAGCGCATATCTTCTATATTATATGATGCGCCCGCTCATTCCTCTATGGGCACGCCGTAACAACTCAGCATGGGCATGCCGCTTGTATCGCGCGCCATGAACGCGGGCGGCTCGCAGCGCCAGTACGCATGGAAGCAGGCCGGCAGCTCGAAGTCGCGTTCAAACTCGGCCTCCAGCCCGCCGCTGCGGCTGAAGCACTCCGTGCAGTGCGCCAGTCCATGCGCATCCTCCACGTCCATGCCGCCGTCCGGCCCCTCGGCCGGGCGCATCGAATGGCCCGCGCCGAACTCCAGGAACAGCCGGCGCGCGCCGATGCGCACCGCCCGGCGCAGGTCGGGCGCGCACATGCCGCCGAGCCCGTACAGCTGCGCAAGTGCGGCGTGGGCCATGCGCTCGCCCAGTATCACGTTCGAGCCGGATGAGTTGTGTATGCCGTCGGTGCAGGCCAGATCGGTCGTGGGCACTACCACGAGCTGCGGTATGCGCTGCGCCGCGCGCCGCTGCGCCTCGCGCACCAGTCCCCAGCGCCGGTCGCGCGCCTCGTCGGGGCCGTGCTGCTTTACGCGGTTTATCTGCACCGTCACTATCGGCAGCTCGCCCAGCTCGGCGCGCCACAGCTCGACCATGCGCTCAAAGCGCTCCAGATAGCGCCGCGCCTGCTCCTCGGTGTCGGTGTCCGAGCAGCCCTGGTACCAGAGCGCGCCGCCCACCGGCCCGACCGCGGCCACGCGCCGCAGCATGGCGCGGTACAGGTCGCCGTCCTCCCCAGGATGCCAGCGGCTCAGCGGCGAGCCGCCCAGCGACGCCTGCACCAGGCCAATGGGCATGTTGAGCCGGCGCCGCAGCGTGCGCGCAAAGCTCAGCGCGGGCGAGGTGTGGCTCGTATGTTCGGCGTTTTCGGGGTATATCGTGTCCAGCGAGTCGTTCAACGGGTGCGCGGCCAGCTTCCAGCGGCCGTCGTTGCCGTACAGATGTACGCCCAGTTCGGGCGGGTCGTACGCGGCGTCGCGGCCGTAGCCCGCCATGTTGCTCTGGCCGGTGAGCAGGTACAGCTCGCCCACGCCCACATGCGCCACGCGCGCTATCCGCGGGCACCACTCGGGCAGTGCGCCTTGGTCGCCGGCGCGCGCCTCCAGCCAGTACGGGCCGCCCGCGCTCAGCCTGAACTCTATGCTCCAGCCGTCCGCGCCCTGCGCGCAGCGCTGCCAGCCGGTCATGTCCAGCGAATCGTCCTCGCGCAGTGCGCGCGCCCACACGACCTGGCTTTTGGCCGCGCCGTCGAGCCGGCCGCCAAACGGCACGCGCGCATGGCCCGTAGCGTCGCGCTGCAGTATCTGATAATCGGTTACGCTCTGCATATAAGCGCCTCCTCAATGCCTGATAGGGCAGGGCTGCGGCCCTGTCGCCGGCGGCCCGGGCGCGTTTACACAGCCTGCCGCGCACCGGCCCGCTTGCCGCTGCCATTATAGCCCAAAGTATGGCTAAAATCAACATAAAATTTTGCTGGGCGGCGTTGCGCGCATGGCCGCAAGGTGATAATTTGTAATCAGCTGCCGGACGTATGCCGGCGGCGTTGAGACGCGTTTGATTGCACATGCACGATTGTATGGAGGTAGCGAATATGACGGAATTGCCTATGGTTCGTCCCGAGTCCATGGAACGCATAACGACGAGCGAGCTTGCACAGGCTTTCATCGATGAACAGCTGGCCGCGCTGCGCGCGCAGATCGGCGACAAGAAGGTGTTGCTGGCGCTGTCGGGCGGCGTGGATTCGTCGGTTGTAGCGGCGCTGCTTATAAAGGCCGTCGGCAAGCAGCTGGTCTGCGTGCACGTAAATCACGGCTTGCTGCGCAAGGGCGAGCCTGAGCAGGTTATAGAGGTCTTCCGGCATCAGATGGACGCGAACCTCGTGTATGTGGACGCGGTGGATCGCTTCCTGGACAAGCTGGCCGGCGTGTCCGATCCCGAGACCAAGCGCAAGATAATCGGCGGCGAGTTCATACGCGTGTTCGAGGAGGAGGCGCGCAAGCAGGAGGGCATTGAGTTCCTGGCGCAGGGCACGATATACCCCGACATAGTCGAAAGCGGCGGCGTAAAGGCGCATCACAACGTAGGCGGCCTGCCCGAGGACATGCACTTTGAGCTGGTCGAGCCGCTGCGGCTGCTGTACAAGGACGAGGTGCGCATGGTGGGCCGCGCGCTGGGGCTGCCGGACAGCATGGTCTATCGCCAGCCGTTCCCGGGCCCGGGCCTGGGCGTGCGCTGCCTGGGCGCGATCACGCGCGACCGGCTCGAGGCCGTGCGCGAGAGCGACGCCATACTGCGCGAGGAGTTTGCCGCAAACGGCCTGGAAGGCAAGGTCTGGCAGTACTACACCGCGATACCCGACTTCAAGTCGGTGGGCGTGCGCGACAACAAGCGCAGCTTCGAGTGGCCGGTGATACTGCGCGCCGTCAACACCGTCGACGCGATGACCGCGACGATCGAGGAGATACCCTATGCGCTG
>CAWVGT010000301.1:0-6302 GCA_963928645.1 Candidatus Fimadaptatus sp.
AGTGTATTTATAAGTCAATAAACGCAGCCCGGCGCGGCAAAGTCAATCGGCAAAGCGTTTGCCAATCTCCGCACCGGGCTGTGCCAAACATCGCCCATGTACACCTTGGTCCGCATTACAAGCGCGCGACGCGGTGACCGGCGTTAGCGCATTCAACCGCGAAGATCATGAACATGTCTCTCGCAGCGCTGTGGTGGTCAGCTGCCCGTAGACCGCGAGGCGCGACCCATCGCGTAATGTGCGCCCTGCGCTCGGGCTGCGGCCCGCACGGCGACGCCGCAGGGCGACCGCCATGGCGCAGGCGTGCCTCAGGTCTGCATGACGCCTCACTCAGCTATCTCTACAATGTCGTGTATGCCCACATGATCGACGTCGATCTCCAGCGTGCCGTCCGCCCAACGCCAGTGTACCGGCCGCATGTCGGGCGCCAGCCGCACCGAGCGCGGCGCGCGCTCAGTGTGCAGCGCTATATGCACCGGGCCGGCCTGCGGCACGTCCTCCACGAACGCGCGCTGCGGCGACAGCGGCGTCGCGCTGCCCATGTTTATCAGGTTGACCAGCAGCAGGTCGGACTTGCGCCGCAGCGACACGTAAACGCTGGCGGGCGCGCTCACGCGCATCAGCCGCGCGTCGCGGGCGGGCTCGAGTATGCGCTCGAACAGCGCGCGCGTGGCCGGGTAGTGCGAGCGCGCGTAGCCGGTGAAGAAGTCGGAGTATATGCCGATTATGCGGCCGCGGCCCACTTCGGCCACCGTAGCCAGCGCATAGTCGCTCACCCGGGCGAAGCGGTCGGTGTCGCGGTTGTACTGCCGCAGCGCCAGTATGCGCGCCGTGGTGGCCTGCGCGGCGCGCCAGGGCCCTATCAGCGTGGTCGTGCGGTCGCCGACCTGCGCGTAGTCGCAGCTCTCCTCGGGGTTGGGCGCGAATTTGACGCCCAGCGCCGCCTCGAACCGCGGCGCAACGTCCGCGCCCGATACGATCAGGTTGCCGCCGGCGCGCGCGTACTCCACGAACGCGGCCACCGCGTCGGCGCCCAGGTTGCTCTGCTCGGGCACCACGACCAGCGGGAACTCGCCAAGGTGGGCGAGCGCGTCGGGGGTGTTCATTATATCCACGCTCAGCGCGCAGTCCATCAGCGCGTGCACCGCGCCCTCTATCGCGTCGGTGCTGCCGTGTGCGGTGTTGAAGAAGCCCTCCGACGCCAGCGCGTAGTAGTGCTCGGGCGCGTGCAGCACCAGCGCCTGGCGCACCGACTCGCTGTCCTGGCACCAGCGCTGGCGCGCGCGGCAGAACGCCGCCACGTCGGCGAGCCTGTCCATGTGCCAGCCGACCACGTTGCCGGTGCGGTTGGGCGTGTCGTATATCGTGAACGCGCCACCGGCCGACATGACTATCGCGGCCTCCTGGCACAGCGCCGGCACGCTCTTGAACTCCCAGCTGTCCATCGGGGCGTAGCTCGAGAACGCCCACGCCATCAGATCCCACTTCAGGCCGCGGTTGGCCATGAAGCGCGACTCCAGCAGCGCGTTGCGCCCGCTCCATATCCAGGAGAAGTCGCCGCTGATGTAGTCGACCTCGGCGGCGATCGGGTCGGGCTGGCGCACGGTGTACATCCAGTTGGAGCATACGCTGCACTCGGGCTTGAGCGCGTGTATCGCGCGCGCGTACTTGTTGACGTGCTCCACGAACAGGTCGCGCGTGAACGCGAGCCACTCGGCCCAGTGCGGCTCGTCGGCGGACTCGGGCGCGTGGGCTATGCCGGTGCGGCGCTCGAACTCGGCGCGGCAGCGCGCGCAGTAGCACGGGTGGGTGGCCCAGTTCTCGCCGTCGACCCAGAAACCGTCCACGTCGTAGCGCCGCACTATCTCCAGCATCTGGGGTATCATGTACTTTTCAGTGTAGTCGCTCAGCGGGCAGGTGTTGTCGTGGTCGAGCGCGTCGCCGTCGCCGGCCTCGCGCGCCGACTTGACGCGCCCCCAGTCGGGATGGGCGGCTATGGCGGCCACGTCGTATACGCCCGAATAGTGCATTATCAGCGGTATGCCGCGCGCGCGGGTGGCCTCGCGCCATATCGCCAGCGCGTCGCGCACTATGCCCGGCGCCGCCTGGCCCACCTCGGTGGGCCAGGCCGTTATGCCCGGGTGGCCCTTGCAGTCGCACTGCACGAAGTCGGGCCTTATCTTGTCGAACTGCTCCAGCAGCTGCTCGACCGACGCGTCTCGCCCCAGCTCGCGGTCGCTCAGCCGCGGATGTATGTCGAAGTGCAGCCCGAAGAACGCGTTGTCATGCCAGGTCATATATAACCCTCCCCTTTGCCGATATGGCCGACGGGCGCGGCGCGCGCTCAAGCTCGGCCGCGGCCGTCTACCGATTCGTCTATGCGCTGCGCGGGCGCAGGCCGTGCGCCCCGCTAGGACTGTGCGCCGCGCGCCACCGCGCGGTAGCCGCTGGGCGATATCGAGTGGAACCTGCGAAACTCGCCCGAAAAGTGATAGGGCGACGAGAACCCCAGCGCCGAGGCGATCTCGCTGACCGGCGCGGAGGTCGTCAGCAGCAGTATCTCGGCCTCGCGCATGCGCACCGAGCGTATGAACGCCGAGGGCGGCATGCCCAGCATGCTGTCGAACAGCCGGCGCATGTAGGCGGGGCTGACGTACATCTTGCGGCACAGCTCGCCCGCGGAGATCGCGCCATGCCGGGCGGTGATCTCGCGCACGCAGTCGCTGAGCAGCTTCTCGGCGCGGGAGCCGCGGCTTTCGGGGCCGGGACAGGCGTCGATGGCGCTTATGTCGCGGCCGGCCAGGCGTATCACGCGCAGGAATATCAGCCGCACCAGCGCGTCGATCGCGGCGCGGCAGCCGTCGCCCTGCAACTCGTATTCGGCGTCGAGCCAGCGATACAGGCTCATCAGCCAGCCGTCCAGCCCCAGGTGCAGCAGCGGCCCGCCCAGCAGCACGCGCAGCCGCTCGGCGCACAGCATGTCGCCTATGTCCAGGTGGAGCCAGTAGTTCTCGTGCGGATTGTCGGGGTTTGTGCTGATCTCGGAATATGAATATTTGGGTATCACGAACATGTCGCCGGCAAAGCCGTGGCACTGCTCGCCGTTTACGGTGACTATGCTCTCGCCCGAGAGCACGAACACCAGCTCCATGTCGCCGTTGATGCGCGGGCCGCAGGTGGCCTGATCGCCGTACTGCCAGCCGAACGCCTTTGCAACGGGCGCGCAGGCGTCCAGGAAGTCGCTGAGCGGGTCGCGGCGCACGCAGGGCTGCATGCTGATGTACTCATATCGGGCCGCGTCAGGCGCGCGCGCGGCGGTTGTGTTATCGCACATGATGGCCTCCAGGCATGGCACAGTGCGCAACTTACGCATATTGTACCATAAAATCAGAGTTTAACAATACGCATATTGTACCACGAAATACAAAAATCGCAACACCGAACTTTTAAAACGCGTAGGCGGAGCTGTGACAAAGCGGGGCATCGGGCGCGCGGGCAGGCGATATACGGCAGCGATGGCATTAAATGTGTATCTGGCGGAGCGGTATGGGTGAGCGCGACTGGCCGACTGGGTGACGACTGCGGCATGCGGCGGCGCAATCGCATATGCAGGGTATCTCTGCCGCACCCCGGGGCGAGCCATCCAGGGCGCGCCGCCTAGACAACTGCCGAACTCATTCCTCTGTTCAATGCGCTTTGTGCAGGAATGATACTGCGTATGCGCGTGGCACTATCACCGCAATGGCAAACACCGGCTTTAGAGCGTAAACGATTAGCTGTAGCGCCATGGTTTGAACTGTACGCGCAGGACGCCCTGCCAGTAAACCGGTCGGCGCGCTGCTCAAGGCGCAGCGGTCAGACGGTTGAAAAGCTTTGACTGCCGGTTGACATGGCTTTGTTCAATATGTGGACTTACTCATATTCGCAGCATCATGCTTTTTTAGCACATAAAGACATAGAGATAGAAGCGCAATAATACAAGCAGAGCTGGACTGTTTACGCGCAGGACGACCTGCCGGCAAAGCAGGCGGCGCGCCAAACAAAGTGCGCCGCCGCAGACCTTTGACGAAGCCCGGTGACTGGATAGCGGGCTTTGCGCCAAATGATTTACCGAAACAGCATATGGACAGTATTGTAGAACGAGTCTGATACAAGCAGCGTTCCGCTTTGCTGTGGAGGCACTGCCGGTTGCTGTTGCACGTTTGGCGAAGCAGACCGTGTGTGGCATTCTTTGTCAATAGACTGCGCCGGCGCGCCGAATAAGCGCGTTGCCACAGTGCGTTGACAAAGCCCGGTGACTGGATAGCGGGCTTTGTGCCAAACGATTTTCAAAAGCAGCATATGGACAGTATTGTAGAACGAGTCTGATACAAGCAGCGTTCCGCTTTGCTGTGGAGGCGCTGCCGGTTGCTGTTGCACGTTTGGCGAAGCAGACCGTGTATGGCATTCTTTGTCAATAGACTATGGCGGCGCGCCAAACAAATCGAGCCGCCACAGTGCGTTGACACGGCCTGATCGTCGCATGCTGCGAGCTTGTCCAAACTCGGTTTAACTTAAGTATATACTAAATCATGTCAAACAATGCTGTTGCGTCGGATACACGACCAAAGTGTGTAGAATCAAACCATGCCCATTGCGACTTGAACTGAGCCGACTATGTGTAAACAGCTTTGCCAGCATAGTGAGGCGGCTCGCCAACCAATGCGCGCCGCCTCAGACCATTGATAAACCCTGGCGGCTGGATAGAAAGCTTTAATTCAAACAAGCTTTTGAAATGGCCAGGAGATAATGATGCAAAACCGGTTTGAAATAAGTAGCTTTCCACTCTGATTTGCATACCTTGTTGGTTGCTTTTGCATGTTGTGGTAGATTTGACTGTGCGCGAATCACTTTGTCAATCGACTGCGGCGGCGCGCCAACCAATGCGCGCTGCCGGGAACCACCACCAAATCAATCAAGCCAAAGGACAAGTCCAATAAAGCGCCGCCCTCAGCCGGCAAGCGCGAGCCGCCCGAACCGCGCGGCCACCTCGCGGCACGCCGCCCGGGCGCATGGCGCGCGCAGACCACTCACTTCTGCACCACGCAAAACGGATTCCCATCGGGATCCTGCAGCACCACGTAATCGGCGCCGGACTCATAGCGCCACTCCATGCGCGTGGCGCCCAGCGCCAGCAGCCGCTCGACTTCGGCGGCCTGGTCGTCGGCGAACAGGTCTATGTGATGCCGCCTTGCGCGCGGCGACGTAACCAGCTTCAGCGATATCTGCACGCCCACGCCGTCCCGCGGCACGAGCGCGGCCCAGTCGCCTGAAGCCGGGTACTTGGGCACGTAGTCCAGCGCGCGCCCCCAGAACTCCGCGGCGCGCGCCACGTCGCGCACGCCCCACACAATCGATCCTATGCTCAGCATTTCAATCACTCCCTGCGCGGCGCGCCGGATGCGGCCGCAGTCCGCGTTCAATCGCCAAAGTAAACCGTCACGCTCATGCCTATGCGCAACCCGTCCAGCTCTGCGGGCAGTATGCGCACCTCATAGAGCACCTCGCCCGAAACGGCCTGGGAGTCGCTCGCGCCGCCCGTATCGGCCGAACCGCTCGCGGTCAGCGCGCCGCCCTCATTGGCCGAATCGCCCGCGCCGGACAGCGCGTCGCCCGCGGTCGCAGTACCCGTCGCGCCCGCGGCGTCCGTCGCGGTCTGCGTCGCGCTGTCTGCTGCCGCGCGCGACACCGATTCCACTGTGCCCGCGAACGCCTCTTCCTCCTCCTGCCAGGGCAGCGTCAGCGTCACCGCGTCGCCTGCGGCGATGGCGGCGGCGTCAACCTCGTCCACATATACGCTTATGCGCAGCCCGTCCAGCGGCGCTATCTCGGCGACCATTGCGCCCTCGTCAAGCGCCTGGCCCGCCTGAGCCGATATGTCCAGCACTATGCCGTCGTCGGCGGCTGTTATCGCGTCGCCTGCGCCCGGCTGGGTCGCGCTGCCGGGCAGGTACTCGTAGAGCAGCTGGCCGCGCTCGACCGCGTCGCCCGGCGCCACGCATACGCGCGTCAGCGTGCCGCTGGCGGCGTACTCGCTCACCGCGCTGTCGACCACGGTGCCTATGCCCACGCGCTGGTCCGATTCGAACTCATCGCTCAGGTACAGGTACACGGTCTCGCCGATGTACAGCTCGCCGCCCAGCGCCTCCAGCGTGAAGTACTCGCCGTCAATCGCAGTCACGCGCGCGACCGCGCGATGCGAGCCGTCGCGCGTGCACTTGGCGTATATGGTCTGGCCGGCATGTAGCAACATGTTCTCGGGC
>CAWVGT010000302.1:0-2541 GCA_963928645.1 Candidatus Fimadaptatus sp.
TCCGTCATGTAAACCCCATTCGGTGCAAGATGTAGCGGGAGTGCTATGGTGGCCCGCCGACTCCCCAGAATCGCTTGAACCGCCCGGCGACGGGCGGTCTAGATAGATGGCCGTTCACGACAGAACTCGGCTTACAGGCATGTCTCGCTTGCGTGGACCCGGGCGCGCTCGATAGCTCAAAGTCGGGCGCGCTTTTTTTATTTCACATCTATGATGACAAATTGCATATATGTGATTGTATAAGGATGACATAAAGCGCATGTCATGATAAATACGCGCATGATTTGCGGCGCAATTTGCAGGCAAACGCGTTGAAAACGAATAATTTTTTGCACGTGGCGCGCCGCAAGCGTTGAATGCGGGTTCAAAATGTTGTATAATAAAATTGACTATGCCGATACGGGATTTCGCGCGGCCGCGCAGGAGCGCCGCGCATAATATCGCGCAAGGAAGGATGGACGAATAATGAGCAAACTGGTAATCATGGATCACCCGCTTATCCAGCACAAGCTGTCGCTGATGCGCTCAAAGGATACCGGCACAAAGGAATTCCGCGAGCTGCTGGAGGAGGTCGCGATGCTGATGGCGTACGAGGTCACGCGCGACCTGCCGCTTCAGGACGTGGAGGTCGAGACGCCGATATGCAAGTGCACCGCGCGCGAGCTGGCGGGCAAGAAGCTGGCGATAGTGCCGATACTGCGCGCGGGGCTGGGCATGGTGGACGGCATAACAAAGCTGGTGCCGTCGGCGCGCGTGGGCCACATCGGGCTGTACCGCGACCCGCAGACGCTCGAACCGGTCGAGTACTACTGCAAGCTGCCAAACGACATCGAGGAGCGCGACATAATACTGCTCGACCCGATGCTGGCCACCGGCGGCTCGTCGTCGGCCGCGATAACCTTCCTCAAAAAGCGCGGCTGCAAGTCGATAAAGCTGATGAACCTGATAGCCGCGCCCGAGGGCATACGCCACGTGCAGAAGGATCACCCCGACATAGACATATTCGTCGCGGCGGTGGACGACTGCCTCAACGAGCACGGCTACATAGTGCCCGGACTGGGCGACGCCGGCGACCGCCTGTTCGGCACCAAGTGACGCGCGCACGCGCATGAAAGGCGGTGGGACGGATGGACAGCATAATGGGCCAGATAGAGCGCATGGAGCAGGAGGCCGAACGCCTGGTGCACGACGCCTCGCGCCAGGCGCGCGACATAGTCAAGGCGGTCGACGAGGCCTGCGTGGCTCAGGAGCGCGCCGCGCTCCGGGAGATACGCGACGACGCGCAAAAGCAGCTCGAGGAGCGCCGGCGCGGCGTGCAGGGCGAGATAAAGCTGCTGGAGGTCAGGCGCGCGGCCGAGCGCGAGGAGCTGCTCCGGGATGCGCGCAAGCGCGTGCCTATGGCGGCCGACCTTATCTTTGAAAGGATTGTGAAAAATGGCGCTCGTTGAGATGAAAAAGCTGCGTCTGGTCGCGGTCACGGCTGACCGCAAGCGGCTGCTCAGGGCGCTGCAGAAGCTGGGCTGCGTGCAGATAGAGCCGCTGACGGGCGAGGACATGCAGCGCTACCGCATCGGGGATGACGGCGAGCTGGAGCGCGCCGAACAGACGCTGAGCCGCCTGAGCTGGGCGATAGGCCGGCTGAATCGGCTGGACACCTCCAAGAAGGGCCTGCTCGCGCCGCGCGACACCGCGGGCGACGCGGAGGTCGCCGCCGCCTGGGCCGCGATGGGCCAGGCGCTGGAGACGATAGACGCGCTGGAGCAGATAGAGCGCGCCCACGCCGAGGCCCGCGCCGAGGAGAGCCGCGCCCAGAGCCGCCTGAGGCAGCTCGCGCCCTATCGCGAGCTGAACGAGCCGCTCGAAAAGCTGGGCCGCAGCCGGCTCACCATGAGCATGCTGGGCACGGTCGATCCGCGGCGCATAGACGAGCTGAATGCGGGCATACAGGAGCGCAAGCTCGCCGGGCGGTTCGACGTGGTGTCCACCGACAAGGACGGCGCGCACATATTCGCGCTCAGCCCGCTGGACGAGTGGGACGCGTTCTGGGCGCTTATGAAGGAGTCCGACTTTACCCAGGAGAGCTTCGAGGGCTATGCCGGCACGCCGCGCGAGAATATGGCCGCGCTGGAAGAGCGCGCGACCGAGCTGCGCGCCAGCCACGCCCAGCTCGACGACAGGGCGCGCGGGCTGTGCGACCAGCTGCCGCGGCTAAAGCTGCTGTACGACGTGCTGGCGCTGGAGCGCGACCGCGACCGGGCCGCGACGCTGCTGGCGGGCACGCGCTCGGCGTTCATGCTGACCGGCTGGGTGCCCGAGGGCGCAGTGGAGGCCGTGGACAAGCGGCTGCGCGAGGTGTCGCCCAGCTGCGTGATCGAGTTCACCGCCCCCGAGCCCGACGACAAGCCGCCCACGGTGATGCAGAACAACCGGTTCCTCAGGCCCTATCAGTCGATTATCGCGATGTACTCGCTGCCCGACTACCACGGCATAGACCCCACGTTCATGATGACGCCGTTTTTCATATGCTTCTTTGGCATGATG
>CAWVGT010000303.1:0-4701 GCA_963928645.1 Candidatus Fimadaptatus sp.
CATCGCGCCCAGCGAGCCCATGCCGCGGTAGACCTTGAACGAGCGGCCCTGGTAGATCTCCATCGCGCCGGGGCTCTCCTCGGTGCCCGCGAACAGACTGCCTATCATGACCGTGGACGCGCCCGCGGCGATCGCCTTGGGTATGTCGCCGGTGTACTTGATGCCGCCGTCGGCGATTATGCGCACGCCGGCCTCGTCCGCGGCGCGCGCGCAGTCGGCTATCGCGGTCAGCTGCGGCACGCCCACGCCCGACACCACGCGCGTGGTGCAGATCGAGCCCGGGCCTATGCCCACCTTGACCACGTCCGCGCCGGCCGCTATCAGGTCGCGCGTGGCCTCATACGTCGCCACGTTGCCGGCTATCACCGGCAGCTCGGGATATGCGCGCTTTACCTGGCGCAGCGTGTCGATCACGCCCGCCGAGTGGCCGTGCGCGGTGTCTATCGCGATTATGTCGACCTTGGCCGCGACCAGCGCCGCCACGCGGTCCATCGTGTCGCGGGTCACGCCCACGCCCGCGCCGCACAGCAGCCGGCCGTTCAGGTCCTTGGCCGAGTTGGGGTACTTGACCGCCTTTTCGATGTCCTTTATCGTTATCAGGCCGCGCAGGTTGAAGTGCTCGTCAACTATCGGCAGCTTTTCGATCTTGTGGCGCGCGAGTATCTTCTGCGCCTCGTCCAGCGTCGTGCCCACCGGCGCGGTGACCAGGTTGTCGCGGGTCATGACCTCGCTTATCCTGCGCGAGTAGTCGGTCTCAAAGCGCAGGTCGCGGTTGGTCAGTATGCCCACCAGGCGCGAGCCCTCGGTGATCGGCACGCCCGATATCCGATAGCGCTCCATCAGCGCCAGCGCGTCGGATATGCGGTGCTCGGGCGACAGGAAGAACGGGTCGATTATCACGCCGTGCTCGCTGCGCTTGACCTTGTCGACCTGACCGGCCTGCTCCTCTATGGACATGTTCTTGTGGATTATGCCCAGGCCGCCCTCGCGCGCTATCGCTATGGCCAGCCGCGCGTCGGTCACGGTGTCCATCGCCGCGCTTATCAGCGGTATGTTCAGCTTTATCCCCTTTGCAAGGCTCACCGACGTATCCACGTCGCGCGGCAGCACGTCGCTCTTGCGCGGCACCAGCAGCACGTCGTCAAACGTAAGCCCTTCCCGGATAACCTCACCCAGCATCTGCCACCCATCCTTTCCGGCTCGCTATGTAATTCGCCGCGCGCGGCCCGCCCGGCCGCGCTGATATAGATTTGTGGAATTATACGTCAAACTCACCCGCGCTGTCAAGCTGCAAAGGCGCGTTTAACGTTAAATATCAATTAAACAGCCGCCAATTGCGCAGGTTTTACGAACAATCCGCACCATGTCCGCGCCACAGCGCGCCAATCTCGGGTTTATAGGCGAATGTTATGCGAATAATTCGTTTCATCATTCGCATAGAGGTTCAGCGCGCGGTATCAACATATGGTCGGCGCGCATCGACATATTATCATAAATTTAGCACAAAGCTGTACAGTTAGCGCCCGCAGGGGCTTTTAATTCGCGGCGGAAAGGTGTATAATTAACATAGGCAAATATATTGCAAAGGGGATACATGTAATGGCAAAGTTCATACTCAGCGCGTTCGCCGACGAGGCGTCCAATTCGCTCAGCGACCAGATAGCCGCGCTCAAGGCGCTCGGCATAAGCCACATAGAGCCGCGCAACGTCGACGGCAAAAACGTATCCAACCTGACCGCGGACGAGGCGCGCTCGGTGCGCGCGCGGCTGGACGCCGCGGGCATATCGGTGTCGTCGATAGGCTCGCCCATAGGCAAGATCGACATATCCGGCGACATGGACGCCCACATCGCCCAGCTCGAAAACACGATAAACGTGGCCAAAATACTGGGCGCGAAGTACATCCGCATGTTCTCGTTCTTCGTGCCGGCGGGGCGCGAGGCCGAGTTCAAGGACGAGGTGTTCAAGCGCATGGAGCGCATGCTGGCCGTGGCGCGCGGCACCGGCGTGCAGCTGGTGCACGAAAACGAAAAGGCGATCTACGGCGACAGCGTGGACAGGTGCGTGGAGCTGATGGAGCGGTTCGCGCCCGAGCTGGGCTTCGTGTTCGACCCGTCCAACTTCGTGCAGTGCGAGCAGGACACCAAGTACGGCTTCGACAAGCTGTCCAAGTACATAGTCTACATGCACATGAAGGACTCCAAGTACGCCTCCAGCGCCGAAAAGGAGCACCGCGACATGGGCTTTGAGGGCGTGTCCGACGCGCACCGGCCCGTGGGCCAGGGCGACGGCAACGTGTCCTGGATAATCGATCAGCTGATCGCCCGCAACTACTCGGGCTTCATGACGATAGAGCCCCATCTGACCAACTGCGCGCTGGTGCCCGGCACGCCGCTGGACAAGTTCAACGCCGCCGCGCGCGCGCTGATACAGCTGATTGAGTCCAAGGGCCAGACCTGGGAATAATACCGCGCGCCGACGCGCCATCAATCGCCTGAGGAGATGCACATGCCCAAGCTCGAACCGTATCGCAAGTCGCTGACATACTCGTACTGTCTGGGGGTATTCCCGTCGCTGCAGCTGCTGGACGCGCGGCCCGAGGTGGTCGCGCGGCTGATAACCCATCCCGACGGCGCGCGCAACGCGGGCGTGGCCAAGCTGCGCGCGCGCTGCGCCGAGCTGGGCATACGCGAGGAGGAGGCGCCGCGCGTGCTCGAGCGCGAGGCCCACAAGCAGAACTGCTACGCGGCGCTGGTGTTCAACAAGTACGAGTGCCGGCTCGACGCGCGCGCCAACCACGTGGTGCTGCACAGCATATCCGACGCGGGCAACCTGGGCACGGCGCTGCGCACGCTGCTGGGGTTCGGGCTGACCGACGTGGCGGTGATACGCCCCGCGACCGACGCGTTCGAGCCGCACGTGCCGCGCGCGTCGATGGGCGCGCTGTTCCGGCACAACCTGCGCTACTACGACAGCTTCGACGAGTATCGCGCCGAGTTCCCCGGCCATGCGCTGTATCCGTTCATGCTGGACGGCGCGCGCGAGCTGGACGCGGTCAGCCAGGCGCGGCGCGAGCCGTATGCGCTGGTGTTCGGCAACGAGGCGTCCGGGCTGCCGGCCGGGTTCGCGCAGCTGGGCCAGAGCGTGGTGATACCGCACAGCGCGCGCATAGACTCGCTGAACCTGGCCGTGGCGGTGGCGATAGGCGCGTATGCGTTCACGCGCCCGCGCTGAGCCGGCGCGCCGCGCGGCATACCATTCACAAGATCACTGCGCCGCCCCGCGCGCCGCGCCGGGCGACGAAGATATAGGAGGATAAACAAAATGAATACGCCTGTATGCGTGGGCGTCATAGGCTGCGGCGGCATTAGCGCGGTGCACCTCAACTGCCTGTGCCGCATGGAGCAGGTAAGGATCGTCGCGGTGTGCGACATAAAGCGCGAGCGCGCCGAGGCCGCGCGCGATTACTGCGCGCGCGAGCGCGGCTGGCAGGTGGACGTATACGAGGACTACCGCGAGCTGATCGCGCGGCCCGACGTGGCCGTGGTGCACGTGCTGACGCCGCACTACCTGCACGCCCCGATAGCGCTGGAGGCGATACGCGCGGGCAAGTACGCGCTGGTCGAAAAGCCGGTCGCGCGCGACACGGCGCAGGCGCGCGAGCTGATCGCCGGCGCGCAGGGCCGCCTGGCGGTGATATTCCAGAACCGGTACAACGGCTCGGTCAAGGCGCTGCGGGCGCTGCTGGCCTCGGGCGAGCTGGGCGGGCTCAAGACGGTGCGCGCCAGCGTGCTGTGGCACCGCGAGGCGCCGTATTACACCGAGAGCGGCTGGCGCGGCAGCATGACCACCGAGGGCGGCGGCACGCTGATTAACCAGTCGATACACACGCTCGACCTGATGCTCTACACCGTGGGCCCCGCCACGCGCGTAAAGGGCGCGACCTCGATAGACTACCTCAAGGGCGTGATAGACGTGGAGGAGAGCGTGCACGCGGTGCTCGAGTACGCCAACGGCGCGCGCGGGCTGATCCACTGCTCCAACTCGAACGCCATCGACGCGCCGATAGAGCTCGAGTACATACTCGAAAAGGGCACGCTGCTGCTGCGCGGCGACCGGCTCTACAAGCTGGTCGGCGACGAGTGCGAGGTCGTGTTCACGCCGGCCAAGCTCAACGTGGGCGGCAAGGACTACTGGGGCACCGGCCACCTGGCCCAGATAGAGGACTACTACGCGCACATAACCGCCGGCGAGCACTTCTGGCTGGACGGCGCGCAGGCGTTCCCGGCGCTGGAGCTGGTCAAGGCGATACAGCTCAGCGCGGCCGAGGACCGCTGGGTCGAGCTGACCGAGATGCCGTTTGAGACCGTTGTGGCCGGGGCGAACTGACATATGCAGATATAAGCCCATATGCTGGGTCTGACCCGCCGCGAGCTGACATGTTCGCGGCGGGTCAGTCTATTGGCAAAGTGTGCCGCACATGGTTTGCTTGACCGAATGTGCAACAGCAGCCGACAAAGCACGCAAACCAAAGTGGAATGCCGCTTGCATTAGTCTGCTTTTGCAGCATCTCCTGTATGATGTTTCAAAAGTTGTTTGGAGCAAAACCCGCTGCCCAGCCGCCGCGCTTTGTCAACGCTCTGACCCGCCGCGAGCTGACATGTTCGCGGCGGGTCAGTCTATTGGCAAAGTGTGCCGCAC
>CAWVGT010000304.1:0-4527 GCA_963928645.1 Candidatus Fimadaptatus sp.
GTCATCGTTCCTTTCTGCTGTTCATATCAGGTGTATCGCTATTTGGCTGGCTGTTTTGGCTTAATCTCATGTAGACACTATCTAACGGCTTTTGAAATAACCTATTGCTGATGCTGAAAAATCAATCGAATGAAAGCAATATTCTGCTAAATTGCATGTTCGCCGATTGCTGTTGCGCGTTTGGCCAGGCAGATTGAGTGCGGCATACTTTACTAAAATAGACCGAGGCCGCCCGCAGCGCATTTGCTGCGAGCGGCCAGCCGTACTGAGGACGTCAGTCCGCCAGGTCGCCCGATTCCCGGCTGTGCGCGCGCAGGAACCGCTCCACGCGCGCATTGAACGCCTCGGGCTGGCGCGCCGCGATGAAGTGGTCGCCCGGCAGTATCGCCAACTCGGCCGCGGGCAGGCTGGCGCAGATCAGCCGCGTGTGCCGATCGCGTATCATGTCATGCTCGCCCGCGATGACCAGCGCAGGCACGCGCAGCTGCGAGAGCTGCTCCGGAGCGATGTGCGGCTGGCGCGCCATCAGCCCGAATAGCTCGGCGCGAGCCGCCATTCGAGCGCGCCGCCACGCCCATACGCGCGCCCACAAGTAGCTCAGCTCGACCCCGAGCCACACGCCCGGCTGCATGCCCGACGGATAGAGGTTCGCGCCGTTGAGTACCAGGCTGCGCACGCGCTCCGGCCAGCGCAGCGCGAACAGCAGCGCTATGTTGCCGCCGTCCGAAAAGCCCAGTATATGTGCGCGCGCTATGCCCATCGAGTCCATGAACCCGTGCAGATCGAGCGCAAACTGCTCAAGCGTAAACGGCGCCGTGCCGCGCGGCGACGCGCCATGGCCGCGGGTGTCGAGCGCAATCGTGCGGTACATGCCCGAAAAGTAGCTCAATTGCGCCGCAAAGTACTCGCGGCTCTCGCCATTGCCGTGCAGGAGCAGCAGCGGTTCGCCCATGCCGCGCTCTGTATAGCTCAGCTCTATGTCCATTTGATTCACCTTCATTTGTCTGCTCCGAAGCGCCGGAGCGGTTCGCGTTGTCGTTTATGGATGCAGGTTGTGCGGGGTGAATGGGTCGCCCTATATGGATTATACCATTTTAGGGATGTTTTCGTTGCTCGAGCGCACACAATGTACAACCAGGCGGATTCAGTTCAACGCATATACTGGCTGACTATAATAAGCCTGAGTGTATCATTTCTGCATGCACATCGTACTGACTGTACAAAGTTCTCTGAGCGTTCAGCCCCAACTCATCGCTGCCTACAGACAATCAGAAATGCACATACCGATGCCAATCTGCTGCCTGCGCACCCGCCGCAGTCCCATAGCCAACGGGAGAAGCTACATATAACTCCACCTCAGCTACGCCTCAGCCTTGCTGCTCGCCGCAGCGGCGTCGCCCCGCGCCCGCCACTTGAGCAGCAGCGCTGAGTTGATTATGACGAACACCGAGCCCGCGTTGTGCACCAGCGCGCCCACGACCGGGTTCAACACGCCGGTTATGGCCAGCACAATCGCCAGGAAGTTGAGCGCCATGGAGAACGTGAGGTTGAACCGTATTGTGACCATCATCCGCCGCGCCATCGCCAGCAGGTGCGGCAGCTCGCGCACTTCGTCGTCCACCAGCGCTATGTCGGCCGCCTCGACCGCTATGTCGCTACCCACGCCGCCCATGGCGATGCCCACCCTGGCGCGCTTGAGCGCGGGCGCGTCGTTTATGCCGTCGCCCATCATGCAGACCGGCTGGCCGTTGGCCTGATAACGGTCAATGCAGGTGAGCTTGTCCTCGGGCAGGCAACCGGCGTGCACCTCGTCGATGCCGAGCTGCGCGGCGATGGCGTTCGCGGCCTCCGCGTGGTCGCCGGTCAGCAGCACCGGCTGCACGCCCTGCGCCTTGATGCGGCGTATCATGTCGGCACTGTCCTCCCGCAGCGAGTCGGAAAGCGCTATATAGCCCGCTGCGCCGCCGTCCACCGCCAGGTATATCACCGTGCAACCGCGTGCGCGCTGCCGCTCGGCCCGCTCCAGCAGCGCCGCGTCCGGCGCCGTGCCGCGCTCGGTCAGCAGCTCCAGGTTGCCCGCCAGCACCTCGCGGCCCGCGACCCGCGCGCTCACGCCGCGCCCCGGCAGCATGCTGAACTCCTCGGGCTGGCTCAGCGCCGCGCCATGGCCGCGCCTGTAGCCGCGCACCACCGCCTTGCCCAGCGGATGCTCCGAGCGCAGCTCCGCGCCCGCCGCCAGGGCGTACAGCTCGGCCTCGCCCGGCCCTCCGGTTACGCCGCTGACCTCGACGACCTCGGGCATGCCATAGGTGAGCGTGCCGGTCTTGTCAAACGCCACCCGCTTTACCAGCGCAAGCCGCTCCAGCGCGTCGCCCTCGCGCACCAGAAAGCCATGCTTGGTGGCATTGCCAATCGCAGCCATTATGGCGGTGGGCGTGGCCAACACCAGCGCGCACGGGCAGAACACTACAAGTATCGTGACCGCGCGTATGATCTCGCCCGTCGCCAGCCAGGTTATCGCCGCAGCGCTGAGCGCAGTCACGACTATCCAGGTGGCCCAGCGATCGGCTATGCCCACTATGCGCGCCTTGCCGGCGTCCGCCGACTGCACGAGGCGTATCATGCGCTGTATCGAGCTGTCCTCGCCCACGCGCGTGGCGCGCATGTCGAACGCGCCGAATTGGTTCACCGCGCCGCTGAACACCTCGTCGCCCGGCCCCTTGTCCACCGGCAGCGATTCGCCGGTCATGACCGCCTGGTTGACCGAGGTCTGGCCGGCCACTATCTCGCCGTCGACCGGCACGCTCTCGCCGGGCAGCACGCGCAGCAGGTCGCCGACGCGTACCTGCTCGGCGGGTACCACGCGCTCCGAGTCGCCGTTCACCACGCGCGCGGTGCGCGGTGTCAGGTGCACCAGCTTCTCTATGCCCGCCCGGGCACGCGCGACCGTCAGATCTTCCAGCAGCGCGCCCAGCTGCATTATGAACGCCACCTCGCCCGCGGCGAAGTCCTCGCCGATCACGACCGCCGCGATCAGCGCCAGCGACACCAGCACGTCCGCCTTTATGTCAAACGCGGTCACCAGACCGATTATGGCTTCGAGTATTATGGGCACGCCGCAGAGCACTATCGCGATCCATGCCGCGTCAAACGGCAGCGGTATCAGGTCGAATATGCTCACAATCAGCGCCAGACCCGATATCGCCAGCAGCGCTATGTCCTTGCGCGTGCCGCCCAGCTCAAGCAGTTGTTCCAGCCTCTTCATGTTCGGCCTCCTTTATACCATTGGGGGTATGGGCATATTATACCAAGCCGGGTATGGTTTGTCAAGCTGTGTGGAGGTTTGAGGGCATTAACGCTTATACCGAGTGGATGATGATAATACATTGCGTGAGGTGCATTCCCTGTGAAAGCTCATCATGTGGAATTACAATTATGAGGAAGCTCCATTGCGAGCGCTGCAAATGTCTACTCCGTTTTGCCGGCGAGTGATATTGCAGGTATGGTACATGGCCGGTTTGTCATCGAAATGAAGTGAGTACCGGTTGATCTGTGGGCAATCAGCACGTGCAAATCCGTTATGAGCAGATATACACTGCGTATCAGCCATTTTGCATCAGCGCAAATCGCAAAAGGGCTCCTCTGCCATCAGTCCATTGAAAAAGTGTGCCACGCATTGTCTGCTTGGCCAAATATGCAGCAACTACAGGCAGAACACGCAAATCAGAGCGCAAATTCCGTTTATACAAGGTCGATTTTACCGCATCATACATATACCGTTTGAAAAATCTGTTCAGAGTAAATCCACTGTCCAGCCGCCGGGGTTTGTCAACGTTCCGAGGGCTCCAGTGTCCAGCTGCTTAGTGATGGTCTGCATGTGCCGCAACACATTCAGACAATAGCCGTTGCTTATGACGACGATATTCTGCGCACCATGTATCAATGACCGCCGCCGCAGTCAGCCCAGCGGCACTGACGGCGGCGAACGCAAAGCTGCGCAGACGGACATCGCCCGCCGACGCTGTGGCAGGGGCATCGGCGGGCGAATGAACTGCGTCGGGTAGGGTGCAGCTCAGGTCATGTTGGCGAAGCGCTCCACCGCCTTGGTGAAGCTCTCTATCGTCTTGTCGGCGTCGCCGTGCTCTATGCCATCGCGCACGCAGTGGTTTATGTGGCCTTCGAGCACCACCTGGCCCACCTTGTGCAGCGCCGACTTGGCGGCGTTGATCTGCGCGAGCACGTCCTCACAGGGTATGTCCTCGTCTATCATGCGGTCTATCGCCTGTACCTGGCCGATAATCTTCTTGAGCCGGCGATGCAGGTTATCGGCATCCATGCACTGTTTCATAGCCACCTCCCAATACCAATACAGGTATTAGTTTATTATACGCATGGAGCGCCGCGCTGTCAAGCGCATATCGCGCGGCATATCACGCGTCGATGTAGAGCTACAATACATTTTGGACAGCGACCCTCCAAAAAAGAAGTGAGACTTGAGCGAAAATCTGCTATAGTTAAGTTGCAGCA
>CAWVGT010000305.1:0-10901 GCA_963928645.1 Candidatus Fimadaptatus sp.
GCATTATATTCATGCACTGCAGCGCTGCGCCGCTGGCGCCCTTGCCCAGGTTGTCCAACCGCGCGGTCAGCGTCGCGCGCCCGTCGCCGCCGCATACGAATATCTGCATCATGTTGGTGTCGTGCAGCGCCTGCGCGTCTATATAGCCGCCATCGGTGTAGTTCAGCGGCATCACCTCGACGAACTTCGCGCCTGCGTAGTGCTTTACGTATACGTCGTGCACCTGTTCCAGCGTCGCGCCGACCTCGTCCAGGAACAGCGGCACGCTCACCAGCATGCCCTGCGGAAAGTCGCACACCGCCGGTTCGAATATCGGCGTCACGTCCAGGCCGCATATCGCGCGCATCTCGGGCAGGTGCTTGTGGCTGAGCGTCAGCGCATACTTGCGCGGGCTGTCAAAAGCCGCGGGACGGTCGGCGCTCTCATATGCCTCTATCGCCTTGCGGCCCGCGCCGGTGTAGCCCGACACCGCGTTGCACTTAATGTGCGCGTCCGCGCCCAGCAGCCCC
Organism: Candidatus Fimadaptatus sp.; assembly: GCA_963928645.1. GTDB lineage: Bacteria > Bacillota > Clostridia > Christensenellales > Aristaeellaceae > Fimadaptatus. Next base: position 510 of record CAWVGT010000305.1, read on the forward strand.
GCCTGCCGCAGCGGGTACACCAGCGCGCAGAACCCGCTCGCGTAGCACCCCGGCACCGCCACGCGCGCGCTCTGCGCTATGCGCCCGTACTGGCCCGCTATCAGCTCCGGGAAGCCGTACACCCAGCCCGGCGCGGTGCGGTGCGCGGTGCTGGCGTCGATTATGCGCGTGTTGGGGTTCGTGCACAGCTCGACCGCCTCGCGCGCCGCCTGGTCCGGCAGGCACAAAAACACTATGTCGGCCGCGTTTATGCAGCGCGCGCGCTCGGCGCTGTCCTTGCGCAGCGCCGGGTCTATCTCTATCACTTCGACGCCGCCGCGCCCCGCGAGCCGCTGGCGTATCTTCAGTCCGGTCGTGCCCTCCTGGCCGTCTACGTATATCCTCGTCATCGCTCTGACCTCCGGTTGTATAGTTATGCTTGATTAGGGTTCGTTTTCGCATATTATACATCATATCGCGCCGATGCGCAACGCCATGCCGCATTGTTAACCCGACCCGTCGACCGCCCTCGCGGCGCCGGGCGAGCCGCGCCCAACCCGCCGCGCCCGCGTCACGCGAACGCGAACTGCACCAGCAGCATGTACGCCAGCGTGCCGCAGAATATGCTTATCAGCGCATTGCGCCGCCACAGGTGCAGCCCCACGACCAGCGCGCACGCTATCAGCTCGGGCAGGCCGCGCGCGCCCGCCGTGAAGTCGACGTCCTTGAGGCAGTACAACACCAGCATCGCCATTATAGCCGGTGGCAGCATCCGCCCCAAGTACAGCACCACGCGCGGCGCGGGCCGGCTGCCAAGCAGCAGAAACGGCGTGGCGCGCGTGGCGAACGTGATCGCGCCCAGCGTCAGCAATACCAGCCCGTACTCGGCCGGCGACAGCGTAGTCATCTTACCGCCCCCTCCTGATAGCGCTCTATGCCGCGGCGCGCTCCGATCAGCACCGCCAGCATCAGCAGCATGCCGCCCAGCAGCATGTTGTCCGGCAGCGCGAGGCGCATTATCAGCGCGCACGCCGCGCCTATCAGCGCCGGCAGCCGGTTGTTCCGGTGGCGCAGCTGGTCGACGAGTATCGTTATGAACAGCGCCGTCAGCGAAAAGTCCAGCCCCTTTGTGTTTATGGGCAGCAGCATGCCTATCGCCGCGCCCATAACGCTGCCCAGTATCCAGTACGCGTGGCACAGCAGCTGCACATGAGAGTTGTATTTAGCCCGATCCGCGCCCGGCGGCACGTTGCCCGACGCCAGCAGCGCATACGCCTCGTCGGTCAGCTCGAACATCAGCTGAAAGCGATACCGGCCCGCGTGCGCGTACTCGTCCAGCAGCGACAGCCCGTACACCATGTGCCGCGCGTTCAGAAAGAACGTCGCCACCGCCATCTCGACCAGCGTCGCGCCCGACGCCAGCATCTGCGCCGCCAGGAACTGGCCCGAGCCCGCGTACAGCGCCAGCGACATCGCGCCCGCCGCCAGCGCGCCGTAGCCCGCCGCGTTCAGCAGCAGCCCAAACGCCGACCCCAGCGCCAGATACCCGCACAGCACTGGCACCGTCGCCCGCAGCGCCGCGCGCCACAACTGCCGCGCCGCGTCGGTGGAATGCGCCGCTTTGGTGGGCTGCGCCGCGTCGGTGGGCTGCGCCGCGTCGGTGGAATGCGCCGCGTCGGTGGAATGCACCGCTTTGGTGGGCTGCGCCGCGTCGGCGGGCTGCGCCGCGTCGGCGGTCTGCATCACCACGTCGGGCAACGTAACTCCCTCAACCTGCGCCGCACCTTCGACCTGCGCCGCGCCGTCGCTTTCGCTGCGCCGCTCCCGTGTCCCATTTTGGTTTTTGCCCGGATAGCCGGGCTTATGTCGTGCGTTTTCTGACATATATACCTCCCACGCGTCGGTCGCGCGCTGCTTACAAGTGCGAATATGATATACCCCGCGTATTATGCTCGCGCGCAAACTATTGCTAACTTTTCGCAAACCCGCCACATATTTATGCACCTTCCCCGAACATTCGCGCCGATTTGCGCATAACCGTTCTGATTTTATGCAATATTTTACAGAATTAGTGGGATTTACGCCCCGCGCTTAACCTATGCGCGCTGTACCCGCACGGCGCGTTTGTGGTATAATTCCCGCACACAACGAGATACAGGAAGCGTGATTATATGTTTATATACGACGTACATGCCCATGTCTTTCCTAACAAGATAGCGCTCAAGGCCGCCCAGAGCATAGGCGACTTCTACTCGCTGCACATGGACTGCGACGGCACCGTCGACCAGCTGATCGACATCGCCCGCCAGACCGGCATAAACCGCCTGTGCATCTACTCGGTCGCGCTCAACGTGCACGCGATGCAGTCGATAAACTCGTTCATAAGCTCGCAGCTCCAGGCGCACCCCGACCTGTTCACCGGCATGGCGGCGATACACCCGGACTGCCCCGACTTTGACGCGCTGATCGAACAGGCGCGCGCGATGGGCTTCAAGGGCTTCAAGATACACCCCGACATGCAGAAGTTCGCGCTCGACGAAAAGCGCGTGATGGACATGTTTGCGGCGATAGAGGGCCGCATGCCCATAATCATACACACCGGCGACAGCCGCTTCAACTACTCGCACCCGTCGCAGATGAAGCGCGTGCTGGACGCGTTCCCGAACCTGGTGTGCGTGTGCGCGCACCTGGGCGGCTGGAGCGAGTGGGACGACGCGTACCGCATGCTGGCCAAATATGACAACGTGTACGTGGACACGTCGTCGTCGCTGTACGCGATGGCGCCTGAACATGCCGCACAGATAATCCGCCACTATGCGCGCGAGCGGGTGATGTTCGGCACCGACTACCCGATGTGGCATGCCCGCGAGGAGCTGGCGCGCATAGCCGCCGTGCCGCTGACTGATGACGAGCGCGAGCGCATTATGGGCCTGAACGCGCTGGAGCTGCTGGGCTGAGGCGCGGAGACGGGCAGGACGCGCCGGTAGCGTTTGTCGCTGTCCTCCCCACGAGGAGCTGGCGCGCATGGCCGACGGGCCGCTGACCGATTACGAGCGCGAGCGCAATATGGAGCTGAACGCGCTGGAGCTGCTGGGCTGAGGCGCGGCGACGGGCCGGGCGCATCGGGCGCGTTTGGCACCAATTGCCCCAATGTGACACGCCCGCTAGTACCTCCGTGCCGCTGACCGACGACGAGCGCGAGCGAGTTATGTGTCTGAATACGGTGAGGCACTCGGCTGGCATTAGACAATGATTGACTGCGAACCAGATCTGGCGCATTGGCCATATTCAACGCCAATCACTATATGTGGCACGCCTTCCAATACCTCCGTGCCGCTGACCGGCGCTGAGCGCGAGCGAGTTATGTGTCTGAATACGGTGAGGCACTCGGCTGGCATTTGACAATGATTGACTGCGGGCCGGGTCTGGCGCATTGGCCATATTCAACGCCAATCGCTATATGTGACGCGCCTGCAAGTACCTCCGTGCCGCTGACTGGCGCTAAGCGCGAGCGAGTTATGTGTCTGATTACGGTGAGGCACTCGGCTGGCATTAGACAATGATTGACTGCGAACCAGATCTGGCGCATTGGCCATATTCAACGCCAATCGCTATATGTGACGCGCCCGCAAGTACCTCCGTGCCGCTGACTGGCGCTGAACGCGAGTTATGTGTCTGCATATTGTGAAGCTGCTGAGCCGAGGCGCGACGGCGGCCGGCGTACATGTCTGGCATATCAGATGTACCAAACCCAAACATGAGTAAAAACTAACGCACGACCGCTACGCGACTTGCCGCGCAACGGTCGTGCGTTGCATCTATCCGGGCCATGGCCACGCCGCCCGGTCACATGAGATACGTGTTCAAAAACCGCACAATCAATTCGTACACCGGCCGGGTCCAGCAGCCCGGCCCATGACCCGCGCCGGCTATCTTCACGAACTCGGCGCGCCCGCCGCACTCGCGCACCCGCCGGCAGAACCGCACGCCCTGCGCCACCGGTATGATCGGGTCGTCGTCGCCCTGCAGGAACAGGAACGGCGGCATCGGCTGCCCGTCACGCATGTAGCTCGTCGCGCTGGCCTCGCGCAGCATGCGCTCGGGGTCGGCCCTGTAGTCGTCCTTGTACATCTCGTGCGCCTCGAACGGCACCTCGCCCTCGCCCGGACGCAGCTGCTTGCGCTCGGCCAGCCGGTCGGCCACCAGCCGCTCAAAGTCGTTCGGGCCGTAGAATATCACGCACGCCCTGACCGTGCGCTCCATGTCCAGGTGCTCCCCTATGTTGAAGCGTTCCTCGCGCCCCGCCAGCGCGCCCAGCGCCACGGTGTGCCCGCCCGACGAGTCGCCCAGCAGCGCCACGCGCGCCGGGTCTATGCCGTACTCGTCGGCGTGCGCGCGCATGAACCGCACCGCCTCCATCAGATCCTGCACCGCCGCCGGGAACCGCACGTCGTCCCTGTACGTGCCCCGGTACGATATGCACGCCACTGCGTAGCCGCGTTCGGCGATGTGCGTCATAGCGGGCACGTGGCGATAGCCCTCCGCGCCCGCCCAGCCCGAGCCCGGCACGTCCACCACCAGCGGCACGCGCCCGCCGCCCGGCACGACCGGCCTGAGCAGCTGCAGCTTCAGCGCGCCGGTCGGGCGCTGCGCGAACACTATGTCGGGCGTGTAGTTCACCTCGTACAGCTCGCGCGCGTCGCCGTAGAGCACGCCGCTTATGTCGGGCGATATCGGGATGTCGACTTTGCTCATATTCAATACCTCCATTATATCTTGATAGAGAGTTCTAACCTGGTCGTGCGCGGGCGTCTGTATGGACGCGCAGAAACAACTTGCGGGGCGGTGCCCATGACGGCACGCCCCGCTCAGTTTATTGACAAAAGCCGTTCACGCGCGGACAGTCCTGTTTTGCCCGCAAGGTTCATAGTCAAAATCAGCAAATCAAGGCCATACAGCTGATATTGCTGCATCGTTTTTGCACGCTTCGACGCATACATAATCCGAATCGAGTTTCCGGAACTCGTGGCATTCGGCAGTCAGGGCTTAATCGGCGTCCCGTGCGGGGCGGTGCCCATCTCGGCGCGCCCCGCAGATATCGCCTCACATCGTGCGTACCCCGCCCGCGCGGCGGCAGCCAGTCCGGGCGCGATGCGTCCCTTAATCTCAGAACAGCCCCGATATCACGCCGTCGTCAGACACGTCAATGCGCTCGGCCGCGGGCGACTTGGGCAGGCCCGGCATAGCGATTATCTCGCCGGTGAACGCCACCACGAACCCCGCGCCCGCGCTCAGCCGCACGTCGCGCACGTTGAGCGTGAAGCCCTCAGGCGCGCCCAGCCTGCTCATGTCGTCGGTCAGCGAGTACTGCGTCTTGGCGATGCACACCGGCACGTTCGCATAGCCCATCTCGGCGAACTGCTTGAGCTTGGTGCGCACGCCCGGCGCGAACTTGACCTCGGCCGCGCCATACACCCTGCGCGCGACCGCGGTTATCTTCTTGTCCAGCGCCAGCTCGTCGGGATAGGTGAACTGCAACTGCCGCGGCGACGCGCACAGCTGCTTTACATGCCCGGCCAGCGCCAGCGCGCCCTCGCCGCCCCTGCCCCATACGTCGCAGGGTATCGCGTCGGCGCCGTGCGCGGCGCACTCGGACTGCACCAGCGCTATCTCGGCCTCGGTGTCGCTGGCGAAGCGGTTTATCGCCACGACCGCGTTGAGGCCCCATACGTTCTTCACGTTGTCTATGTGCTTGAGCAGATTGGGCAGCCCGGCGCGCAGCGCGTCCAGGTTCTCCGCGTTCAGGTCGGGCTTCTTTACGCCGCCGTGGCTCTTGAGCGCGCGCACCGTGGCCACTATGACCACGCAGTCGGGCTGTATGCCGGTCAGCCGGCACTTTATGTCAATGAACTTCTCCGCGCCCAGATCCGCGCCGAAGCCGGCCTCGGTCACGGTGTAGTCCGACAGCCGCATCGCCGTGTCGGTGGCTATGAACGAGTTGCAGCCGTGCGCTATGTTGGCAAACGGCCCGCCGTGTATCAGCGCGGGCGTGTGCTCCAGCGTCTGCACCAGGTTGGGCATCAGCGCGTCCTTGAGCAGCGCGGTCATCGCGCCCTGCGCGTTTATGTCGCGCGCGTACACCGGGCGCTTGTCGAACGTCCAGCCTATCAGCAGCCGGCCCAGCCGCGCCTTCAGATCGGCTATGTCGCGCGCCAGGCAGAGCGTGGCCATGACTTCGCTGGCGGCGGTTATGTCGAAGCCGTCCTCGCGTGGCATGCCGTTTGCGCGGCCGCCCATGCCGTCCAGCACGTTGCGCAGCTGGCGGTCGTTCATGTCCATGCAGCGCCGCCACACCACGCGCCGCGGATCCAGCCCCAGCGCGTTGCCCTGGAATATGTGGTTGTCTATCATCGCGGCCAGCAGGTTGTTGGCCGCGGTTATCGCGTGCAGGTCGCCGGTGAAGTGCAGGTTTATGTCCTCCATGGGCACGACCTGAGCGTATCCGCCGCCGGCCGCGCCGCCCTTTACGCCGAACACCGGCCCCAGCGACGGCTCCCTGAGCGCCAGCATCGCGTTTGCGCCCAGCCGGCGCAGCCCGTCGGCCAGCCCGACCGACACGGTGGTCTTGCCCTCGCCCGCGGGCGTGGGGTTTATCGCGGTGACTAGTATCAGCTTTGCGCGGCGCTCGCGTGCGCCCAATGCGCGCGCGTCTATCTTGGCCTTGTACCGGCCGTAGGGCACCAGCGCCGCGTCGGGTATGTTCAAACCTGCGGCGATCTCGGTTATCGGCAGCATCTGCGCCGCCTGGGCTATTTCGATATCAGTTGGCATGTGCGCACCTCTCTTTGCTACGTTTGTGCTGGGTATATTATACCATGCGCGCGCCGGGTTTACAACCGCGCGCGGCGCAGGCAGCGCGCCTGCGTTCGAAAACGCAGAAAAGCCGTCGGGCGCAGACCATGCGAATAACTCTGACGCGCACGCTCCCGATCCATATAGCGACAGCAAATCTGCAATTGCCGGCCTGGCTGCATTACACTATACGTCTGCGACTGGAATCGCAGCAGAGCCGCATTGCGACATGCCGTGCCGCGGGCCACGACGCCGCGCTGCCTGCGACAGAGGCCGCATTGTGTTGAACCGTGCCGCGCGCCGCTCTGGCACTGATCGTCTGCAACCGGAAGCACGGCAAAGCCGCGCCATATCAAACCATGCTGTACCTGGTGCTGAAGCTGCGCTGCTTATGATTTGAGCCACAGCGAAGCCGCATCTAACCTTGCCGCTTGCCGCTCTGGCACTGTTTATCTGCAACCGCAAGCACTGCAAAGCCGAGCCATATCAAACCGTGCTTTACTTGCCGCTGAAGCCGCGTTGTCTGTAATATGAGTCCCAGTGAAATCACATCGAACCGTGCCGCGCGCCGCTCTGGCGCTGTACGCCTGCAACCGGAAGCACTGCAAAGCCGCGCCATGCCAAACCGCACAGCGCCCAATGTCGAAGCAGCGCCGCATGTGACCGGAACGGTGCAGAAGCCGCATCGCGTCGGCCATACCGCGAGCTATACCGCCGTGCGTCCGTTCGGCCCGGCGCTGTCGCCGCATACCACACATTGGCAACTCGCGCGCCGCGCCATTTCACGCCTGAGCTTGACTTAACGCCCGCGCGGGCATACAATAGCATCAGCGATTATGGCCGCCCACGTGCGGTCAAATACACCAACTGGAGGTCATGCAAATGAACACGAACCGCGTCGTCGACTGGCTGCGCGCGCTGTGCGCGATAGAGAGCCCCACCGGCATGGCAAACGCCGCCGCGGACTATGTTGAGGCCGAACTCACCGCGCTGGGCTATGCGCCCTGGCGCACGCGCAAGGGCAATGTGCTCGCTTGCCTGGGCGGCGAGGGCGAGCCGATAGCGCTGTGCGCGCACGTGGACACGCTGGGCCTTATGGTCAGCGCGATAAAGCCCAACGGCCGGCTCAAGTTCTCGCACATCGGCGGCTTTTCCGAGCACGCTGTCGAGACCGAGAACGTGCGCGTGCACACCCGCGACGGCCGCGCATACGACGGCACAGTGCAGTGCATAAACGCCTCGCGCCACATATTCGGCGACAAGTGCGACATAGAGCGCAACCCCGACACCGTCGAGATAGTGCTCGACGAGATAACCCACTCGGCCGAGGAGACCCGCGCGCTGGGCATAATGAACGGCGACTTCGTGACGCTCGACCCGCGCACCCGCGTGACTCAGTCGGGCTTTATAAAGAGCCGCCACCTGGACGACAAGGCGTGCGTAGCGCTGCTGCTGGAGCTGGCGGCGCGCGTTAAGGCGGGCGAGTTCGCGCCCGCGCGCAAGGTGTACCTGGTGTTCACGACCTACGAGGAGGTGCTGCACGGCGCGTCTGCGGGGCTGCCCGAGGACGTGGTCGACTTCCTGGCGGTGGACATGGGCTGCGTGGGCGGCGACCTGATGGGCGACGAGACCCGCGTGTCGATAGACGCCAAGGACGGCTCCGGCCCCTGCGACTACGCCATGACCACGCGCCTCATCGAGCTGGCGCGCGCAAACGGGCTGGACTTCGCCGTGGACGTGTTCAACTCGTACTCGTCCGACGCGATTACCGCGCTGCGCGCCGGGCGCGACCTGCGCCACGCCGTGATAGGCCCGGGCGTGTTCGCCTCGCACGGCTACGAGCGCACCCACATACGCGGCCTTGAGCAGACATACGCGCTGATCGAGGCGTATCTGGCGGACAGGCCATGAGCGCGCGGAGCATGGGCTGGTCGCGGGCCGAGCTGGGGCGCGTCGCCCACATAGCCTGGCCCACGATACTTGAAAACATAATGGTCATGCTGGTGTCGTTCGTGGACACCGCGATGGTGGGGCAGCTCGGCGAGGATGCCACCGCCGCCGTGGCCGTGAACGCGTCGCCGGGCTGGCTGCTCAACGGCGCGTGCGCCGCGATACAGGTCGGCGCGACGGTGCTGGTCGCGCAGGCGATAGGCGCCGGCGACCGCGAGGGCGCCAACCGCGTCGCGCGCCAGGCCCTGACGCTGGGCGCGCTGCTGGGCGCGGCGTTCATGCTGCTGATGCAGGCGATAGGCGGCGTGCTGCCGGTGCTGCTGCGCGCCGAGGCGCACATCGTGCCGGTCGCGTCGCAGTACATACGCATAGTGTCATTGGGCTACATACCGCACTTCATGGGCCTGGTGCTCTCGGGTGTGCTGCGCGGCGCAGGCGACACCAGAACGCCCATGAAGGTCAACCTGATCGCCAACGCGATAAACGTGGTCGGCAACTTCTTCCTGATATACTCGCCGCGCACGGTCAGCGTGCTCGGGCTGAGCGTGCCGATATGGGGCGCGGGCCTGGGCGTGATAGGCGCGGCCATACCCACCGCGATAGCTACCGCGACCGCGGGATTGCTGATGCTGCTCCGGCTCAAGCGCGGCCGCGGCGACATACGCTTTGAGCGCGGCCAGTCGTACAGGCCGCGCTGGAGCGTGGCCCGCCACATGCTGCGCATAGGCATGCCGGCCGCGCTGGAGCGGGTGTGCGTAAACACCGGCCACATGGTGTTCCAGACGATGGTCGCCGGGCTGGGCACGGCGTCGCTGGCCGCGCACCACCTGGCCACGACCGCCGAGTCGCTCTCGTACATGCCGGCATACGGCTTCAGCGTGTCGGCCACGACGCTGGTGGGCCAGGCCGTGGGCGCGGGCGACCTGCGCGCCGCGCGCAGGTACGGGTACCTGACGATACTCATCGGCCTCGTCGGCATGACGCTGACCGGGCTGGTGCTGTTCTTCTTCCCGGAGTGGCTGCTGGTCATATTCACCGGCGCGCAGGACGTCATAGCGCTGGGTGCGCCCGCGCTCAGGGTGGAGGCGCTGGCGCAGCCGTTCTTTGCGCTGTCGATAGTGGCCTCGGGCGCGCTGTCGGGCGCGGGCGATACCAGAACGCCTATGATAATCGGACTGGCGTGCATGTGGGGCGTAAGGCTGTCGGTCGCGGCGCTGTGCATATACGGATTTGGACTGGGCCTTACCGGCGCGTGGGTCGGCATGGCGACAGACCTGACCGTGCGCGGCATACTCACCAGCCTGCGCTTTAGGTCGGCGCGCTGGGAAAAGGGCGCGCTCCAGCGCCGGGTAACGTAAAATTATCCTTATCGATGCGCGCAATGCTTGAAATGTTGCGCGGATTATGGTAAACTATAAGGCGTGTCTAAAAGACCTGTTAGCCCCGGGTCTGACATATATGGCCGCAGGCGACTGACCACCGCCGGGCCGGAGCGCATATCTGCGCCGCAAGCGCGGCCGCAAACCGCGCTGTTTCAGGGCGACATCGCCCGCAACCTCTATCAACGACCTGAGGAGGAGTAACACGTGAAAACGTTTATGGCAAAAAACG
>CAWVGT010000306.1:0-5530 GCA_963928645.1 Candidatus Fimadaptatus sp.
CGCCGATACAGCTGCTGGACGAGGCCACCAGCGCCCTGGACAACGAGACCGAGCGCATAATCCAGCAGTCGCTCAGCCGCCTGAGCGAGAACCGCACCTCGCTGGTGATAGCGCACCGGCTGGCCACGATACGCAACGCGGACTGCATATTCGTCATGACCGACGAGGGTATAGTCGAGAGCGGCAACCACGCGCAGCTGCTGGCCAAGGGCGGCATGTACGCGCGGCTGTACAACTCGCAGTTCGAGGGGCTGACCGAGGGCCGGCCCGCGGACGCGGCGCAGGTCGGCGGCTGACATGCCGACACGCGACGCCCGCGCTCATCGCCGATATAGCGGCAGGAGGCGCGGGCGCTTTGCATGTCGACCTGACCGGCGGGTTTGTGGCCGCGTCCTGCCAAAGCCGGCCTGCGGACGCAGCGCAGGTCTGGGGCTGACGTGCCGAAACGCTACGCCCGCGCCCCGTTGCCAATATATCGGCAATGGGGCGCGGGCGCCTGTCATATGTCGAATGCCCAAACTCGGCCCGGCTCAGCTCAGCGCGTCTATAGCGCGGCGCATCTCATCCCACTGCGCCTCCATGCTGGCGACCAGCTTGAACTGGGTGCGGCAGCGATCCAGGTTGTGTTCGGGCCGGGACACGTGGAAGTACACGTCGCCGGCCAGGTAGTCGGTCAGGAAGCGCACGCCGCACTCCAGCGTCATAAGCTTTGCGCCCATAGGCAGCGTGGCGAGCTCGCTTGCGGTCAGGTTGCGGCACGCGCCCAGGTAGCCGCGCGCATATGCGGTGTACAGCTCCAGCGACATGCTGACCTTGCTCAGATCCTTCTCGTCCTCCAGCGCGGTCGAGGCGCCGAAGCGTATCGAGTCGCCGAAGTCGTTGCCGGCCAGCCCGGGCATCACGGTGTCCAGGTCGATCACGCACAGCGGCGTGCGCGTGGCCGCGTCCAGCATTACGTTGTTGAGCTTGGTGTCGTTGTGGGTCACGCGCAGCGGCAGCTCGCCCGCGGCCAGCATGTTCATCATCGTGCCGGCCTCGGCGCGGCGCGCCATAACGAAGTCTATCTCGGGCGCGACCTCGCGCAGCCGGCCCTGCGAGTCGGCCTTTATCGCGGCGTCGAGCTGGGCGTAGCGGTTGGGCGTGTCGTGGAAGTGCGGTATAGTCTCGCTGAGCGTGGCGGCCGGAAAGCCCGCCAGCTGGTTCTGGAAGTTGCCGAACGCGACCGCGCTCTGGTAGAAGTCGTCCGCGGTCTCGGCCTTGTCCAGGCAGATGCTGTCCTCTATGAAGTTGTACACGCGGAAGCAGCGGCCCTGCGCGTCGCGGTAGTAGGGCCTGCCGTCCAGCGTGGGCGCCAGCGTCAGCACGTGGCGCGGATCCGGGTCGCGCTGCGCCAGGTAGCCCGTGACCGCCACGATGTTGGCCATCAGCGCGTCCACGTCGGTGAATATCGAGTCGTTTATCTGCTGGAGTATGTAGCGCCGGCCGGCATCGGTCGCGACCAGCTCGGTGCGGTTTATGTGGCCGCTGCCGTAGGGTGTGCAGCTTACAGGCGTGCCTTCGAGCTTGAAGTGGTTGAGTGCGTCCTTCATGCGGATCCTCCTTAGTCTGAGCGGGCGTTGTGTCACTTTAATACATTATAGGCCAAATCCGGCGCAATTGATATGGACAAAAGCCCAAATAAATAGTAAAATTTTCCTGAAGGCGCAATATTGTGCTACTGAGCGGAGGTGAGGGCGCATGTTCAGCGCGGGCGAGTACGAGAAGCTGGGGCGGCTGCTGAACAACCTGCACATCTGCATGGACATAAAGTTCGGGCTGCTGGACGTGAACGCGCGCGAGGTGTACACGGCGGCATACCGCACGCCGTTTTGCCGGCTGATAGCGCAGGCCGAGGGCGGCTATGCGCGCTGCGTGAACTGCGACGCCGAGGCGCTCAGCCGCGCGGCGCAGGCCGAGGGCCCGGTGTGCTACCGGTGCCATGCGGGTCTGATAGAGGTCGCGCTGGCGGTGCGCGCGGGCGGGGAGCGCGCGGGCTACATAGTGTTCGGTCAGATGCTGGACGACAGCCCGCTGGAGCGGCAGTGGCAGGACACGCGGCGCAGGTGCGCGTGGTACGGCGACATGGACGAGCTGTACCGGGCGTTCTGCCTGCTGAAGGTAGTGTCGCGCCGGCAGATAGGCGCGCTGGGCGAGATAGTGGAGGCGTGCGTGAGCGAGGCGCGGCTGTCGGGCATGCTGGTGAGCGCCAGCCGCGGCGAGGCCGGCCGGCTGCGCGACTACATAGCCGCGCACTATGCCGAGCCGATATCGATACCCGCGATATGCGCGGCGCTGTCGCTGAGCAAGAGCAAGCTCTACTCGATCTGCCGGGCCGACACCGGGCGCACGGTCAGCGAGCTGATCTGCGAAAAGCGCATGGACGCGGCGCGGGCGCTGCTGCGCGGCACCGACGACAGCGTGCGCCAGATATCCGAGACGGTGGGCTATGCGGACTTCAACTACTTTACGCGGGTGTTCCGCTGCCGCACCGGCGTAACACCCAGCGAGTATCGCCGCCAGGCGCGCGCGGCGGACGGCGCGGAGCCGGACGCCGGGCCGGCGGACTGGGCGTGAGGCGCGGGAGGTGAGCGGCGTATGGACAGGACGATATTGCACTGCGACTGCAACTCGTACTTCGCGTCGGTGGAGCTGCTGACGCGGCCCGAGCTGCGCGACAGGCCGGTGGCGGTGTGCGGCGACCCGGCCGCGCGCCACGGCGTGATACTGGCCAAGAACGAGCCGGCCAAGCGCCGCGGCGTCAAGACCGCCGAGACGATAGCGTCGGCGCGGCGCAAGTGCCCGGAGCTCACGCTGCTGCGGCCGCACCGCGAGCTGTACGCGGAGTACTGCCGGCGCATAAACGCGATATACGCGCAGTACACCGACCTGGTCGAGCCGGCCAGCGTCGACGAGTCGTATCTGGACGTGACGGGTTCGCGCGCGCTGTTCGGCTCGGGCGAGCGCATAGCCGACGAGTTGCGGGCGCGCGTGCGCGAGGAGCTGGGGCTGACGATATCGGTGGGCGTGTCGTTCTGCAAGATATTCGCCAAGCTGGGCAGCGACTACAAAAAGCCCGACGCCACGACGGTGATAACCCGCGACAACTACCGCGCGCTGCTCTACCCGCTGCCGATAGGCGACATGATGTACGTGGGGCGCGCGTCGGGCGAGGTGCTGCGCGGCGCGGGCATACTGACGCTGGGCGACATATACGCGGCCGGGCCGGAGCGGCTGCGGCAGCTGCTGGGCAAGGGCGGCGACGGGCTGTGGCGCAACGTGGCCGGGCTGGACGACGCGCCGGTTATGCCGCTGGGCTACCACGAGCCGGCCAAGTCGATAGGCAACTCGACGACGTTTAGGCGCGACCTTATGAGCTGGGCGGACGTGGACGCGGGGCTGACGCTGCTGTGCGAGAGCGTGGGCGCGCGGCTGCGCGGGGCGGGGCTGTACGCGCAGTGCGTGACGGTGCAGATAAAGGATCCGGAGCTGCGCAAGATATCGCGCCAGGCGCGGCTGGACGCGCCGGTCAACGCGACCGAGGCGCTGCTGGAGGCCGCGCGGGACATAGTGCGGCACAACTGGCGGGAGGGCGCGCCGGTGCGGATGCTGGCGGTCAGCGCCAGCGCGCTCACCGCCACGCCGGGCGCGCGGCAGCTGAGCTTCTTTGGCGACGGCGGCGAGGCGCGGCGCGAGCGCGCGGGGCGGCTGGACTCGGCGGTGGACGGCATACGCGCGCGTTTCGGCGAAGGCGCGCTGCGGCGGGGCAACATACTTGCCACCGACATAGTGTCGGCGGACGGCGGGGACGACGCGAAGCTGTAACGCGCAGGCGAACCGAGCGCCAACCGCATGAAAGGACGCGCCATGGTAGCACGCAGGCGAGTGCAATGGTTATGGCTGACGGCAGATCTTCCGCAAGTCCACGAATCACGCGGACGAACCGAGCGCCAACCGCGCGGCAAGACGCGCCATGGCAGCGCACTGGCGAGCGCCATGGTTTATGGCCGGCTGCAGAGCCTCCGCAAGTCCACAAATCACGCAGGCGAACCGAGCGCCAACCGCGCGAAAGGACGCGCCATGACAGCGCGCTGGTGAGCGCCATGGTTACGCTCGACGGCGGGGACGATGCGAAGCTGTAACACGCACGAGCAACCCCACGCGGTCAGGCGCGGCAGCGCGCTGGCGAGCGGTCGCTCGGAGACATAAACAGCCCTAAACAGCGAGCCGAGCCAGGCCCTAACACAGCGCGCATTCGCCGCGGCAATGGCCATGCCGCATCAAGCGCGCCGCTCAAGCCGCGCATGACCGCCCAAAATGCGACGCAATTTGCCATTTGTGGCAGATTCTTGCGCGCATGCGCGGCGCGGCAGGAAATCGCGCGGCGGCGTGGAATACTTATACCGCGCGCATCGCGCAGACTGACGGGGAGTGATTTCGCCAAATGGAAGTGTTTACGTCCGCGCTGGGCGCGGTGCTGACGCTGTTCGTGTTCATGGCGGGCGGGTTCTGGTTCGCGCGCCGGGGGCTGGTCAAGCCCGACTTTTCGCCGCAGCTGTCGGGCGTGGTGTTCAAGTTCTTCTTTCCGCTGATGCTGTTGAAGGTGATACTGCTGCAGACCGACATCGCGTCGGTCGTCGCGGGCTGGCGGCTGCTGGTGATAAGCACCGCGCTGATCGCGCTGGGCGTGCCGCTGGGCGCGCTGGTGGCGCGGGCGCTGCATGGCCGCATCGAGGTCGCGCCGGCGCAGTTCGCCACTATGTTCCCCAACTACATATTCATGGGCATGCCGGTGATACTGGCGATGTACGGCGAGGCCGCGTCGGCGACGCTCATAATGTACTCGCTGCCGCTGAGCCTGCTGGTGTCGACGCTGGGCTACATGGTCATGGCGTCCTCGGGCGGCGTGAACTGGCGCGCGGCGCTCAACCCGTGCACGCTTGCGATTGCGGTGGGGCTGATCTGGCTGGCGCTGGGCGTGCCGGTGCCGGCGTTCGTGGCCGACGTGATAACGCTGGGCAACAACGTGGTCTCGCCGGTGGCGATGTTCCAGGTGGGCATGGTCATCGCCGGGTTCGAGTTCAAAGGCATATCCGAATTGCGCGACGCGGCGCTGTTTTCGGCGCTGCGGCTGGTGGCGCTGCCGCTCGTGGTGGCGGTGGCGCTCACGCTCATAGGGCTGCGCGGGCTCGAGGTCAGCGTGCCGGCGATGGTCACGGCGATGCCGGTCGCGGCCAACATGACGATAACCGCGGGCGCGGTGGGCCGGCACGAGGCGATATCGGGCAAGCTGGTGTTCGTGACCACTGTGCTGAGCCTGATTACGATACCGCTGATGGCGGTCGCGGTCGATTTGATACTGGGCATGGCGGCGTAACGCCATATTTCAATACGGGAGGTAGATAGCATGTTTGACAGGGCGGCGTACGAAAAGCGCGTGGAGTGGTTCAAGCAGGCGCGCTTTGGCATGTTCATACACTGGGGCCTGTACGCG
>CAWVGT010000307.1:0-3306 GCA_963928645.1 Candidatus Fimadaptatus sp.
GTATTTGCGTGCAAGGTGCGTTTCTGACATCGCCATACTGCCAACTATTGGCATACAATCAACCCAGGCGCTCCACTGTAGCCATGCCCTGCTGTCCCGCGCAGGATGTCCAAACAAACTGAGCGCGGCGCGCGATGGCTCATGTCATGGCGCGCTGCGCTTGTATCGCTGGTGAGCTGGCATTTGAGTGTTAATGTTTTGTGGCGCAATCCGGTTGTGTATTGGCGTACAAGGTGCATTTCTGGCATCGCCATAATGCCAACTATTGGCATGCCAATCAGCCCGGGACTCCACTGCAGCCATGCCCTGCTGTCCCGCGCAGGATGTCCAAACAAACTGAGCGCGGCGCGCGGTGGCTCATGTCATGGCGCGCTGTGCTTGTATCGCTGGTGAGCCTGTCTTTGTGTGTTAATGCTTTGCGGCAAAATCCGTTTGCGTATTTGCGTGCAAGGTGCGTTTCTGACATCGCTATACTGCCGAGTATTGGCATGCAATCAACCCAGGCGCTCCAACGCAAGCCCTTCAGTGCAGCCCCGCACAGGACGTATAAACAAACTGAGCGTGGCGCGCAATGGCTCATGTCAGGGCGCGCTGTGTTTTGGCTCTGGTGAGCCAGTCTTTGTGGGTTAATGCTTTGCGGCGAAATCCGTTTGCGTATTTGCGTGCAAGGTGCGTTTCTGACATCGCCATACTGCCAACTATTGGCATGCAATCAGCCCAGGCGCTCCAGCGCAAGCCATGCAGCACAGCCCCGCACAGGACGTATAAACAAACTGAGCGCGGCGCGCGATGGCTCAAACCAGCGCGCGCCGCGCGCTTTCCTGAGTATGCCGCGCGCCGTCAACCGGCGCCAGGGGAGGTCACTTGCGGCACTTGTAGCTGCCGCACAGCGTCTGACTGGCCGCGTCGCCCTGGTCGGAGCCGTTCATGGGCTGTACGCAGATGCACTCCAGGTCGCAAACGTCGCCGTTGCCGTGATGCTCGCACGAGCACACGCGGCAGTCGATCTTCTGATGACCCTTGTTGAACATTTTCATCGCCTCCTCGAGCATTAGTATGGCCGATCCGGCAAAGGCTATACATGCTCGCGCCGCGCATTTCGCGGCCAAAGCGCCGCGCGCCGCGCAGCGCCAGATTTTGGCATTCAACGCGCGCCCGCCGCGCCGCCGGCGCGCCCAGTCCCGCCAGCCGGCAGCGCCAGCAGAACAGGCGCAGCGGCCACCTGCGCAGCTCCATGCGCACGCGCAGTGCCCGCCTGCCCAGCGCGCCCGCCAGCCGGCAGCGCCATGCGCACGCCCGCAGCTCCGCCTCGCCCAGGCGCGCCCGCAGGCTAGCCATTCAACCCCGCGACCGCGCGCCCCGGCATAGCTGCGGGCGGCGCCTCGCCCGGCGCGTCAGGCAGCTCGAGCGTGAACGCGCTGCCGCTCACGCCATCGCTGTCCGCGCGCAGACAGCCGCCCAGCTCCGCCGCCAGCCGCGCCGCCAGCGCCAGGCCCAGCCCCGAGCCCCGCCGCGCGTCGCCGGTGCGCCCGCGCTCGAATACGTGCGCCAGCTCCTGGGGCGGTATGCCGCAGCCGGTATCCGCCACCGTTATGCGCGCGCCGCGGCCGGCACGCTCCAGCCGCAGCGATATGCGGCCGCCGTCGGGCGTGAACTTGAGCGCGTTGCTCAGCAGATTGAGCAGTATGTGCTCCAGCCGCGTCGCGTCGGTGGCCAGGCGCAGCTCGGGCGCGACGAGCTCGAGCGCTATGCCGCGGCCCTGAGCCTGCGGCCGCACGCTGTCGAGCAGCTCGCTCAGCCAGCCGCGCAGCTCCAGCGGCTGCGCCTCGCACCGGCCCGCGCCCGCGGCGTTCAGCGTCAGTATGTCGTTTACTATGCGCTGCAGCCGCTCGCAGTTGCGCTCTATGCCGGACAGGTACTGCTCGCACGCTTCGGGGCGCTCGCGCAACAGGCTGGCGGCCGAGCGGATCACCGTCAGCGGCGCGCGCATCTCGTGCGTCAGGTCGGCCAGCGCGTCGCTGCCCAGCATATCCAGCGCGTCCGGCGCGGCGTCGGGCAGCGCGCTCGCGCTCAGCAGCAGCGTGGTACGCTGGCGGCCGCGCAGCAGCATCAGCCGCACGCCGACCGGGCCGTTGCGGCAGTTGAGCCGCGTCTCGCCCAGGTATTCGGCGCGCGAGGCGAGCCAGCGCGCGCTCTCGCGCCGCCATACCCGCCGCGCCTCGCCGTCCAACAGCGCCACGAACGGCCGCCCCACCGGATCCTCGCCCAGCAGCGCGCGCGCCTCGGCGTTGGCCGCGCGT
Source organism: Candidatus Fimadaptatus sp. (assembly GCA_963928645.1). Taxonomy (GTDB): domain Bacteria; phylum Bacillota; class Clostridia; order Christensenellales; family Aristaeellaceae; genus Fimadaptatus. The sequence goes on from CAWVGT010000307.1 coordinate 2,301, forward strand.
ATCGTCATGCCCTCCAGCTCCAGGCATGGAAAGTGCATCAGCTCGATCGGCATGCAGGCCTCGCGGCGCAGCCTGAGCGCCACGTACATCGAATACAGCGTTCCGCCGATCAGTCCCTTTGTGCGGTTAATCATGCTTGCCACCTCATTTGCGACAATTGTATCACGTTGCGCATGTCGAATTCCATCGCAAACACGTTTTCGACATTATTTCGCCTATATCTTATTAACTCGACGACTTTGTTTTGTAATACATGCGCAATATTTGGCAGTTTGAGGCGAAACACGACACAACGCGGCGCGCCAGGCAGGCCGGAGCGCACAGATATCCGCCACAGTTTTGCCGCATTTCTGTCGAAACATGGGGCATCCGGGCGATCCGGCGCGAATGAATCGTGTTAATTCTTTGAAAATTGAGCTGGCCGGAGCGAGCGCTTGCTGCACCGGTGCGGCGCGCGAACTTGGCCTTTGCATCAGAAGCGTGCGATGGGCCCTGCGGCGATGCGGCTGTATGAGGGCAGTCGTGCAACTGTGCCGGCTGCTCGGCCGTGCGTAGACGCGCCGCCGGCGATGCCTCGTGCCGCTCTTGCCTTGCCGGCCTGACGCGTTCGCAGCGCGAGCCATATGCCCGCCGCGGCGCGTCGTCGACCAGGCCCGCAGGCTGCCCGCGACGGCATGTTCGCGATACGCCGCATTCGGCGCGTGCGCCTGGACGCCGCGCGCCGCCCGCGGCCAATTCCGCAAGCCGCGCTCCGCGCCCCACCCAGCGCGCCGCCTCCACGCCCCAATCGCCCCGCGCATACCGGCCCCGCCTCTGGCTACTGCCCAAAAACAAAGCGGGCGCCCGCGCCCTCCCGCGCAGCCGTCCGCAATCCGCAAAAAAAGAACCCGCCAGGCTCCAACCGGTGACCTGCGACGCACGCCAAATTCCACTTAATGCTGCTACCTTCCGGTCCTGACATGGTTCGTGGCATGACGCCGTACAAGGCCGATTTTCATCGCCTGAC
>CAWVGT010000308.1:0-8955 GCA_963928645.1 Candidatus Fimadaptatus sp.
AGAATCTGCTCCTGCTCGGACGCTTCTATGCCAATGGAGGCAAGAGCCTGTCTTGTGCCGCAGTCCGGACAGATCAGCGTCTTGTTAGCCTTGCATCGGCGCAGCAGCGCGACAAAGCGATAACACAACCCGCGCAGCCCCTGACGATACAGCAGCAAAGTAATGCAGCCTCGTGCAGCCCCAGTGGCCCAAAAGTCAGGCAATGCGTTAACGCGCCCCGCGCAACCCCGCGTCTGCGCAGCAACGCGACAAAGCGATAGCACAACCCGCGCAACCCCTGACGACACAGCAGCGAGGCAATGCGATAACGCAACCCCGCACAGCCCCGCGCCGGCGCAGCATCAAGGCAATGCAATAACATAACCTCGCGCCCCCGCGTCGGCGCGCCAGGACAAACGGAACCGCCGCCCGGGGGGAGCCGGGCGGCGGTCTTAATAGGAGGGGCAGTTTTTCGGTTGCTCTGATTGCTCTGGTTGCCTTTGCACTGGGGTTTATATATCTTAAAAACCATGCCGGACGCCGTGCGCCCGCGGTTGGTTGGCGCTCAGGCGCGGAGTGCGGGCCGGCCCGCTTGCCGGATCGACCCGCGCGCCTGTGTCGGAAGCTGTGGCTCAGTCGGCCGAGCTGGCGGTCGCGCTGGACAGTATCTCAAGCGTCACGTCCATCGTGATCTCCTCGTAGGTCAGCCGCGAGGACGAGCCGTAGCCGCCGTAGTAGTTGGAGCCGGAGTTAGTCGAGTAGATGTTGTAGCCCAGCGAGTTGAGCAGCGCCAGCAGCGTGTTGGTGTTGTCGTAGCGCAGCACCGTGACCGATACCGTGTCGCCCTCCTGGCAGGTATCCAGCAGCGCGGTCAGGTCGTTGAGCGAGGTTATGCGCACGCCGTTGACCTCGGTTATGAAGTCGAGCGCCTTTATGCCGGCCTGGTCGGCGGGGCCGCCCTCGGTGACTTCGGTTATGACTACGCTCGCCGGCGGATAGCTGTCGATGGGCTCATCGGGGCCCGAGAACGTGCCGCAGGTTATGCCCAGCGCCGGACGCCGAACCTCGCCGTACTCGATTATCTGCTCGGCCAGCGGCATGATGGTGTCTATCGGTATCGCAAAGCCCAGGCCCTCATAGGTAGTGTACGAGTAGGAGCTGCCGGTGTACTTGAGCGTGTTTATGCCGACCAGCTGGCCCCTGGTGTTGAGCAGCGCGCCGCCCGAGTTGCCGGGGTTGATCGCGGCGTCGTGCTGTATCGTCTTGACGGTGCGGGTGAACGCGTTGTCCAGGTCGCGCTCCAGCGCGGAAACTATGCCCTGGGTCACGGTGTTGGCGAACTCGCTGCCGCCCGGGTTGCCTATCGCTATCACGGTCTCGCCGACCTTGAGATCGGAGGAGGAGCCTATCTCTATCGCCTTGAGCGTCTGGCCCTCGACCTTGAGCACGGCTATGTCGGTGCCTGAGTCGGTGCCGACCAGCGTAGCCTCCACCTTATCGCCGCTGGGCAGCAGCACCTCGTAGTATGAGCCGTCCTCGACGACGTGGTTGTTGGTCAGTATGTAGCCCTCGTCGGATATCACGACGCCCGAACCCTCGCCGATCTCCTCCTGAACCAGCTCGCGCGACATGTTGTCCCACGCCTGGGAGTAGGTTATCACGCCCACGACCGAGTCGGCGCACTTTTCGTACACCGCGACGGCGGGGCTTCCGGAGTAGTCGACGTTGGATATGGTCTCCTCCGCGACGTCGGTCTGAGTGGTCTCGGCCTCAGCCAGCGCGCTGGTGCGGGTCGAGTATGCGCCTATGCCGCTGCCCACCATTGTAAACACTGCGGCCACTGCTATGAGACTGATAATGCGGTTGAGCTTGGAGCTCTTTTTTTCTTCGCTATTCATGTGCTTCATGTTCAGCACCTCCTGACAGTTGTTAGTATACCAGCTATTTTGCGAAATAGTATGAACGAACAATGAACGCGAAAGGAATTGTTTTAAAACGGAATATGGCAGAAATATGGTAATACAAACGCGGACGCTGCGGCGGGGCCGGTGGGCGCGCGGGACAGAGCGGAGCGCGGCCAATTGGGCGTGGGCTATGGCGCACGCCGCGTGCGGAAAAGGCGGGGCGGCCGGGAGGGGCTTTATATGTGGCTTTGCCGCATATCGGGCGGTTTGCGGCGGTTGGATGCCGGGTGTATTTCGTGGTAGGCGGCGCAAATCGGGTAGTGCGCTTGTCGCGCGTGGAAAACGCGTTGCGGTTGGGCGATGCTTGATGCGCGGGTGCGTTGCGTACCGGGTGGTCTGCGGGAGTCAGACGTCCGCCATCTTTCGTAACGAGCGGCGCGAACTGGATTATGGTGCACGCTGTGCACGGAAAACGCGTTGCGGCCGGGCGATGCTTGACGCGCGGGTGCGTTGCGTACCGGGTGGTCTGCGGGAGTTGGACGTCTGCCGCATTTTGTGATGAGCTGCGCAAACTGGATTATGGTGCATACCGCGCATGGAAAACGCGTTGCGCCCGGGCCATAATTGACGCGCATTTGTGCCGCATACCGGCCAGCTCGCGGCGGTCAGGAGTCCGCCGCCTTTCGTGACAGACAGCACAAATCGTTCCACATTGAACGCCGCACAATGATAACGCGCACAAGCTAAGCGCTGCCCATTGCGCGTATGCACCCGGCGACGCGCGTGCCACACCCCGCCGTCGCACGCGCGCCGCCGCAGCCCAAAATGGCGCTGTATGTGCATAATATATAAAAATGCTATTGACACGCGCCGCGCCGCGCACTATATTGTCATTAGAAGCACGCGGGCCGGCGCGCGGCGGCGCAGGCGCGACCGACTGCGGCGGCGCCCGCGGCCAACAGTCAGCAAAGGAGCGCGCGAACATGTCCGAATCAATCATGAAGGCGGAGCGGTTCATTGCCGAGAACCGCGGCCGCGTCAACCCGATGTACCGGCCGGCGTACCACTGCGCGCCGCCGGTGGGCTGGATAAACGATCCCAACGGCTTTGCGTACTGGCGGGGCCAGTACCACCTGTTCTGCCAGTACTACCCGTACAAGCCGGTGTGGGGGCCGATGCACTGGGGGCACTGGGTCAGCCGCGATCTGGTGCACTGGGAGTGGGTCGGCGTGGCGCTGGCGCCCGACAGCCCGTTCGACGATAAGGGCTGCTTCTCGGGTACGGCGGTCGCCGACGGCGACAGGCTGCTGCTCATGTACACCGGCGTGCACGCCGATGCCGACGGCCGCGTGATACAGGAGCAGTGCATAGCGTCCACGACCGACGGCGTGCACTTTGACAAGTGGGCCTGCAACCCGGTGATAGGCGCGCGCGAGCTGCCCGCGGACGGCTCGGCGGTCGACTTCCGCGACCCGCGGCTGATAAGGACGCCCGACGGCTGGCGCGCGATAGTGGCCAACCGCGGCGCGCGCAACGGCCGTCAGCTCAGCTTTTCGAGCGCGAACCTGGTCGACTGGAAGTGCGACGGCATTTTCCTGGAGGGCATAGGCGACATGCCCGAGTGCCCGGACTACTTCGAGCTGGGCGACAGGCAGGTGCTGCTCAGCTGCGCGATCAACATGCCGCCGGACGGGCTCAGGTTCCCGAGCACTCAGCCCGCGGTGTGGGTGCTGGGCCATGAGCGCGATGGGCGCCTGCTGCCCGAGGCGCTGGAGGCCGCCGACAACGGCGCCGAGTTCTACGCGCCGCAGACCGTGCGCACGCCCGACGGCCGGCGCGTGATGCTGGGCTGGATGCACATGTGGGAGCACGAGTCGCCCACGCAGTACCTGGGCCACGGCTGGTGCGGCATGTACACGGTGCCGCGCGAGCTGACGGTGCAGGGCGGGCGCGTGTACCAGCAGCCGGCGGCGGAGCTCAGGGCGCTGCGCGGGGCCAAGTTCGGCGCGGCCGACGTACAGGTGCGCGGCGAGACGGCGATACCCGGGCTGGAGGGCCGGCACTACGAGCTGGACATGACGCTGGAGCCCGACGCGGGCGAGGTGGCCCGGGTAAGGCTGATGCAGACCGAGGGCGAGTACTTCGAGATAAGCTACGACCCGGCGACGCGCATACTGACCTGCGACCGGGCGCGCGGCGGCTACACGATGGGCGCGGACGGCGGCGCGGAGGCCAAGCCGTATTCGCAGGCGGTAGTGCCGGGCGGCGCGCGGCAGCTGCGGCTGCAGGTGTTCGTGGACGCGTGCTCGGTGGAGGTGTTCGTCGACGGCGGCGCGGTGGTGATCTCGATGCTGAACTACCCCAAGGGCGCGGCGCGCGGCATCAGCTTCGCGGGCAACTTCACATTGATCGATCTGAGCAAGTGGGAACTGGCCGACGCGTGAGCGCGGCCGGAGTGCGCTGCGGGATGCACCGTCCCGCAGCGCTTTGCGTGGGGCGGGCGCTGGGCGCCGAGGCGAGCGCGGCGGCTCGGGCGCGCGTCGGCGGGACATAATATCCGAATGCAGGCGCGGGCGAGGCGCATATCGAGCTGCGGAAGGGGTGGGGACACAATGGCGGCAATGACCATGGACGAATACGCCGGCAGCCTGAGCGCCGCCGGGCAGAGGTATGTACGAGACTAAGCGGACTTCATGGCGGCGACCTGTCCGCAGCTGCGCGCCCGGATGGGCTACGGCATGCCGATGTGGCTGGCCGGCGCGCGGATGCGGGAGGGCTATGCGGCGATATCGGCGGCGACGCGGCACTTCTCGATACACTTCGACAGCGAGGCCATAGTGCGCGAGCTGAGCCGGGCGCTGCCCGCGTGCGGGGCCGGCAAGCGCTGCATCAATATTAGGTACGGCGACGACGCGTCATATGCGGCGGTGAAAGCGGCGGTTGCGGCGCGGTTTCCGGGGCGAGCGGGCGGCGAGGTGACGGTCGGTTCGGCGCGCGGGCGGCGGATGGGAGCGGGCGGACGCGGCGCGCTGGTGCGGATGCCGGTGCGCTGCGCGCCGGGGATTTCTGAGGCGCGCGGCTTTTGCGGCCGTGGCACTGTGCTTCGGGCCCGGCTGGTGCAGGTGGCCTTGATGACGCTTGCTTTGTCACGCGTCGGGGCGAGCCTGTGCGGTTGCTCTGATTGCCAATCCGTTGCGGCATGTCTGTCCCAGCTAGTGCAGGCCACATTGAACGCACTTGCTGCCGCCATGCGTCGGGCAAAACCTGTGTGGTCGCCCTGACTGTCAATCCATCGCAGTATATCTGTCCCAGTGCAGGCCGCATTGACGGCACTTGCTGTTGTCACGCGCTGGCCAAGACTATGCGGCAACCTTGACTATCAATCCATCGCAGTATGTCGGCACCAGCCGGTGCAGGCCACATTGACGGCACTTGTTGCCGCCATGCGTCGGGACAAACCTGTGTGGTCGCCCTGACTGTCAATCCATCGCAGCATGTCCGTCCCAGTGCAGGCCGCATTGACGGCACTTGCTATTGTCACGTGCTGGCCAAGACTATGCGGCAACCTTGACTGTCAATCCATCGCAGCATATCCGTCCCAGTGCAGGCCGCATTGACGGCGCATGTTTTCGTTATGCGTCAGGCCAAGCCTGTTTAGCCGCCATGACTGCCAAACCGTCGCTGCGCTTCTGCCCCAGCCAGTGGAGGTGGCCATAACTGCCAATCCGTCGCAGCATGTCAGCCCAAACCGGTGGTCATAATGCTGGCACTTGACGTCATCATGCGTCGGGACAAAACCTGTGCAGCCGCCCTGACTGTCAATCCATCGCAGCATGTCCGTCCCAGTGCAGGCGGCATTGACAGCACTATCTTTCACTATGCGTCAGGCCAAGCCTGTTTAGCCGCCATGACTGCCAAACCGTCGCTGCGCTTCTGCCCCAGCCAGTGGAGGTGGCCATGACTGCCAATCCGTCGCAGCATGTCTGCCCCAGCCAGCGCATGTAGCCTTGACAGCCCTGGCAGTCGCCACACGTCTAACCTGCTGCCGCATGCCGCCTTGACCGCCCTGGCGGGCCGCGCGGCGTCGGGCCCTGCCGGCATGGCGCGCACTGATGCCCCCGCCGCGCAAATACCCCGATTTCTTTGCGCGCGGATGCTATCGGCAATGCGCCAAAGGTGGTATAATGCCGCGTAGCAAAGGAAGTGGATGGGGCAAATGCCTATGCTTGAGTTCGACGATCAGTTCACTATGTTCGACATAACGCCGCTGGAGAACCTGTTCATAGACGAATACATGCTGCGCGCGCCGGGCGACTTCGTAAAGGTGTACATATACGCGCTCAGGCAGTGCTACCACCCGCCGCGCGACAACGACTATGAGCGCATGGCGCGCGCGCTGTGCATGGAGCCAGACGACGTTAAAAACGCCTTCATGTACTGGGAGCGGCAGGGGCTGCTGATGCGGATTAGCGACAACCCGCCCGCGTACCGCTTCTTTAACCTCAAGGCCAGGCTCATGGCTCAGCAGACCCAGGACGATGGACTGTATCGCTATCGCGAGTTCAACGACCGCGTGCAGGGCATGTTCCCGCCGGGGCGGCTGCTGCACGAGAGCGATACCAAGTACCTGTACGACTGGATAGAGGTGTACAAGCTGCCCGAGAGCGTGGTGCTGATACTGGTGGAGTACCTGCTCAAAAAGCGCGGGCCGCACGTGCGGTTCGCGGGCTGCGACAAGATAGCGCGCGACTGGGCCGACCGCGGCATCAACACGCCCGAGGCCGCGCGCGAACAGGTGCGCCGCGCCAGCGACTCGTTCATACTCACGCGCAAGGTGCTCCAGCGGCTGGGCATACGCTCCGACCCCACGCCCGACCAGGAGCGGCTCTACGCCGGCTGGCTCGCGCTGGGCTTCGACAACGCCGCGATACTGGAGTGCTGCCGCCAGACCGCCACCGCGCGCACGCCCAACATGGGCTATCTGGACAGCGTGATACAGTCGATGCACGAGCGCGGGCTGCACACCGCGCGCCAGATCGCCGAGTATACCGAGGACTACCGCCAGGGCATGGCGCGGCTGCGCGAGGTGTACAAGGCGCTGGGCCAGAGCGTGCCGCTGGGCGCGCCGGCGCTGGTGGATACGTACCGCGCCTGGCAGGAGCTGGGGTTCGACGGCGAGGCGATACTGATCGCCGCGCGCGCGCTGAGGCGCATGGGCTCGGGCACGTTCGAGCTGCTGGACAAGGCGCTGCGCCGCATGAAGGACGAGGGCGTGGTCGACGAGGCCGCCGTGAGCCGCTATTACGACGAGATATTCACCTATGCCGAGATCTGCGACGCGCTGCTGGAGCGGCTGGCGCTCAACCGCCGCGCCGCGCCCGCCGACCGCGAGGCCGTGAAGCGCTGGAGCTCGCAGTACTCGATGAGCTACGACATGCTGATGCTGGCCGCCGACCGCGCGCGCGACGCCAGCGGCAACAAGCTCGCGTACATGGACGGCATACTCCGGGGCTGGTACGAGCGCGACCTGCTCACGCCCGACGCGGTGGCGCGCGACGAGGCCAACCGGCGCGCCCGTCCCGCGCCGGCGGCCCCGGCGACGCCCGCGGGCCGGCCCGCCGCCGCGACCGGCTATGCGCAGCACACCTACGCGCCCGGCGAGCTGGAGCGCGTGTATACCGACATAATGAACGACGACGAGGGCTGAGCGCGGCGGCGCGCAGGCCGGGCAGGGAGGCGAAGTGATGGCCGACGATGTGAGGCAGACGGTGCGGCGCGAGTTCGACCGGCTGCTGAGCCAGGAGCAGCGCGAGCGCGACGAGCGCATACGCGACGCCGAGGCGCGCGACCCGGAGATAGCGGAGCTGCTCAGGCGGCGCACGCTGGCGCTGACGCAGGCGTACGCGCAGGCGCTGAGCGAGCGGCGCACGCCCGCGCGCGACGAGATCCGCGCGCAGCAAAAGCGCATCGACGCTCAGGTGCGCGCGCGGCTGAAGGCGCTGGGGCTGCCGGAGGACTACCTTCAGATGCGCTACCGGTGCGACATATGCCAGGACAGGGGCTATATAGGCGACGCGGGCCGGCGCGACTGCGAGTGCTTCCGGGCGCGGCTGGACGAGGAGCGCCGCCGGCGCGCGCGGCTGGACATGGCCGGCGACGACACGTTCGAGCGGTTCGACGAGGGCGTGTTCACGGCCGAGCCGCTGCCGGGGCTGGGCTATTCGCAGCGCGAGTTCATGTGCCGCGCGCGGGACATCTGCGCGCGCTACTGCGAGGCGTTCCCGGGCAACCGCCGGCGCAACCTGGTGCTGACGGGCGCGCCGGGGCTGGGCAAGACGTTTTTGCTCAACTGCATGGCCAACCGGCTGTACGCGCGCGGCGTGGCGGTGAGCTACCTGACGGCGTACCGCATGCTGGGCGCGATGCGCGAGAGCGTTATGGGCGTGGACGAGCAGCCGTTCCAGCTGATGCTGGGCGCGGAGCTGCTGATAATAGACGACCTGGGCAGCGAGCCGGTCTACCGCAACATAACGATAGAGATGCTGTTCACGCTGCTCAACGAGCGCATGCGCGCGCGCGCCCATACGCTGATAGCGACCAACCTGACCCCGCCGCAGCTGCTGGAGCGCTACGGCGACCGCGTGGCCTCGCGGCTGCTGAACACGGAGGACACGGCGGTGCTGGGCTTCGTGGGCGCGGACGTGCGCGTGCGCGGCAAGGGCGGCTGAACGCCGCGAGATAGCAGTCAGCGGCAAAGCGCAAACGAGCGGGGCAAAGCGGGCGACTCAAACACATGAGGCAATCGCAACGCCCGCCGCAAGCAGGCAGCGGCAAGCCGCAAACGAGCATAGCAAAGCGTGGGGCGGCAGCCATGAGGCAATCGCAACGCCCGCCGCGAGCAGGCAGCGGCAAGTCGCAAACGAGCGTAGCAAAGCGTGGGGGCGGAAGCCATGAGGCAATCGCAACTCCCGCCGCGAGCAGGCAGCGGCAAGCCGCAAACGAGCGTAGCAAAGCGTGGGGCGGCAGCCATGAGGCAATCGCAACGCCCTCCGCGAGCAGGCAGCGGCAAGTC
>CAWVGT010000309.1:0-3989 GCA_963928645.1 Candidatus Fimadaptatus sp.
GACATGACTTGCGGCATTGCCGCTCAGCCGTCACTCTGACGAGCGGCTCCCAGTTGGCCGTGCGGCATGACTTACGGCATTGCCACTCAGCCGTCACCCCAACGGGCGGCTCCCCGCCGACCGTGCGGCATGACTTGCGCCGTTGCCCCTCGGCAGCCGCCTGGCCCGGCAAATGCGCGCAGGCCGTGCGCCCGGCTCAGTAATCCACCTGCGCGACCACGCCGCCGTCCGGCTCGGCGCAGTAGACTATCCGGTCGCTCAGCAGCGTGGGGTTGTACGCCGGGCCGTCGCTTATCACCTCGTCCTCGTCGCCGTCCAGCCACGCGCGGTGCAGCAACCCCTCGCCGTCCAGGTAGTACAGCTGCGCCCCATGGCAGCCCAGCCAGCTCGCGTCCGACTCGATCACGCACTCGACCTCGCCCCGCGCGCTCAGCCGGTATATCGCGCCCGACGCCGCGTAGTACAGCTCCGCGCCCGAATAGCTGAACGCCGTGACCTCGCCCTCTATCATGCGCATCACCGGGTCGCCGGTCAGCGAGTACGCCGCCAGCCCGGCCTCGTCCAGCGCCAGTATGCGCCGCTCTACCACGTCCAGCTGCATGCTGAGCGCCTCGGGCACTATCAGCTCGGGCGCGCCGCCGTCCTCCAGCGCGAATATGCCGCTCACGCCGTCGCGCGTGCCCAGCGCCAGCAGCGTGTCGTCCCAGCGCGTCAGCTGGCTGAGCTCGTCGAACTCGCAGAGCACCTCCCGCCCGCCGGACGCGCCCTGGCGCAGCGCCACCAGCTGGCGCCCGCCCGATATGAACGCCAGATCGCCCTGCAGCGTGGTGATCAGCCCGCACGCGCTGTCGGGCGCCACGCGCTGGGCGCCGGGCGCTTCGCAGTCCGGCTCCGCGCCCGGCTCGAGCGGCATGCGGTAGAGCTGGCCGTCGGTCGCGGCGAAGTACAGGTACTCGGCCTCGCCGTCGTCGAACTCGCACGCCACGCCCGCCGACGCCACGTTGGGCTGCAGCCCGCCGGCGTTGTCGAGCTCGGAGAGCTGGCGCTCGAGCACCTGCTCGTCGAGCTCGGCCGCGCGCGAGGCGGCGCTGGGCCGGCGCGTGGGGCGCTGCTGGAGCGCGGCGTCGCCCAGCGGCAGCTCGGCCCAGTCGACCCGCGCGGTCGGCGTGGGCGCGGGCGAAGGCGTGGCCGGCTGCGCGGACGCGGTCGGCGCGGGCGTGACCCGGGGCAGCTCGGCGTCCGCGCCGAAGTCGGCCAGCGGGTCGTAGCCATTGCCGCCGCAGCCGGGCAGCAGCGCGCACGCGCACAGCAGCGCCACGCCCGCCGTCGTACTGAGCCACCGCTTCACGCGCCCCGCCCCCTTTGCGCCGTCAAATCACTACCTCAGTATAGCACAACCCGCAACCGTTGAAAAGCGCCGTCCCGCAAAGTTACATTTGTGGTGAGTCGATGGCAACGGGCCGCGCCCGGCCGCCGGCGTGCGCCGAACGGGGCGCGCCCTGCGCCCGCGGGAGCCCGCTTTCAAACTGCGATCTTACAAGGAGGCGACTCATATGCAGCTCAATCAACAGGGCACGCGCACGCTGCTGACGCCGCGGCTGCGCCTGAGGCGGTTCACGCCGGACGACGCGCCGCAGGTATACGCGCGCTGGGCCGGCGACGCGTTCAACTCGCGCTTCGTGATGGCGCGGCCGCACGCCGACGCAGCCGAGACGCGCCGCATGCTGGACGAGTACGCGCGGCTGTACGCGCGCGCCGACTTCTACATGTGGGCGATAGAGCTGGACGGCGAGCTGGCGGGCTACGTCTGCGCCAACGAATTGAACGTCGAGCTGCGCGCGGCGTGCCTGGGCTACTGCATAACCCGCGCCCAGTGGGGCCGGGGCATAGCCACCGAGGCCGCGCGCGCGGTGGCGTGGTATCTGTTTTACATGGGCTTCAACCGCGTGTTCTCGTACCACAACCCACTCAACCCGGCCAGCGGGCGCGTGATGCGCAAGTGCGGCATGCAGCTGGAGGGCGTGATCCGCGGCGGCTCGATGCTGGCCGGCGAGATCTGCGACTGCGTGCAGTACGCGATATTGCGCTCGGACGCGGCCGCGGCGGAGCTGGACGGCGCGGCGCGGCTGGCGGATTGAGCGCGCGGTCGAGGGGCGGTTGAGCTGCGCTGCCGGTTATGGCCCCGGCGCCTGGTGCGGTTGTTTGAGTCGGGAGGCGCGTTTGCTTTCGGCATACTTGGTTGCGTGGCAGCACGCCCGTGCGCTTTGGAATCGGGCCATCGCTGCGGAAGGCTCGCGCTCCCCCGGCACTCGCCACGGCGCGTCGATTTTCGGCATACTTGGTTGAGTAGTAGCACGCCAGCGCGCTTTGGGATTGCGTCAGGACTACTGAAGGCGCACTTCTGGCCCACGCGCCCGGTACTCGCCACGGCGCGTCGGCTTTCGGCATACTTGGTTGCGTGGCAGCACGCCCGTGCGCCTCGGGATCGGGCCATCGCTGCGGCTGCTTCCAACCTCAACCCACACGCCTCACGCACTCGCTACGGCACACCCCTTAGAACCGAAATACGCCGTGCAGCACGACAGTCCCCCAGCGTATGCCCCCGCTCAGCAACGCACACACGCGCCGCCCCCCCATTTGTCAAAGTCGCCGCGCCAATCGAGCGCGCGACGCCGACATCCGGTGCGCTCCGGAACCCAAACACTGCGAAAGGTTGTGAACAAATGCGCTTTACCCCGATCGACCTGGCCGGCTGGCCCCGAAGCGAACACTACAATCACTACATGAACAACGTGCCCTGCACATACAGCCTGACCGTGCAGCTGGACATAACCGCGATACGCGACGCCGGGCTGAAGCTCTATCCGGCAATGCTGTACTGCCTCGCCCGCGAGGTCAACCGCCGCGCCGAGTTCAGGCTGCGCCTGGACGCCGAGGGCCGGCCGGGGCGGTTTGACGTCTGCCATCCGTGCTACACGGTGTTCCACCGCGACGCCGAGACGTTCTCGAACATATGGACCGAGTACTCGCCCGACTATGCGGCGTTCGAGACCGCGTACCGCGCCGACCTGGCGCGCTATGGCGACGTCCGGGCGTTCTCGGCCAAGCCCGGCGAGCCGGCAAACACCTTCCCGGTGTCGATGATACCCTGGGTCGAGTTCACCGGGTTCAATCTGAATCTGCAATACGGCTTTGACTACCTCGCGCCGATATTCACGCTGGGCTGCTACCGCGACGAGGCCGGGCGGCGGCTGATACCGCTGGCGATACAGGTGCACCACGCCGCGTGCGACGGGTTTCACGCCAGCCGGTTCGTGAACGAGCTGCAGCAGCTCGCGTCCGATCCCGCGGCGTGGAAGTAGCGCCGCGCGCTGGCATGCGGGGCGGGTGTGCGGCTTGCGGGCCAGGTTATCGCGCGTTCGTTTACTCGCTGCATCGTTTAAGCCGCTGCGCGTTTATGCTTGACCCGCCCTTGTGCGTCCCGTGCGCTTGAATTCCCTGTACGCTTGTGTTCGCCGCGCGCCTATATTTGCCACGCGTTAAACTTACCGCGCGTCTAACTCACCTCGCGCTCACATTCGCCACGCGCCTATGCCAGCTTATCGCGCGTTTGTTTACTCGCCGCGTCGCCTAAACCGCCGCGCATTTGTGCTCGCCCCGCACTTATGCGCCCCGCGCGCGCCTATATTTGCCACGCGTTAAACTTGCCGCGCGCCTAACTCACCGCGCGCTTATATTCGCCGCACGCCTATGCCAGCTTTTCGTGCGTTCGTTTACTCGCCGCGTCGCCTAAACCGCCGCGCATTTGTGCTCGCCCCGCACTTATGCGCCCCGTGCGCGCCTATATTCGCCACGCGTCTAACTTGCCGCGCGCTTAAACTCACCGCGCGCTTATATTTGTCACGCGTTAACTCGCCGCACATCCAAACTCCCCGCGCATAAAAACGCGCCGCGCCGCCGTCTGCCGTCCAGTACTGGACGACCCAACG
>CAWVGT010000310.1:0-7489 GCA_963928645.1 Candidatus Fimadaptatus sp.
CGGGCCGTAGAGCAATATGCCGCAGTTGAGCGCGCGGTGGTACGCCCTGTACAGCTCCGCATAGCGGCGCGGCAGTATTATGCGCGAGTTCACGACCGCCTTTACGTCCTCAAGGCCCGCTATGTCGTCAAAGTGCACGTTGGGCGGCGGGCTGGGCTGGAAGTCGGTCGTAGCCTCCTCTGCGCCCTGCGCGGTCTGGCGCGTGCGCTTCAGGTCGCGCGCCGCGCCCGTCTCGGACGGCGGCGCGCTGACGCGCACGGGCGCCGGCACCACCAGCGCGTCCGCGAGCTGCTCCAGCCGCTCCGCCCGGCGCATCAGCATGCCGCGCAGATCGCCGCCCGCGCCCCGCGCCGCCATGTAGAGCGACTCGCTGGCCGACAGGTACAGCTTCTTGGCCTCGGCGATGTGCCCCTTGTCGTGCGCATCCTTGGCACGATTGTAGTACTCCTCATACATGCTGTATGAAATGCTGTCCTTGGGCATCGGCTCGCACCTCGCTTATCTGTATTACTCCTTGACCTCGGACTTCTTCTGCTGCAGCGCGCGCAGCCGGCGCTCTATCTCGTCGTCGACCGGATCGGGCTGCGCCGCGGCGGTCACGTCGATCAGGTGTTCGACCTCGCGGGTCATCTCCTCGTCGCTCATATCGTCCATTGTCAGATCCATGGTATCCATGAAGCCCTCCAGCTGCTGCATTATGTTGTCCGCCTGCAGCATGCCCTTCTGGAACTCGACCTGATTGTGCACGAAGTCGGCGCCCTTCACCAGCGCGCCCATTTCCTTGCCCACGCTGCCCAGTATCTTGACGAACTCGGCGCTCGTGTTCGTCAGGTCGCGCATCGACTCGGCCATCTGTATGCGCAGCTTCATGGCCTGGGTGCGCCGCTGATAGCCCAGTATCATCTTAAGCCCGTTCAGCGCTATCTGGTACTGCTGCTCTATGCCCTGCTTGCGGGCCTCCTGCGCGTGGCGGATCATCTCGTTCTTCTTGCGCTCGAGCGACTTGTCGCATCGATCCAGCTCCTGTATGCTGCGCTTGAGCGCGAGCTTGGCCTCCAGCGCGCGCTCCTCCTTGCTCTTGAATAGCTCCCTTATGCCCATAAATAGCACGCCTCTCTCTTAAAATTCCGGCGCCTCGGATACGGCGCGCCGCTCGGGCAGCTCCGGCTCCGCCGCATCGGCTGCGGTTTGAACTTCGTCGCGGGGAGTGCCCGCGCCTGCGGATGACGCTGCGCGCTCAGCTTCGTCGCCCTGCGGCGCCGGCTCGGGCTGTGCCTCGCGCCCGGCTTCGCCGCGCGCCGCCATCACGGCAGCGTCAAACTCGGCGTCCTCGGGCGTCTGGAGCGTCGCGCCCAGGTCTATGCGGTCCTCGTATTCGCGCAGCTTGTCGCCGAACGCGTCCTGCTTGAACTTCACTTCGTCCGTGCGCTGGGCGATCTGCTCCAGCAGCACGTCGGCCTCGGCCGGATCGGGCAGCATGTCGGAGAGCCCCTGCATGGCCTGGCCGCTGGCTATCATCTGCTTATACCTCTGGTTGTTCATCAGCGCAGTGAAGTGCGCGCTTATCTGGCTTTCGTATATCGCTATCTGCTTTTTGACCAGGCCGGCGCGGCTCTTTAGCTGCTTGTATTCCATCGACTCGTCCTTGTACTGCGCAGCCTGATGCACATACTGCCGGAGCTTGTCCAGCTCGCGCTCCCGGTCCTCGGAGAGCTGGGCTATCTGCTTTTCCAGCTCGAATATGTTGGCGTCCGCCTGGCTGCACGCCGCGTCCGCCAAAGACGCGCGCGGCTTGCCGCCCAGCCGTTCGGATATCCGCTTGAATAAACTCATCCTCTTACCTCCCTGCGCAAGCACCGCGCGCCGCGGCAGCAGCGCTTCAATGCGCTCGATCTGTACCTGCACCACGGCCAGCTTGCCCTGGCGCACGCAGTCCAGCAGCTCGCCCGCCAGCCCGATCAACTCCTGATCGAGCTGCGCGTCGGTGCTGGCGGTGCGATCCGCCATCACGGTGCGCAGCAGCGCGCGCAGCTGCCGCCTCAACTCGGCGTTGGGTGCCTCGTCCGCCGCCTGCGACAGCTTATCGGCCATGCAGTTGCGATTGCGAATGCCGTCCGCCATGCGCTACACCCCCTGCGCGCCGGGAGCGACATACGTGCCCTCCACGCTCAGCTCCGCCACGGCCAGGCCATAGCGCTCAAACGGCTCCTCGAGCAGGTCCCGCGCCACCGCTGCGATGCGCTCCCGCGCGCCTTCCAGCTCGTCGCTTCGCTGCAACAGGCCGCACGCTGTGCTGCCCACCATGTCCAGCGTCTGCTCCAGCAGCCGGTCGAACGCGCGCTCGGGCGTGAGCGGCATCGGCTCGCTCATAAACGCGCTGAGCAGCTTGCGGCTGGACGCCACCTCGAGCCGCAGCGAGCCGTGCAGCCCGCACAGGTCGCCGCCTATGTGCAAGCCGCCCATGCCCCACTCGATGCGCTCCGCCGGCGCCAGCCTGATAAAGTACAATTCGCCCTGCTGCGCGCGCCGCCCCTTGACGGGCAGCCGCGTGTCGCCCTCGCGCAACACCTGCGAGAACGCGCTCCTGCACACCAAAATGGCCTCCCAGCCTGCGGGTATGCGCAGCGCGTCGCCGGGCCTGAACTCGCCGCGCTCGCAGCGCTCTATCAGCGCGCCCGCGTCCGTGGGCGCCAGCTCGCGCGCCGATTGCCTGTTCAGCAGGCTCATATGGCTCCACCTTCCTCCCGGCTGCGCCCGACTCAGAGCAGGCCGCAGATCATTATGTAACAGAACATGCCCAGCGGCACCACGGCCAAGCAAATAATCAGCGCGTTCAGCAGCCGGCTCAGCGCCAGCTGCCGGGCCAGCCGGGACGTGAACACCATCAGCAGGGCCAGCCCCAGCACGATCAACGTATCAAACGGCCTCAGCATATACCAGGCATTAACGAACCAGTTCAGCGGCTCTATAGTGTTCATCGTCATCTGGGTCATCTGGACACCTCCACGCCGGCGCGCTTTATATATCGCATCATGTACAGGCAGGGCGCGAGCATGCCCGCGAACATAAACACATACCCCAGCGCAAACGCCGCAATCGTCGGCTCATGGCCCGAACCGTTAATCGAAATGACGAACAGATACGCCAGCCAGTTGATCAGCGAGCACATGAATGCCCTGCCGCTGCGCCCGCGCGCCATCAACACGCACGAATCGGCCGCCACGACAATGATATTCAGCACGGGCAGCGCCGCCATCCAGCGCCTGAAGCAGTTCAGCACCTCGGGGTCCGCGTTCGACCTCACAAACGCATTGTCGAACAGCTTCAACAGCGCCTTGGGCAATTCTATCGCATTGCTCAAGTGCATCAGCAATATCGCCGCCAACAGCAATACCGCCCGTCCGCTGATGCGCTTCCGCTCCGCCACAGCGGCCTGGCCCGATCCCGACGCGGAGGCCGACTGCGCGTCCGCACCCCGCTTGGTCGACGCGGCTCTCGATGCCTTGTCGGCGCCCGGCAGGTTCTTTGTGTCCGGCTCACCGCGCGGCGCGGTCTTGGCGTTCGACTTGTTGGTATGCTGCGCCGCGGTCTTGGCCTTCGGCTTGGACGCGTCCTGAGCCGCGGATTGGTGCTCAGAATTGGATGCGTCACCTGTTAAGGGCTTGACGTTCAACTTGGGCACGTCCTGCGCTGTGGATTGGGCTTCCGGATCAGATGCGTCACCTGTTGCAGACTTGGCGTCCGACTTGAGCACGTCCTGTGCTTTGGATTGGGCTTCCGGAGCAGGTGCGTCGCTCATTGCGGGCTTGACGTCCGGCTTGGGCGCGTCCTGTGCTTTGGATTGGGCTTCCGGAGCAGGTGCGTCGCTCATTGCGGGCTTGACGTCCGGCTTGAGCGCGTCCTGCCCCGCGGTATCAGGCTCCGGCCTGGGCTCATCCGGCGACACAGCTTCACCCGATTCCACTGGCGGCTCCGCGCGCAGCACCGCATCGGCGCTTGCCGGCTCGCCCTTTGTGGACTTTCGCGCCTTGCGCGCGCGACCGCCCGACCCGGCAGTCCGGTCGGCGGAGCCCGCCGGCTGGGCATGAGGCTTCGACGTATGCTGGACGGGCGGGTGCAGCACGTCGTACACGCGCCGCTTGGCCTGCGACAGCGCGCCCTCCATGCCGCTGGTGGCGTCTATCCAGGTTATGCCGTTGAAGAACACCTTGAACAGCGTCGTATGCGGCGTATCGTCCAGCTTGATCTCCAGCCGGGCGTTGCCTATGCGCTCGGCCATGCCCAGCTCGCGCTGCACATCCTTGCTCATCATTGACGCATCGCTGCACAGCACCAGTATAACGCGGCAGCGCTGCAATGCCCGCTCTATCCGCTCCCAGTAGTCCGGCGCGTCCGGCACCATGTTGCGGCTGCTTATCCAGCACTGGTTGCCGTCCACCTCCAGCGCCGTCAGCACGCGCAGCGCCTTGGCACTGTCCACGCTGCTGTGACAGATGAACACGTCGCGCGGCACGTCCGCATAGCATTCGCTCATGCGGCGCAGCTCCTCCTTGCGCCGGTCGATCGCGCTCAGGCAGTCGTCCAGGCCGTGCGCATCGACGCACTGCTCCGCCGCAGCCGCCAGCGACAGCAGCTCTCGATACTCGCACCTGGCCAGCAAAATCGGGAACATCTCCAGGAACTCCTGCTGCGGGCAGTCCACCGCGCCCTCCAGCAAGCTGCGCAGCGCGAGCGGCTTGCCCTTGATCGCCTGACACAGGCACAGCGCAGCACGCGCTCGAAAGTCGTCGGGTATCAGCGCTAGTATCTCGCGCGCGTACAGCTCGGCCTGCTCGGTGACCAGCGGCGACAGGCTGCCGCCCAGCGCCGTGCGCAGCCGCTGTATCTGCTCCGCGCGCTGCTGTTCCACGTCCGAAAAGCGCTGTCCCTGCTCCACAAGAAACACAGCGCCGCACCCCTTGCGCGTGCAACGGAATAGCCGCTGTCCCTCGGACACATTTTCAAATTCCGCCCCGCAATTGGTGCAGCGTATGCGCGTTAGTTTTAAGCTGTTTGACTCCAACCTCTGTCACCACACCGCTGATATTTGATTCTCCGCATGTGAAAGATACCAACTATAGTATAAAACTCTTTTAGACATATGTCAAGGCGGCCCACAGCCCAAGCAACCTTGGCGCTTTTTTAGGGACACCGCATGGATTTTGCGCCACATGATGAGTCGAGCGGCTTATTGTGGGCGCAAGTATAATGCCGGCGCAATGCGTCCGGCGCCGTTAACAGGCTTGTGCTCGCCTCTGTTGCTCGGTCATGTTTCTGACCGGGTGATATGGCGCCGCGCCCGGCACTCCCTGGCGAGCCCCCAAGACCGGCGTACAAACGCGCCCTGGGCTTTGCCTTGCCCGGGGCGCGTCGACATGCCACAGCGCGCTCAGTCCTTGCGCTCGTCGCCGAAGAAGAACAGCGCCACAGTGCCCGGCCCGGTGTGCGAGCCTATCACCGTGCCGACCGAGTTTATCATCACTCGGCCGGTAAGCTGCCTAAAGCGCTCCTCTATCAGCGCCGCCACAGCGCGCGCGTCGTCCCAACACGCCGAGCACGATATGAAGCACTTGCCGCAGTACTCCAGCCCGCCCTGCGCGTGCTCCTCCATCTTCTTCACTATGCGGTTGATTACGCTCTTCTTGGTGCGCACCTTTTCGCGCGGTATCAGCTTGCCGTCAAAGCTCATGTTGAGCAGCGGGCAGATGTTGAACATGCTGCCCAGTACCGCGGACGTGGCCGATATGCGCCCGCCGCGCTTGTAGTGCGTCAGGTCGGTCGAGAAGAACCAGTGGTGCACCTTGAGCCGGTTGGCCTGCGCCCAGGCGTACGCCTCGTCTATGCTCGCGCCCGCGTCGCGCAGGTCGGCCACCGCGTCCACCAGCAGGCCGTAGCCCGACGACGCGCCCAGCGAGTCCAGCGCCAGTATGCGCCGCTCGGGATACCGCGCCCGCAGCTCGCCCACGGCGATCTGCGCCGCGTTGGACTCGCCCGACAGCCCCGATGAAAACGATATGTGCAGTATGTCCTGCCCCGCCTTGAGCATCGGCTCGAAGAAGTTTATAAATTCGTCCACGTTCACCTGGCTGGTCGTGGGCATCGAGCCCGCGGCCACGCGCGCATAGAACGTGTCGAACGACATCGACTTGCCCAGGTCGTCGTCATACTGCACGCCGTCCATCGTAAAGTGAAAACAGACGTACTTTATGCCGCGCCTGTCGAAGTACTCCTGGGGCATATCCGCAGTCGAGCAGCAAGTAAGTTGATAATCCGCCATGCTATTTCCCCTCGCTGTCATATCTATTTGCACGTCGTTGGGCCAATGGTTTGTCCTGCCATACATATTATCACAATTTTGCGCGCATGTCACTACCCAAACCGAACAATCTGGTGTATTTTCAGACGTAAGCTGATATGCAATACCATATCCGCTCAAGACCGATATCCTCTGGCGCGCCGACCTGCCCGAAACCCATTGACCCGCGCGCGCTTCGGGCGTATAATGGTCGCATGCGGCGGGGCGCTCAAGCGCCCGCAGGGAGGTAGCGATATGATATTCAAAAAGGATGAAAAGATACTCATAATCGGCGACTCTATATCCGACTTCGACCGCGCGCGCCCGGTAGGCGAGGGACTGTTCAACGCCTGGGGCACGTCGTACGTGGCCGACTTTGGCGCGATGCTGAGCTGCACATATCCCGAGCTGGGGCTGCGCATTGTCAACATGGGCATATCTGGCAACACCGTGCGCGACCTGAAGGCGCGCTGGGACAGCGACGTGGTCGCGCTCAAGCCCGACTGGGTGTGCGTGCTGATAGGCATAAACGACGTGTGGCGCCAGTTCGACAGCCCCGCCCAGCGCGAGATACACGTGCCGCTGGACGAATACGAGCGCACCTACGACGAGCTGATTCGGCGCACGCTCGAGTTCGCGCGCGGCATGGTGCTGATGACGCCCTACCACATGGAGCCCAACCGCAGCGACGCCATGCGCGCGCAGATGGATCGCTATGGCGCGGTCGTAAAGGCGCTCGCGCAGCGCCACGGCCAGATCTGCGTGGATCTGCAGGCCGCATGGGACGAGCTGTTCCGCTACATGCATTCGTGCAACATCGCCTGGGACCGCATACACCCCAACCAGACCGGCCACATGTACATAGCGCGCCAGCTGCTCAACGCCGTGGGCTTTGACTGGAACCACCGGCCCGAATGACGCGCCGCGCATGAGCGCAGGTCGCGCCGCCGCGTGCGCGGCCTGCGCGGCGTTCGAAGCGGGCCTTGCGCTGCGCCAGAAGGCAGTCAGCGGCAATACAATAGCATAAGCAAACCGCCTGCGACCTGTCTTTCAGGTAGCAGGCGTTTGATAAAACCATAACCACCCGTCAAACGGGTGGTTTGCACAAAGGCTAAAAGCCTATTGATACCGGCCAGCGTCTCAAGGCGCTGGCTT
>CAWVGT010000311.1:0-8785 GCA_963928645.1 Candidatus Fimadaptatus sp.
TTCGGATACGCGAAAGCCTTTTGCTGCATTGGAAGATTTGCTGACCCGAGATGAGGAGGTGTAGACAATGGCAGTACCGAAGGGAAAGGTATCGAAGGCGCGCAAGCATAGCCGTCGCGCCAATTGGAAGCTGAGCGCGCCCGGCATCGTGACTTGCCCGCGTTGCCAGCAGCTGAAGCTGAGCCACCACGTATGCAAGAATTGCGGCTACTACGGTGACGAGCAGGTCATAAAGACCGAGACCGCTACCGCCGCCAAGGCGTAATGCAGTATGATTTAAAAGCCGGCGCACATTCCGCAAAATGGGATGTGCGCCTTGCTTATATGCGCGCCGCAGGGCGCCAAAATGCCACTTCCGCAAACGGCGGCCGTGTGGTATAATAAACCTGTGCGCGGGTCAGTCCGCGCACTTAAAGGAGGCGGACAATGATTCGCATAGCTGTGGACGCGATGGGCGGCGACAACGCCCCGGGCGCGGTGGTTGAGGGTTGCCTGATGGCGCTGCGCGAGCGCGCGGATATCGCCGTGGCGCTGGCGGGCCGGCCTGAAGCGCTCGAGCCGCTGCTTTCGGGCGCGGGCGCGCTGCGCGAGCGCATAGACATAATCGAGGCGCGCGACGTGATATCGATGCACGAACAGCCCGCGCTGGCGGTGCGGCGCAAGCCCGACTCGTCGGTGGTCAAGGCGATGGAGGCCGTAAAGCGAGGCGAGGCGCAGGCGTGCGTGTCGGCCGGCTCGACCGGGGCGCTGCTGGCTGGCGGCATATTCCGCGTGGGGCGCATAAAGGGCATAGACCGGCCCGCGCTGGCCAGCGTGATACCGTCCACCGCGCGGCCGTACCTGCTGCTGGACTGCGGCGCCAACGCCGACTGCCGGCCCGAATACCTGGCCCAGTTCGCGCTGATGGGCAGCATATACATGGAAAAGGTCAAGGGCTACTCCAACCCGCGCGTGGCGCTGGTAAACATAGGCGCCGAGAGCGAAAAGGGCAACGAGCTGAGCAAGGCCGCCTATGCGCTGCTTAGCCAAAGCGGCCTCAACTTCACCGGCAACATAGAGCCGCGCGACATACCCGCCGGCGCGGCCGACGTGGTGGTGGCCGACGGCTTTACCGGCAACGTCGTGCTCAAGCTGACCGAGGGCCTGGCCAGCATGCTGATGGGCATGATAAAGGCCGAGCTGATGAGCTCGACCGTGACCAAGCTGGGCGCGGCGCTGGCCAAGCCCGCGTTCCGCAACGTGAAAAAGCGCATGGACTATACCGAGGAGGGCGGCGCGCCGCTGCTGGGCGTGCGCGGCGCGGTGATAAAGGCGCACGGCTCGTCCAACGCCACCGCGATCAAAAACGCGCTCTATCAGGCCGCGCGCATGGTCGAAGGCGATATCGTGAATATTATTGAGGCGCAGATGAATGCGCGGTTCGCGGCGCGCGCTGGCGCCGCCGAGGTTGACGGAGGGGATGACAACGATGACAGATAAGCAGATATTCGACAAGGTGGCCGAGCTCATATCGGTGCAGATGGGCATATCGCCCGACGAGATAACGCTCAAGACCCGCATGCTGGAGGATCTGAAGGCCGATTCGGCCAACATAATAATGCTGGTAATGGATCTGGAAAACGAGTTCAACATATCGGTCGACGACGACGTGCTGATGAACATAAAGACCGTGAGCGACGTGGTCGACTGCATAAAGGGTTTGATTGCGTGATGGGCCTGGAAGGACTGCAGGCGCGCATAGGATACGCGTTCAAGGACGGCGCGCTGCTCAGCGAGGCGCTGACGCACTCGACCTACGCCGAGGAGCACGGCTGCGCCAGCAATCAGCGGCTGGAGTTCCTGGGCGACGCGGTGCTGGAGCTGTGCGTGAGCCGGCGGCTGTTCGAGCGCGAGCGCAGCGTGGACGAGGGCGTGCTGACCAAGTGGCGGGCGCTGCTGGTGTGCGAAAGGTCGCTGGCGGCGTGCGCGCGGCGGCTGGGGCTGGGCGACTGGCTGCGCATGGCCGGCAGCGCCGTGACCGACGGGCTCAAGCACCGGCCCTCGGTGCTGTGCGACGCGATGGAGGCGCTGATCGCGGCGGTATACCTGGACGGCGGGCTGGACGCCGCGGCCGCGCTGGTGGAGCGCATACTGGGCGAGGGCATGGCCCAGGCGCCCGACGTGCCCGACGACTACAAGTCCCGGCTGCAGATGATATTGCAGGAGGGCGGCGGTAGCGTGCCCGAATACCGGCTGATCTCGGCCAGCGGCCCCGACCATGCCAAGACGTTCGAGTTCGAGTGCGCGTTCGGCGACGTGGTAACGCGCGGCGCGGGCGCGTCCAAAAAGCAGGCGCAGCAGATGGCGGCGCGCGCGGCGCTCGAGCTGCTGGAGGGCGGCGCGGCCCGATGAACGCGCCCGGGTGTACATCAATACAGGAGCAAGGCGCGCCGGAAGATGAACCGGCGCGCCGCAGACCGCTGACAAAGCCCGACAGCTGGACAGCGGGCTCTATCCCAAAAGGTTTAAACATCGTATGAGCGGTGTTCCGCTTGGGTTAGCATGTTTTGCCGGTCGCTGCTGCATGATTGGTCAAGCGTACAGCATGCGGCATACTTTGTCAATAGTCTGAGGCGCGCCGGAAGATGAACCGGCGCGCCGCAGACCGCTGACAAAGCCCGGCAGCTGGACAGCAGGCTCTATCCCCAAAGGTTTTAAACATCGTATGAGCGGTGTTCCGCTTGGGTTAGCACGTTTTGCCGGTCGCTGCTGCATGATTGGTCAAGCGTACAGCGTGCGGCATACTTTGTCAATAGACTGAGGCGCGCCGGAAGATGAACCGGCGCGCCGCAGACCGTTGACAAAGCCCGGCGGCTGGGCAGCGTGTTCTATTCCATATGGTTTTTGAAACATCGTATGGGAGAAGCTGTAAAACCGGTCTAATTTAAGCAGTGTTCCGCTTTGATTTACATGCTTTGCCGGTTGCTATTGCATGCTAGGTCAAGCTGACAGCATGCGGCATACTTTGTCAATAGACTGAGGCGCGCCGGAAGATGAACCGGCGCGCCGCTTTGCGACAGGGGGGAATTGGAATGCGCGTGGACAGGGCGGCGATGCGCGCCGCGCTGGAGCAGCTGATACGGCGCGCGGAGGCGCTTTGCGAGTTTGAGGGCGCGACGGTGCGCGGGCTGAGCGTGAGCTCGAGCGACGCCCGGGCGCTGGACGGGGCCGTGGCGCGCAGCTGGCACGACGCGCTCAGCGACCTGGACGTGAAGCTGGAGCTGCGCGTCTCGCCCCAGGACGCGCCCGCGTACGCCACGGCGGCGGGCGCAGCGCGGCTGGGGCTTGCGCCCGCGGCGCTGCTGGGGCTGCAGCTGGGCGGCGCGCCGGATGCGCCGCTGTACCGCGTGGTGCGGCGCGACGGCATGCGGTTCGACGTGGGCGTGCGGCTGGATGTGGACGCGAGCCGCCCGGCGCTGGGGCTGGTTCCGGCGCGCGAGCCCGAGCTGAAGCTCGAGGGGCGGTTCTGGCCATGCCCGGCGCGCGCGCAGGCCGACGCGTTCTGGTTCGTGCAGGTGCAGGCGCTGGGCAAGCTGCTGCGCGGCGACTATCTGATCGCCGCGCACCTGGTCAACTGCCAGGTCAACGAGACGCTGGTGCTGCAGATGCGCCAGCGCGACGACGCGGCCGGCACGAACGTGCACCGGTACGGCGGGCGCGAGCGGCTGGCGCATATGGATGTGCCGCTGCCGGACTTCGTCGCGGCGCGCGATAAAGTCGAGGAAGCCATCGCGCGCAGCTTATGCGGCGCGGCGGAGGCTTTCGACGCGCTGATGTCGCAGCTGCGCCCGGGTTATGCGCCGCGCGCGGGCGTGTTCTATGAGCTGTGGCGGTGCTATCTGGCGGAGCTGGACGTTTCACGCGGCTGAGCCGAGCAGGCGCGCCCGCCGTGGAGGCCGCGATAGTACACAGACTCAACGGCATGGTGGAGGTTTTAGACGTGTTGATATCGCAGCTGAACCGGGCCATGCGCCGCGTGCAGATGCGTTTTACACGCTATGGTAGCGTTATCAGGTGGAGCTGGACGCCCCGCGCAGTTGACCGAGCAGGCGCGCCCGCCGTGTAGGCCGCGATAACACGCACACTCAACGGCACGACGGAGGCCTTTGACGTGTTGATATCACAGCTACGCCCGGGCCATGCGCCGCGCGCCGGCGTGTTTTATGAGCTGTGGCAGTGCCATCAGGCGGAGCTGAACGCCCCGCGCAGCTGAGCCGAGCCGGCGCGCCATGGAGCCGTGGTAGTACACAGACTCAATGGCATGGCGGAGGCATTCGATGTGTTATGGAAGTGCTATCAGGCGGAGCCAGCCGACCCACGCAGCTGAACCGAGCCGGCGCGCCTGCCGTTGAGCCACGATAACACGCACACTCAGCGGCACGGCGGAGGCTTTCGACGCTTTGATGCCGCAGCTGCGCCCGAGCCATGCGCCGCGCGCCGGCGTGATCTATGAGCTGTGGCAGTGCTACCAGGCGGCGCCGTACGCCCCGCGCAACCGAACCGAGCCGGCGCACCCCGTGCGCTGAAACAGCGCAACCAGATAATGCAAAGTGCCCCGCGGCGTACAAATACCCCGGCGCGCCGCGGCGCAACCAGAACTTTAGCGTTAACTGGCTTTACGAATGTGCAAATCCATAATATAATACGATAGTGGCTCTATAATGAAATGGGAGTTGACTGGCGCAGATGAAGCTCAAAAAGCTGGACATATACGGCTTTAAGTCGTTTGCCGAGCGCACGCAGATGGTGTTTGACAGCGGGATAACGGGCGTAGTGGGCCCCAATGGCAGCGGCAAGTCGAACATATCCGACGCGGTGCGCTGGGTGCTGGGCGAGCAGAGCGCGCGCACGCTGCGCGGCGCCAAGATGGAGGACGTCATATTCGGCGGCACAGAGAAGCGCAAGCCGCTGTCCTACTGCGAGGTGTCGCTGACGCTGGACAACTCGGACGGCGCGCTGCCGGTGCAATTCGCCGAGGTGCTGGTCACGCGCCGCGTCTACCGCAACGGCGACAGCGAGTACTTCCTCAACAAGAGCGCGTGCCGCTTGAAGGACATAATCGACCTGTTCCGCGATACCGGCATAGGCAAGGAGGGCTATTCGCTGATAGGCCAGGGCCGCATCGACGAGATACTCTCCCAGCGCGGCGACGAGCGGCGCGCCGTGTTCGAGGAGGCCGCCGGCATATCCAAGTACAAGGCCCGCAAGGCCGAGGCCGAGCGCAAGATCGACAACACCAACGAAAACCTGACCCGCGTGGAGGACATAATCGCCGAGGCCCAGCGCCAGATAGGCCCGCTCGAACGCCAGGCCGAAAAGGCCCGGCGCTACATACAGCTATTTGACGAGATGCGCGCGCTGGATATATCGCAGTTCGTGCTGCGCTACGACGCGATCCGCCAGCGCGCCGCCGAACACGAGCGCGCCGCACAGCAGCGCCGCGACGCTATCGCGCAGGCTCAGGCGCGCTGCGACGCCGCCCGCACCGCGCGCGACGAGCTGGACCGGCTCCAGGCCGAGGCCGAAGCCCGCACGCAGGGCCTGCGCGACTCGGTGGTCGAGCTGACCCGCGCCGCGCAGCGCGCCCAGGGCGAGCTCGAGCTGCTGGACGAGCGCGCCCAGGCGCTGGAGCGCGAGCGCGAGCGCCTCACGGGCGAGCTGAGCGAGTCGGAGCGGGCGCAGGCCGAGCTGCGCGCCCGGCACGACGAGCTCAGCCGCACCCAGGCCGCGCAGTCCGGCGAGCGCGAGGGCATACAGGCCGAGTTGGCCGCGCGCGACGTGGAGCTGACGCGCGCCTCCGACGAGCTCAACTCCGAGGCGCAGCGCATAGAGGAGCGCAAGGAGAGCCTGATGGAGGCGATCAACCGGCTCAGCGACGTTAAGAGCGCCCGGGCGCGGCTGACCGCTATGCGCCAGGCGATAACCGAGCGCATGACAGCGTGCGAGCGCGAGTGCGGCGAGCTGGCGCGCCAGCGCACCGCGCTGGACGAGGCCGCGGCGGCCGGCGGGCGCGAGCGCGAGGCCGCGCATGCGCATCAGGACGAGGTGCGCCGCGGCGCCCAGGCGCTTCAGGCCGAGCTCAGCCGCAACCGCGACGCCCGCAATCGCGCGCAGGAGGCGCGCCAGCAGCTGGTGCTCAGCCGCCAGCAGACCGAGACCCGACTCAAGGTGCTGCGCGAGATGGCGCGCGACTACGAGGGCTATCAGTTCGCGGTAAAGCAGGTCATGCTCAAGGCCGGCCGCGAACACGACCGGGGCATAGTGGGCGTGGTGGCCAGCATACTGCGCGTGCCGCGCGAGCTGGAGCGCGCCGCCGACATGGTGCTGGGCGCGGCGCTGCAGAACATAATTGTGGAGACCGAGCAGGACGCCAAGCGCATGATAGAGTACCTGCGCGCCAACCGGTACGGCCGCGCGACGTTCCTGCCGGTCACGTCGGTCATGGGGCGCACGCTGTCGCCGGGCGAGCGCCAGGCGCTCAAGACCGACGGCTGCCTGGGCGTGCTCAGCGAGCTGGTGCAGTTCGACAAGCGCTATCAGGGCATAGTGGACAACCTGCTGGGCCGCACCGTGGTGGCGCGCGATCTGGACGCGGGCATAGAGATAATGCGCCGCGGCCGGCACGCGTTCCGGCTGGTCACGCTCGAGGGCGACGTGATGCACTCGGGCGGCTCGATGACCGGCGGCAGCATACAGTCGCGCGTGACCAACCTGCTGTCGCGCGACCGCGAGATCGCCGAGCACGAGGCCGTGCTCAAGGCGCTGGATGACCGGCTGGCGCGCGCGGACGAGGAGCTGGCCGGGCTCGAGACCGAGCGCGCCAGCCTGCACGCGCGCATAGACCAGGCCGAGGCGCAGCTGCGCCTCAGCGAGGACGGCGTGCTCAAGCTCGACCAGCAGCTCGAACAGCTGGATCGTGAGCGCGGCGCGCTGGATGACCGCATGCAGCGCATGGAGCTGGAGCGCGACAACCTGGGCGTGAACCTGAACGACGTGATGCGCGAGCTGGGCGGGCTGACCGGCGAGCAGGGCGCGGCCGAGAGCAATCACGAGCAGATGCAGCGCGACATAGCCCAGCAGCAGCGCGCGCTGGCGCAGCGGCGGCAGCAGCTGGACGAGGCGCGCGAGGAGCTGACGCGCCGGCGCATTGAGCTGGCCGAGCGCGTGCGCGACGAGAACGCGCGCGCCGCCGAGCTCAAGCGCATAGAGGCCGAGCTGGCCGAGCGCGCCCAGGGCATGGAGCGCGCGCAGCGCGAGCTCAAGCGCGGCGAGGCGGCGCGCGCGGAGCAGGCGCGCGAGCGGGCCGGGCGCGAGGCGGAGGTCGAGCAGGCGGGCGCGGCGCTCAACCGGGCGCGGGCCGAGCTGGACGCGGCCGACACCGACAGCGGCGCGCGCGCGCAGCGCCGGCGTCAGCTCGAGGCCGAGCAGGAGGCGGCGCAGGGCAACCTGACCGAGTTCACCGAGCAGCTGCACCGGCTGGAGCTGCTGCTGGACCGCGCGCACACCGAGCTGGACAACCAGCAGGCGCGCATATGGAAGGACTACGAGCTCACATACGAGGCGTGCGCCGAGCAGGCCGACCGCACGCTGCAGCTGGGCGAGGCCGACCGGCGCATAGCGGGGCTGCGCGGCCAGATACGCGAGCTGGGCAGCGTGAACGTGAACGCGCCGCAGGAGTACGAGGAGGCCGGCGCGCGGCTGCGCGAGCTGACCTCGCAGCGCGACGACCTGCTGCGCGCGCAGGCCGACCTGAACCGCATAATAGAGGATCTGACCGGGCAGATGCGCGCGCAGTTCGCCAGCCAGTTCAAACTGCTCAACGAGCGGTTCCAGGTGGCGTTCAAGGCGCTGTTCGGCGGCGGCAGCGCCAAGCTCATGCTGCAGGACGAGAGCGACGTGCTCAACTGCGGCATAGACATAGCCGCGCAGCCGCCGGGCAAGAAGCTGCAGATGCTGACGCTGCTGTCGGGCGGCGAGCGGGCGCTGACGGCGATAGCGATACTGTTTGCGATGCTGGACATACGACCCACGCCGTTTTGCATACTCGACGAAATCGAGGCGGCGCTGGACGACGCCAACATAGACAACTTCGCGCAGTACCTGAGCCGGTATTCGGAAAAGACGCAGTTCATAGTGGTGACGCACCGCAAGGGCACGATGGAGTGCTGCGACGCGCTCTACGGCGTGGCGATGGAGGAGAAGGGCGTCAGCCGCATGGTATCGGTGGCGCTGTCCGACGCGCAGCGCGCGGTGTGAGGTGAGGTTTGTTTTACGGCGGCGGGCAAAGCGTCCGCCAGCCGGGCAACTGCCGCGGGGTTTGAGCGGAGTCGGCCCGTCGCGCGCAGCGATCGGCATAGAAGCGGCCCGGGGCGCGCGGTATCGCAGGTCAATCGAGCTGCGATGCACAGCAAAGCGCGTGGTGAAAATCGCCGGCGCAGGCCGATGCGCAGCGCGCGGTGTGAGGCAAGATTTGTTTTGCGGCGGCGGGCAAAGCGTCCGCCAGCCGGGCAACTGCCGCGGGGTTTGAGCGGAGCCGGCCCGTCGCGCGCAGCGATCGGCATAGAAGCGGCCCGGGCGCGCGGTATCTCAGGCCGACTGAACGGCGATGCACGGCAAAGCGCGCGCTCAAAATCGCCAGCGCTGGCCACCGCGCAGCGCGCTGTATGAAGCAAGGTCTGCGTTACGGCGGCGGGCAAAGCGTCCGCCAGCCGGGCAACTGCCGCGGGGTTTGAGCGGAGCCGGCCCG